>NZ_JAFEHE010000013.1:0-148482 GCF_016887925.1 Pseudomonas sp. MIL9 | reverse complement strand
TTGGCTCAGCAATCGTTGGTTACATCTTTGATTTCTCGCGGAGTAACTTGTGATGCTGATAATCTGTTGACTAGCAGTCTGACTCCACAAGCACCCACACGAATTGCTTGATTCAGTTGTTAAAGAGCGGTTGGTTAAGATCTTTCGTCTCAACCGAGGCGCGCATTCTACAGCAGCCTCATTTGCTGTCAAGTGATTATTTTCAGAAGTTTTCAAGGATTCCTTAACAACTTCAACCACTTGCGCTTTCGATCTCTCGTCAGCGGGAGGCGAATTCTACAGCGTTACTCGCTGCTGTCAACACCTCTTTTTCAACTTCCTTCGCGCTTCGATGACCTGAAGCAACCCGCTGCCGAAAACTGCCTAACTCATTGTATTCCAAGGAGTTTTCCGTTTCGACTGCGCCGGAAGTGGGGCGAATTATAGGCTTCCAGAATCTGCCGTCAACCCCTATCTTCATAAATCTGTCATACAGGTCAAAAAAGCCCCGAAAACAAAAAGGCCGACCCAATGGGTCGGCCTTTTATCCCCTTCTACTTACAAGCTAGGGAATGCGAACTGCGACGCTTCGTGGCTCGCACGCTGCGGCCAACGCTGAGTGATGGCCTTGCGACGGGTGTAGAAGCGCACGCCATCCGGACCGTAAGCATGCAGGTCGCCAAACAGCGAACGCTTCCAGCCACCGAAGCTGTGATAAGCCACTGGCACCGGCAAAGGCACGTTGACGCCGACCATGCCGACTTCGATCTCATCGCAGAACAACCGCGCCGCTTCCCCATCACGGGTGAAGATGCAGGTGCCGTTGCCATACTCGTGATCGTTGATCAGTTGCATGGCTTCTTCCAGGCTGTTCACTCGAACCACGCACAGTACCGGCCCGAAGATCTCTTCTTTATAGATACGCATTTCCGGGGTGACGTTATCGAACAGGCAGCCACCCAGGAAGAAGCCTTCCTCGTGACCGGCCACGCTCAGGCCGCGGCCATCAACCACCAGTTTCGCGCCGGCTGCAACGCCGTCTTCAACATAACCGCTGACCTTGTCGCGCGCCTGACCTGTGACCAGCGGCCCCATGTCCAGACCGCAAGAGGTGCCAGCACCGATTTTCAATGCCTTGATTTGCGGTACAAGTTTGGCCACCAGCGCATCCGCCACCTGGTCGCCAACACAAACGGCTACCGAAATCGCCATGCAACGCTCGCCGCAGGAACCATAAGCGGCCCCCATCAGTGCGCTGACGGCGTTGTCCAGATCCGCATCGGGCATCAGCACCGCGTGGTTCTTCGCCCCGCCCAGCGCCTGGACGCGCTTGCCGCGCTTGGTGCCTTCGGAATAGATGTATTCGGCAATCGGCGTTGAACCCACGAAGCTCAGCGCTTTGACTTCCGGCGCTTCGATCAGTGCGTCCACCGCAGTCTTGTCGCCGTGCACCACGCTCAGCACGCCCTTCGGCAGGCCGGCTTCCAGCAGCAACTGTGCGATCAGCAGCGTCGAGCTCGGATCACGCTCGGAAGGCTTGAGGATGAAGCAGTTGCCGCACACGATCGCCAGTGGGTACATCCACAGCGGCACCATGGCCGGGAAGTTGAACGGGGTGATACCGGCCACCACGCCCAGCGGCTGGAAGTCGGACCAGGCATCAATGTTCGGACCCACATTACGGCTGTACTCGCCCTTGAGGATTTCCGGTGCCGCGCAAGCGAACTCGACGTTCTCGATGCCACGCTTCAGTTCACCGGCAGCATCTTCCAGGGTCTTGCCGTGTTCTTCGCTGATCAGTTGAGCGATGCGGGATTCGTTCTGCTCCAGCAGTTGCTTGAAGCGGAACATCACCTGGGCACGCTTGGCCGCCGGCGTGTTGCGCCAGGCCGGGAACGCAGCCTTGGCAGCATCGATAGCGCTCTGGATGGTTTCGCGGGTCGCCAGTGGCAGCTTGTGGATAGCTTGCCCCGTGGACGGGTTGAACACATCAACCGCGCGACCGTTCTCGGTCACCAGTTCGCCATTGATCAAATGCGGAATAACGCTCATGGAAGCTCCTTAAAAGTTGTCCACAGGCGCGCCCCAATCGGCGCGCCCGTTGTGTGTATCTATATAGAAGGAGAAATCAGTCGATTTTGCTCAGCACTTCACCCACCGCGTCGAACAGACGATCAAGGTCTTGCGGCTTGCTGTTGAAGGTTGGGCCGAACTGCAGGGTGTCGCCGCCGAAGCGCACGTAGAACCCGGCTTTCCAAAGCGCAATGCCCGCTTCGAACGGACGCACGATGGCGTCGCCGTCACGCGGAGCGATCTGGATCGCACCGGCCAGGCCGAAGTTGCGGATATCGATGATGTTTTTGGTGCCCTTCAGACCGTGCAACGCATTTTCGAAATGCGGTGCGACTTCGGCCACGCTCTGCACCAGGTTTTCCTTCTGCAACAGGTCCAGTGCCGCCAGGCCCGCAGCGCACGCCACCGGGTGTGCGGAATAGGTATAGCCGTGCGGGAATTCCACCGCGTATTCAGGGGTCGGCTGATTCATGAACGTCTGGTAGATCTCGGAGCTGGCAATCACCGCGCCCATCGGGATCGCACCGTTGGTGACTTGCTTGGCGATGCACATCAGGTCCGGGGTCACGCCAAAAGTGTCGGCACCGAACATGTTGCCGGTACGGCCGAAACCGGTGATCACTTCGTCGAACACCAACAGAATGCTGTGCTGATCGCAGATTTCGCGCAGACGCTTGAGGTAACCCTGTGGCGGAACCAGCACGCCAGCGGAGCCGGCCATTGGCTCGACGAATACCGCTGCGATGTTCGACGCGTCATGCAGTTCGATCAGCTTCAGCAGTTCGTCTGCCAAGGCGATACCACCCTGCTCCGGCATGCCACGGGAGAAGGCATTGCTCGCCAGCAACGTGTGCGGCAAGTGATCGACGTCCATCATTGCCTGGCCGAACAGTTTGCGGTTGCCATTCACGCCGCCGAGGCTGGTGCCGGCGATGTTCACGCCGTGGTAGCCACGGGCACGGCCAATCATCTTGGTCTTGGTCGACTGGCCTTTCAGGCGCCAGTAGGCACGCACCATCTTCACGGCGGTATCGGCGCACTCGGAACCCGAGTCAGTGAAGAACACGTGGTTCAGGTTACCCGGCGTCAGATCCGTAATTTTTTCTGCCAGCTGGAACGACAGCGGGTGGCCGTACTGGAAGCCCGGCGAGTAATCGAGGGTGCCCAGTTGCTTGGCGACTGCTTCCTGGATTTCCTTGCGGGTGTGCCCGGCGCCGCAGGTCCACAAACCGGACAGCGAGTCATAAACCTTGCGGCCCTTGTCGTCGATCAGCCAGCTGCCTTCCGCGCCGACAATCAAACGCGGATCGCGCTGGAAGTTACGGTTGGCGGTGTATGGCATCCAGTGAGCATCAAGCTTGAGCTGGCTGGCCAGAGAAGTCGGGGCGTTTTCGGGCAAGTTCATGAGCGAAACCTCGCAAGGCAATAAGCGGCGTAGGGATTGAAAACCGTTGTTGCAGCTAAGTTGCCACGGCGATAAAGTCGGTGAAATGCAACTTTTGTAACCTTCAGTCTGCCAACCGCTAAACATTCGAGTAGTCCGCATGAGCATTCGCCGTCCCGATCCACTGGCTCAAGTCAGCGACTTCGATATCCGCCTGTTGCGGATTTTTCGCAGCGTGGTCGAATGTGGCGGCTTTTCCGCGGCTGAAAGCGTGCTCGGCATCGGTCGTTCGGCCATTAGCCAGCAAATGAGCGACCTGGAACAGCGCCTCGGCCTGCGCCTGTGCCAACGCGGTCGCGCCGGCTTTTCCCTGACCGAGGAAGGGCGTGAGGTCTACCAATCGGCGTTGCAGCTATTGAGTGCACTGGAAAGTTTCCGCACCGAGGTCAACGGCCTGCACCAGCACTTGCGCGGTGAATTGACCATCGGGCTGACCGACAACCTGGTCACCCTGCCCCACATGCGTATCACCCACGCGCTCGCGCAATTGAAAGAGCGCGGCCCGGACGTGCAAATCCAGATCCGCATGATCGCGCCCAACGAGGTGGAACAAGGTGTACTCGACGGTCGCCTGCATGTCGGCGTGGTGCCGCAGGCGAGCGCGCTGTCGGGACTGGAATATCAACCGCTCTACAGCGAACGCTCGCTGCTGTACTGCGCGGTTGGCCATCCGCTGTTCTATGTCGATGACAAACAATTGGATGATGAACGCCTGAACAGTCAGGACGCCATTGCGCCGACCTTTCGTTTGCCGGCAGAAATCCAGGCCCATTATCAGGCGCTCAACTGCACCGCCAGTGCCTCCGACCGCGAAGGCATGGCGTTCCTGATCCTGACCGGGCGCTACATCGGTTACTTGCCGGACCACTACGCCAGCCTCTGGGTGCAACAAGGCCGGTTACGCGCCCTGAAACCCAACGCGCGCTTTTATGACCTGAGCCTCGCCTCGGTCACGCGCAAGGGCCGTCGCCCTCATCTGGTGCTGGAAAGCTTCCTCGAAAGCCTGGCCGCCACGCGCTGAACAAACGCAAATCCTGCGACGGGACTTGTCTGAAGCCCATGGGTGCGCTATCAACGCACTGGATGCACCCACCCACTTGTCCGGAAGTGCCTATGACCTTTGAAGTCCCAGCCCACGGTGGAAAGCCCGCCAGCCGCATTCGTCAGAAGAACGAAGAGACCATCATCAAAGCCGCCGAAGACGAGTTCGCCCGTCACGGGTTCAAAGGCACCAGCATGAACACCATCGCCCTGAATGCCGGGTTGCCGAAGGCGAACCTGCATTACTACTTCACCAACAAACTCGGTTTGTACGTGGCGGTGCTGAGTAACATCCTGCAATTGTGGGACAGCACCTTCAACACCTTGACCGCCGAGGACGATCCGGCTGAAGCCCTGACCCGCTACATCCGCGCCAAAATGGAATTCTCCCGGCGTCAACCGCAGGCGTCACGCATCTTCGCCATGGAAGTCATCAGCGGTGGCGAATGCCTGACCGAGTATTTCAACCAGGACTATCGCAGCTGGTTCCAGGGCCGGGCCGCCGTGTTTCAAGCGTGGATCGATGCTGGCAAAATGGACCCGGTCGATCCGGTGCACCTGATCTTCCTGCTGTGGGGCAGCACCCAGCATTACGCCGACTTCGCCACCCAGATTTGCCGTGTCAGCGGGCGCAGCAAGTTGACCAGGCAGGACATGGAAGACGCCGGCAACAACCTGATCCGAATCATCCTCAAGGGCTGCGGCCTGACTCCGACTATTTAAGACACCTATGCCATTTACCCTCAGTGGTTTTTGCGAATACCGCGAAGAGATTCGCAAAAGCCGCTTCATTACCTTCGCCGCACCGATCACCAGCCCCGCTGAAGCCCAGGCGTTCATCGAACAACACAGCGACTTGAATGCCACGCACAACTGTTGGGCATGGAAAATCGGCGATCAATACCGCAGCACCGACGACGGCGAACCGGGCGGCACGGCTGGCCGACCGATTCTGGCCGCAATCGATGCTCAGGATTGCGACCAGGTCGTGGTGCTGGTGATTCGTTGGTATGGCGGCATTCAACTCGGTACCGGCGGACTCGCCCGGGCGTACGGCGGCGGTGCGAACAAATGCCTGCAGCCAGCACCGAAGATCGAATTGATCAGTCGGGTGCCATTGAGCTGTGCCTGTGCGTTTAGTGAGTTGGCCCTGGTGAAGCTGCGGGTTGCGGAACTCGGTGGTCTGGTGGTGGAGGAAAACTTCACGGCCAATGGTGTGGAACTGCAGTTGGCGGTCGGTGCAAGTCAGATTGATACCCTGCAATCCCAGCTCGCCGATTTGAGTCGCGGACGCATTTTGTTGCAGCGTTGAGGCCTGCATTTTTTTGGGGCGCGCCGATTTCTCACATATTCCATACTTGCCCACATCAGCTGTGCACCCGACTGTGGATAACCTGAGCACATTCTGCTGTAACCCTTCTGTCATGCGGCTTTCAGGGCTTTGCTCACTTTTCGTCCAATTCGACATTGAAAACGCCAAATCCACGTAAAAACAAGTAGTTAGAGCGGTTTATCACCTTTAGAAGATAGCCGTCGCGCGCTTATGCCCTCCCTTTGAGCTTGCGCACAAATACTGTGGAGCAATCTGTGGATAACCCGTTCATGGCCGCTGCCGCACCATGCCGGACACGGCTTGCGCTCAACTGCTCATTTTTTGATCAAAGGCTGCCGAGCGAAAGCGGAGCCCGATCAAAGGCGTTGCCCTCAAGTGGTGCCGAATTCGGGACCACTCCCAGCGAAGCGGCCTGCGCAACGCCTTGACTCATGGCGGTTTGAAAATTTCCTGACCCAATGGCCAGAAAATTGCTTTATCCACAGGCACAAGTCCATAGCACTGAGCCTGTCATGCCCAATCCCGTGCCACATCCCATTCAAGCGCCTCGCTTGCAACTGCGCAGCATCAGCAAGCGCTACCCTGGCTGCCTGGCCAACGATGACATCGACCTGAGCATCGCCCCGGGCGAAATCCATGCCCTGCTCGGCGAAAACGGCGCGGGCAAAAGTACCCTGATGAAGATCATCTACGGCGTCGTCCACGCCGATGCGGGGGAGCTGATCTGGCAGGGACAACGCGTGACCATGCGTAACCCGGCTCAGGCGCGCAGTCTCGGGATCGGCATGGTGTTCCAGCATTTCTCGTTGTTCGAGACCCTGAGCGTGGCGCAGAACATCGCGTTGGCCATGGGCGCAGCGGCTGGCACGCCGAAACAACTAGAACCGAAGATCCGTGAAGTCTCACAGCGTTATGGCATGGCGCTGGAACCGGAACGACTTGTCCACAGCCTCTCCATCGGCGAACGGCAAAGGGTGGAAATCATTCGCTGCCTGATGCAGGACATCCGCCTGCTGATCCTCGACGAACCGACTTCGGTGCTGACCCCGCAGGAGGCCGACGATTTGTTCGTCACCCTGCGCAGGCTCGCCGCCGAGGGCTGCAGCATTCTGTTTATCAGCCACAAACTCGGCGAAGTCCGCGCCCTGTGCCACAGCGCGACAGTACTGCGCGGTGGGCGGGTGGCTGGGCAATGCGTGCCTGCCGAATGCTCGGACCCGCAATTGGCGCGGTTGATGGTGGGCGAGGCCGCAGAACTGATCACAGATTATCCAAAGGTGCGCGGCGCTGAGGCCTTTTTGAAGGTAAAGGGTTTGTCCTGGCCCAACCCGGACCCCTTTGGCTGCTCCCTCAAAAACATCGACCTCGAAGTGCGTAGCGGCGAAATCGTCGGCATCGCCGGGGTGGCTGGCAATGGCCAGGACGAATTGCTGGCCTTGCTCAGCGGCGAAGAACGGCTGACCCGCGACGAGGGCACAACGATCTGCTTCGGCAGCGAAGCGGTTGCTCATTTGCGCCCCGACGCGCGTCGCCAGCGCGGCCTGGCGTTCGTCCCCGCCGAACGCCTGGGCCACGGCGCCGTGCCGGAACTGAGCCTGGCGGATAACGCCTTGTTGACGGCTTTTCAACAAGGGCTGGTGAGTAATGGCCTGGTGCAGCGCGGCAAAGTCGAAGCGCTGGCCGAAGAAATCATCCGTCGCTTCGGGGTCAAGACACCGGACAGCCAAACCCCGGCCCGTAGCCTGTCGGGCGGTAACCTGCAGAAGTTCATCCTCGGCCGGGAGATCCTCCAGCAACCGAAGCTGCTGGTGGCCGCGCACCCGACCTGGGGCGTGGATGTCGGCGCCGCCGCCACCATTCACCGGGCGTTGATTGCCTTGCGCGATGCCGGCGCGGCGATCCTGGTGATCTCCGAGGACCTCGACGAATTGTTCCAGATCAGCGACCGCCTCGCCGCGTTGTGCGGCGGGCGATTGTCGCCACTGCGCGCCACGGTCGACACCCGCCTGATAGATGTCGGCGGCTGGATGGCCGGCCGCTTCGACGCCCCTCAATCACCTGTATCCGCAACGCTTTAACGGAGTGTCACATGCTGCTTTCTCTTGAACCCCGAGGCCAGCAATCGCGCCTGATGCTGTGGTGCTCGCCATTGCTGGCGGCGGTCCTGACGCTGGGCTGCGGCTCGCTGCTGTTCATTGCGCTGGGACATGACCCGCTGCTGACCTTGCACACCTTGCTGATCGCGCCGGTCAGCGACTGGTATGGCGTGTCCGAATTGCTGGTCAAGGCCTTGCCGATTCTGCTCTGCGCACTGGGCCTGGCCGTGGCCTATCAGGCGCGGATCTGGAACATCGGCGCCGAAGGTCAACTGTTACTCGGTGCGCTGGCCGGCAGTGCGCTGGCGGTGAACATCGTCGATATGCAAAGCCGTTGGGCGCTGGTGCTGATCCTGCTCACCGGCACCTTCGCCGGCGCGGCATGGGCCGGTCTGACCGCATGGTTGCGCACGCGCTTCAATGCCAATGAAATCCTCACCAGCATCATGCTCAATTACATCGCCCTGAACCTCTTGCTGTATTGCGTCCATGGCCCGCTGAAAGACCCGGAAGGCTTCAACTTTCCGCAGTCGGCGATGTTCGGCGATGCCAGTCGCTTGCCGTTGCTGACAGAGGATGGGCGAGTGCATGCCGGGGTGTATTTCGCCCTGCTCGCGCTGGTGGCGGTGTGGGTGTTGTTGCAGAAAAGCTTTGTCGGTTTCCAGATCAAAGTACTTGGGCTGGACAAGCGCGCGGCCGGTTTCGTCGGCTTTCGCGAGAAGCGCCTGATCTGGCTCGCGCTGTTGATCAGCGGCGGTCTGGCAGGGCTGGCCGGCGTCTGCGAAGTCACCGGCCCGATCGGTCAATTGGTGCCACAAGTGTCGCCCGGCTACGGCTACGCGGCGATCACCGTGGCCTTTCTTGGTCGGTTGAATCCTGTCGGCATTCTGTTTTCCAGCCTGTTGATGGCGCTGCTGTACATCGGTGGCGAGAGCGCGCAAATGAGCCTGAACCTGCCCCAGGCGATCACGCAATTGTTTCAGGGGATGATGCTGTTTTCCCTGCTGGCCAGTGATGTGCTGATTCTCTATCGCCCGCGTTTGAACCTGCGCTGGTCCCGCCGCGCCCCCACCACCGCCGTACACGCAGGAGCGCTGTGATGGATATCGATCTGCTGAGCAATATTTTCTACGCCATGGTGCGCTGCGGCACGCCCTTGCTGCTGGTGGCATTGGGTGAACTGATCTGCGAGAAAAGCGGCGTACTCAATCTGGGCCAGGAAGGCATGATGCTGTTTGGCGCGGTGATCGGTTTCATCGTCGCGTTCAGTACCGGCCACTTGTGGCTGGGGGTGTTGCTGGCGATGCTGGCCGGGATGCTGTTGTCCTCGCTGTTTGCACTGGTGGCGCTGGTGTTCAATGCCAACCAGGTGGCCACCGGCCTGGCGCTGACGATTTTTGGCGTGGGCCTGTCGACCTTCGTCGGCGCGGCATGGGTTGGTAAACCACTGGCGGGTTTCGAACCCTTGGCGATCCCTTACTTGAGTGAAATTCCGCTGATCGGACGCATGCTGTTTGCTCAGGATCTGCTGGTGTATCTGTCGTTCACCCTGTTTGCGCTGGTGGCCTGGGTGATTCTGAAAAGCCGCATCGGGCTGATCATCCAGGCGGTCGGGGAAAACCCGGACGCGGCCAGTGCCATGGGCTTGCCGGTGCTGGGCGTGCGCGCATTGGCGGTGTTGTTCGGCGGTGCGATGGCCGGGTTGGCCGGGGCGTATCTGTCCCTGGCGTACACGCCGATGTGGGCGGAAAACATGAGCGCCGGACGCGGCTGGATTGCCCTGGCGCTGGTGGTGTTTGCCAGTTGGCGGGTGTGGCGTCTGCTGCTTGGCGCCTACCTGTTCGGGCTCGCCAGCATTCTGCACCTGGTGGCACAGGGATTGGGGCTGGCGATTCCGTCGAGCCTGCTGGCGATGCTGCCGTACGTGGCGACCATTGTGGTGCTGGTGCTGCTGTCCCGGGATGCGGTGCGCACCCGGTTGTATGCGCCGGTGTCGTTGGGACAGCCGTGGCAGTCTGGGCGTTAAGCGGTGATCGAGCGGGCCGCTTCGCGAGCAGGCTCGCTCCCACCTGACAGCGTCTTGCGCAATTACTGTGCCTGACGCACACCCTGTGGGAGCAAGCCTGCTCGCGATGGCGTCCGCACAGGCAAAACCTGTGCAATGCCCCACGCCAGTTCAAAAATCAAGAAAACAACCAACAATGAACTCGCGCCATGGGCCAAGGCATAAGCCTGCCAGGCCGCAAACAGGAACCGGCCCACCGCGTCATACCGACCGTATATCAACTGCGGATCACGAATCCGCAGCACCGCCCACACGCACACAATCGAGCCCAACAGGTTCGCCATCAACATGTGCACGGGCTCGAACAGTGGTAACGAACCTGGCAAATCGAAAGCCTGACTCACACTGACCATCACCGCATGCAATGCCGCAAAACTCCACGGCGTGGCGAACGCAGCGGTCACGATCAAGTCATACCAGGCACTGCCGCGCACCAGTCGGCGATATTGCGTAGAAGTCCACATCGGCGTCGCTCCATTCAATCAGGGAGCAACAAGGCTAAAGCCTGGAGTATGCTCCAGGGTCAAGCCCCTTTTAGACGTCGTGATACGCATCGGTGAATTAGCCCAGGCCAGTGCCGTCACGCAATTGCTGCACGACAAGCTCACGCTGATCGAAACCCGCCTGGCTGAATTGGGTGCACTGCGAAACGAGTTGCAGCAACGGCTCGGTCAACGCTGTCCACTGAATCCATGACCCTACTGAACAAGGAAGCCCCTCATGTCCACGGCAAAAACCGCACTCATCATCGGCGCCTCCCGGGGCCTGGGCCTCGGGCTGGTGAAAACCCTGCTGGCCGACGGCTGGCACGTCACCGCCACCGTGCGCAACCCGCAGAACGCCGCGGCCTTGCAGGCCTTGGGCAAGGTGCGGATCGAGAAACTCGACATGGACGACCAGCAACAGGTCATCGCACTGAGTCAACAGCTCAACGGCGAAGTGTTCGACCTGCTGTTCGTCAATGCCGGGGTCAAGGGGCCTGACGTGCAGACGCCGAATGGCGGTGCGACGCTGGCCGACGTCGGTCAGCTGTTTTTCACCAACGCCGTAGCGCCGATCAACCTGGCTCAGCGTTTCGTCGGGCAGATCCGGCCGGACACCGGCGTGCTGGCGTTCATGAGTTCGGTGCTGGGCAGCGTGACCATGCCGGACGCGCCGGAACTGGCGCTGTACAAGGCCAGCAAAGCGGCGCTGAACTCCATGACCAACAGCTTCGTCACCCAACTGGGCGAACAGAAGCTGACCGTGTTGTCGCTGCACCCGGGCTGGGTGAAGACCGACATGGGCGGTGAAGGTGCCGACATCGACGTTGAAACCAGCACCCGTGGTCTGGTTGATCAGGTGAATGCGTATGTCGGCAAGGGCGGACATCACTTTGTGAATTACCGTGGCGAGACCATTCCCTGGTAACACACAACCCCCTGTGGGAGCCGGTTGCTCTGTCGGACGAGGCTTGCCGGGAAAGCCGTTTTGATCGAAACTCCGCACCTCGCCTCCCCGGCGACCCTGGATCAGCAGACAGGGCAACACTGAGCTGGCAACCCTGAACCCCACTTTCAGAGGAGCCGGCCAACATGCCTGCGACCCGTACCTGGTTAAAAAATCCCCTCGCCATTTTCACGGCCAACGGTCTCGATGCCCGTGGCGGCCTGGTGCTGCAAGACGGCGTAATTGTCGAAGTGCTCAGCCTCGGTCAACAACCTTCGGCACCGTGCAATGAAGTGTTCGACGCCCGCGAGCACGTGATCCTGCCGGGCCTGATCAACACCCATCACCATTTCTATCAAACCCTGACCCGCGCCTGGGCGCCGGTGGTCAACCAGCCGTTGTTCCCGTGGCTGAAAACCCTGTACCCGGTCTGGGCCCGACTGACCCCGGAAAAACTCGCCCTCGCCACCAAAGTCGCGTTGGCCGAGTTGCTGCTGTCCGGTTGCACCACCGCTGCCGATCACCACTATCTGTTCCCCGAAGGCCTGGAAAACGCGATCGACGTGCAGGTTGAAAGCGTGCGCGAACTGGGCATGCGCGCCATGCTCACGCGTGGTTCCATGAGCCTCGGTGAAAAGGACGGCGGCCTGCCACCGCAACAAACCGTGCAGGAAGGCCAGGTGATTCTCGACGACAGCCAGCGCCTGATCGCCGAGTACCACGAACGCGGCGACGGCGCACAAATCCAGATCGCCCTGGCGCCCTGCTCGCCGTTCTCCGTGACCCCGCAAATCATGTCCGCCAGCGCCGAACTGGCCAACAAGCTTGATGTGCGCCTGCACACTCACCTGGCCGAAACCCTCGACGAAGAAGACTTCTGCCTGCAACGCTTCGGCCTGCGCACTGTGGATTACCTGGACAGCGTCGGCTGGCTCGGCCCGCGCACCTGGCTGGCCCACGGCATCCACTTCAACCCGGATGAAATCGCCCGCCTCGGCGCCGCCGGCACCGGCATTTGCCATTGCCCGAGCTCGAACATGCGCCTGGCCTCCGGCATTTGCCCGACCATCGAATTGACCGATGCCGGCGCGCTGCTCGGCCTTGGCGTGGATGGCTCGGCCTCCAACGATGCGTCGAACATGATGCTTGAAACCCGGCAGGCGCTGTACATCCAGCGCCTGCGCTACGGTGCCGAGAAGATCACGCCGGAACGCGTGCTGGGTTGGGCGACCAAAGGCTCGGCGAGCCTGTTGGGCCGTACCGATATCGGTGAGATTGCCGTGGGCAAGCAAGCCGACCTGGCGCTGTTCAAGCTCGACGAACTGCGCTTCTCCGGCAGCCACGATCCGGTATCGGCGCTACTGCTGTGCGGCGCGGATCGCGCGGATCGGGTGATGGTCGGTGGCAAATGGCGAGTGATTGATGGACAGGTCGAGGGGCTCGACCTCAAAGGCTTGATTGCCGATCACAGCCAGGCGGCACGGCAGTTGATCGCCGGGACCTGATCCGACCACCGTCCCTGTGGGAGCGGGCTTGCCCGCGATGGAGGATCAGTGACATGGACGTTGACTGTCACACCATCGCGAGCAGGCTCGCTCCCACAAGGGATTTGTTGGGGATTCAAAGTCCGAGCAGCGACAACATGATAAACGTCGCAAACAGCACAAAGTGGGTCATGCCTTCGATGGCGTTGGTTTCGCCATCGTTGAGGTTGATTGCGCTGACGATCAGGGTGATGAAGATCATCACGGTCTGCCCCGGGGTCATGGCCATCTGGAACGGCTGGCCGGTGTAAAGCGCCATCGCTTCCGTCGCCGGCACCGTCAGAATCACCGTCGACAGCGACGCGCCCAAAGCGATGTTGACCACCGCCTGCATGTGGTTGGCCAGCGCCGCGCGCAACGCGGTCAGAATCTCCGGCGCCGCGGAAATCGCCGCCACCAGGATCGCCGTAACCACCGGAGGGGCGCCCGTCCCTTCCAGGCCCAGATCAAGGGTCTTGGACATCACTTCGGCAAGCGCGCCAATCACCACCACCCCGAACACCAGGATGCCGATGGACAACGCCAGGTTGATGGGTGCCGGTTCGCTTTCCAGGGGTTCCTTCTTGCGACGCTTGTCCGGATAGCTGTAGCTGAAAAAATAACTGTGCGGCCCGACTTGCATGCGCAGGAACAAAGCGTACAGCAACACCATCGCGCCAATGGTGAAGGCCGAGTAGAGCTTCCAGTTGGCCTCGGGAATGAACTCCGGCACCACCATCGACACCCCCATGGCGGTAAGGATCATCACGCTGTAGCTGCGCGCCGAATCATCGTTGTAGGACTGCTCGCCATGTTTGAGCCCGCCCATCAACGCCGCCAGACCGAGGATGCCGTTGATATCGAGCATCACCGCCGAATAAATCGTGTCCCGCACCAGAGTCTTCGAGGCTTCGTTACTCATCATGATCGCCAGGATCAGCACCTCCACCAGCACGGCGGCCAGGGTCAGGATCATGGTGCCGTAGGGGTCGCCGACTTTCTCCGCCAGCAATTCGGCCTGGTGAGCGACGCGCATGGAGGCAGCGACGATGAACGCAATCAACAGCAGTCCGCCGGTCAGTGCGATGGCCTGGCCGCTGTGCAGCAACCAGTGCTCCAGCGCGAAGGCAACAACCGCGGCAATCAGGGCCAGCAGCAGAAAGGTTTCTTGCTTGAGAACGGTGAGCATGTCGGGCCTTTTGCCGTGAAGGAGCGGATAAGCGACTGACTGTGAAGCGGCGCTAATAATTCGCAACACCTTAACGCACCAGCGCATTGCAGCCGTACAAGGCCATGCACTTTTTTTGGCCCTGCCGGCCTCTTCGCGAGCCAGTGCTTTGGTGGAAGCGAGCTTGCTCGCGAAGGCCGTTATGCGAATCAGGGCCATTTGTTGTCTTGTTGGTCAGCAATTTGCATTGACCCTGCCAACCACACAACAACATGGAGTTCCAATTCATGCACAAACGTCCGTTGAAGAAGCTGCTTTGCGCCATGACGGCGGCCATCGGTCTGAGCGCCAGCCTGTCCGCCAGTGCCACCGACCCGCTGAAAGTCGGCTTCGTCTATATCGGTCCGATCGGTGACCACGGCTGGACGTATCAGCATGAACAGGGACGCAAGGCGCTGGCGGAAAAATTCGGTCCGCAGATCACCACCAACTACGTGGAAAACGTCGCCGAGGGTGCCGACGCCGAACGGGTGATCCGCAACATGGCCAAGGACAAGTACGACCTGATCTTCACCACCTCCTTCGGCTACATGAACCCGACGCTGAAAGTCGCCAGACAATTTCCCAAAGTCACCTTCGAACACGCCACGGGCTACAAACAGGACAAGAACCTCGGCACCTACCTGGCGCGCACCTACGAGGGTCGCTATGTCGGCGGCTTCCTCGCGGCGAAGATGACCAAGACCAAGAAGATCGGCTACGTCGCGTCCTTTCCGATCCCGGAAGTGATCCGCGACATCAACGCCATTCAACTGGCCCTGAACAAGTACAACCCCGGCACCGAGATCAAGGTGGTGTGGGTCAACTCGTGGTTCGATCCGGGCAAGGAAGCCGATGCCGCCAACGCGCTGATCGACCAGGGCGTGGACGTGGTGTTCCAGCACACCGACAGCCCGGCACCGATCCAGGCCGCCGAGCGTCGAGGCGTGTATGCCGTCGGCTACGCTTCGGACATGGCGCACTTCGGGCCCAAAGCGGTGCTGACGTCCATCGTCAATGACTGGGCCCCGCACTACATTCAGGCAACCCAGAGCGTGATCGATCATGCCTGGAAATCCCAGGACTACTGGGGCGGCTTGAAAGAAGGCACGGTTGAACTGCCGATCAGCGACCTGGTGCCGGCGCCGGTGAAAGCCGAAGCCGAGCAGATCATCGCCGACATCAAGAGCGGTGCGTTGCACCCCTTCAGCGGGCCGATCAAGGATCAGGCCGGTGTCGAGAAAATCCCGGCGGGCGTGAGCGCGACCAATGCGGAGCTGGCGTCGATGAATTACTACGTGGAAGGCATGAAGGCCGAGATGCCGAAGTAATCCAGCGATCAACACAAAACCCTGTGGGAGCGGGCTTGCCCGCGATAGCGGACATTCAGTCAACAAAGATGCAGGATGTGCTGACGTCATCGCGGGCAAGCCCGCTCCCACAGGCTCCCCAGCGTTTTCCCGTTTGCGTACTCATCAGGACAATCGCATGACCAGCCTTCCCATCATCGACATCGCCCCGCTCTACAGCGACGACCAGAACGCCTGGTCTGACGTGGCAACGCAAATCGACCACGCTTGCCGCGAATGGGGCTTTTTCTATATCAAGGGCCACCCGATCAGCGCCGCACGGATCGACGCCGTACTCGGCAGCGCCAGGCGTTTCTTCGCTCAACCTGCGGCCGAAAAGCTCAAGATCGACATCACCCAGACCCGCCACCATCGCGGATATGGCGCCATCGCCACCGAGCAGCTTGACCCGAGCAAACCCAGCGACCTCAAAGAGACCTTCGACATGGGTCTGCACCTGCCCGCCGACCATCCCGAAGTGTTGGCGGAAAAACCCCTGCGTGGCCCGAATCGTCATCCGTCAGTGCCAGGCTGGGAAGCACTGATGGAGCAACACTACCTCGACATGCAGGCCCTCGCGCAAACGCTGTTGCGGGCGATGACCCTGGCGCTGGGGATCGAACGCGACTTTTTCGATACGCGCTTCAACGAACCCGTCAGCGTCTTGCGGATGATCCACTACCCGCCGCGTCACACCGCCAGCTCCGTCGAACAGCAAGGTGCCGGCGCCCACACCGATTACGGGTGCATCACCCTGCTCTATCAAGATGCCGCCGGCGGCCTGCAAGTCCGGAACGTAAAAGGCGAATGGATTGAGGCGCCCCCCATCGAAGGCACGTTCGTGGTCAATCTGGGGGACATGATGGCGCGCTGGAGCAATGACCGTTACCTGTCGACGCCACACCGGGTGATCAGCCCGCTGGGCGTGGATCGCTATTCGATGCCGTTCTTCGCCGAGCCACACCCCGACACGCGCATCGAATGCCTGCCCGGCTGTCAGGATGAGCTGCACCCGGCGAAATACCCGACCACCACCTGTGCCGAATTCCTGCTCTCGCGCTTCGCCGATACCTACGCCTATCGACGGGAACAGCAAGCGGTGTGATGAACCCCTCGGTCAGGTTTTACCAATTGTTGCAGCGAGCACCTGTAGAATGGCGACCATTGCACCTGATGAGAACAGACTATGTACGACTGGCTGAACGCCCTGCCCAAGGCAGAACTGCACCTGCACCTTGAGGGTTCGCTGGAACCCGAGCTGCTGTTCGCCCTGGCTGAACGCAACAAGATCGCCCTGCCGTGGAGCGACGTCGATACCTTGCGCAAGGCCTACGCCTTCAACAACCTGCAAGAGTTCCTCGACCTGTATTACCAGGGCGCTGACGTGTTGCGCACCTCCCAGGATTTCTACGACCTGACCTGGGCCTACCTGTTGCGTTGCAAGGCGCAGAACGTGATTCACACCGAACCGTTCTTCGACCCGCAGACCCACACCGACCGTGGCATTCCATTCGAAGTGGTGCTCAACGGCATCGCCGCCGCGTTGAAGGACGGTGAGCAGCAACTGGGAATCACCAGCGGTTTGATCCTGAGTTTCCTGCGTCACCTGAGCGAAGAACAAGCACAGAAGACCCTCGATCAGGCGCTGCCATTCCGTGACGCGTTCGTCGCCGTCGGCCTGGACAGTTCCGAGATGGGCCACCCGCCGAGCAAGTTCCAGCGCGTGTTCGATCGTGCCCGCGGCGAAGGCTTCCTCACTGTCGCCCACGCCGGTGAAGAAGGTCCGCCGGAGTACATCTGGGAAGCCCTCGACCTGCTGAAAATCCAGCGCATCGACCATGGTGTGCGCGCCATCGAAGACGAGCGCCTGATGCAACGCATCATCGATGAGCAAATCCCGCTGACCGTGTGCCCGTTGTCGAACACCAAGCTCCGCGTGTTCGATCACATGTCGCAGCACAACATTCTCGACATGCTCGAGCGTGGCGTGAAAGTGACCGTGAACTCGGATGACCCGGCGTACTTCGGCGGTTACGTCACCGAAAACTTCCATGCGTTGTACACCGATCTGGGCATGACCCAGGACCAGGCCAAGCGGTTGGCGCAGAACAGCCTGGATGCACGTTTGGTAAAACCGTAACCACACCGCAAAACCAATGTGGGAGCGCGCTTGCTCGCTCCCACAGGGTCAGCATTTAGCCGATGGACACCGGCTCGCTCAATTCCTCCAGTGTCTTGCCCCGCGTCTCCATCCCGAACACCCAGACCACCAGCGCCGCCAACGCAAAACACAACGCCCCCAGGGCGAACACCCCGCCCTGCCCGGTTATCGGGAACACCAGCCCGGTCACCAGAGGCCCGAGCAGCGAGCCCACACGACCAATCGCCGAGGCAAAACCCGAGCCGGTGGCCCGCGCCGATGTCGGGTACAGCTCCGGCGTGTAGGTATAGAGCACCGCCCACATGCCGAACAGGAAAAACTGCATCAGCAACCCCGAGGCGATCAGCAGGCTGACGTTGCCGCCAAACACCGCACTCTGCCCATAAAGAAACGCCATCACCCCGCCGCCGAGCAGCGTCACGACGCACACCGGCTTGCGTCCCCAGCGCTCCACCAGCCAGGCCGCCATCAGGAAACCGGGAATCCCGCCGAGGGAAATCAACACCGTGTAGTACACCGACTGAGTCACGGCAAAACCCGACTGTTGCAGCAAGGCACTGAGCCAGGAGGTCAGGCCATAGAAGCCGAGCAAGGCGAAGAACCAGACGCTCCAGATCATCATCGTGCGCTGGCGATACAGCGGCGACCAGATCTGCCTCAGTGCCGAGAAAAAGTTGCCCGGTTGACTGGCCACCTGCGGCAGGCGAATCGGCTCGGGCAAGTGCGAATGGCCCAATGAAGCCCTGACGCGCTCCTCGATACGCCGCAATACGGTATCCGCCGCCTCATGGTGACCGGCCTGCTCCAGCCAGCGCGGTGACTCGGGAATGAAAAAGCGGATCGCCAGGACGAACACCGCCGGCACCGCCAACACCAGGAAAATATCCCGCCAACCAATCACCGGCAGCAGGAAGTAGGAAAGCACCCCGGCCGCGACGAAGCCCAGCGGCCAGAAACCGTCCATCAAGGCGATGTAGCGTCCGCGCCGTTTGGCCGGAATCAGTTCGGACAGCATCGACTGAGCAATGGGAAACTCCATGCCCATGCCGATCCCCAACAGGATTCGGAACAACGTCAGTGTCTCTATCGTTTGCGCCGTGGAACACAGGTAGCTGGCGAGCCCCCACAACACGATGCTCCACTGGAACACCGGCTTACGCCCGAAGCGGTCGGCCAGCATTCCGGACAGCGACGCGCCCACCACCATCCCGAAAAAGCTCGAACTGGCCAGCAGCCCGGCCTGCGCGGTGCTCAGGCCGAACTCGGCTTTGATGGAACCGAGCAGGAACGTCATCATCGCCAGGTCCATGGAGTCGAAGAAAAACGCCAGGGCGATAATGATGAAAATGACGCGGTGATAACCGCTGATGGGCAGTCGTTCCAGACGTTCTGCCGCGCTGTAGCTTCGTGTGTCCATACCGCATCCCCCAATCCAGGAAGTCCCCCGGTTCGAGTGTGCGTGATAGCCATGGAGGGTTATTGCTGGATGCGACCTGTCCGGGCTTCTGAACGACGTCTGGCGCCCCAACCCCAGACGTCAGCCTGAAAAATGGCCGATGCCAAGTGTTTCGGGCCAATCACACAAGGGTGAGCGACCCGCCAGGGGCCGCGCAACGACACCTTGTTCTCGACTGGCCTCGATGCGCGCGACTTCCGTCAGGCCGAGGCCGAAACCGGCGGACGGGTGACGCCAGGATGCCTTCACCCGGTCTCGGGCTTGCTTCCAGGCAGCGAAGACGCGCGGGCGAAGTGCAGTTCTTCGGCAACGGCAAGGAAACAGCGCAGGTGTCGAAGATCCATGCCCTCACCTCGTCAAGCCATAGCACGATCCGGCCGGATGCCCAGCCAGCACAAGACACTGCCGGACAGAAGAAGCGCCACGGAAATACCGATAGACACATGCATACCGCGCATGAATGCCTCTGGCGCGGTATCCCGGACCAGGTAGCCAAAGACGGCCACGCCAAGCATGCCGCCAACCTGGCGAGCGGAGTTGAGCACCCCCGACGCGATGCCCGCGCGTGATGCATCTACCGAGGACAGCGTTGCATTGGTCATGGTCGGCACCATCAGCGCGGTGCCGCTGGCAGCCGACAGCATCGGAACGACCAGGAGCCAATAGCTGCCATCCACGCTGACCGGCATCAGCAGCAAGTAGCCAAAGGCCGCCAGCGTCAATCCCAACACCATCAACAGGCGAGCCCCCATACGCGTGATCAGTCGCCCTGCCAGCACATTGACTGCCATCAACACGATGGTCATGGGAAGGAAGGCCAACCCAGTCAACTGTGGCGAGAGTTGTTGCTGGATCTGGAAGAACAGACTGAACACGAAGATCAAGCCGTAATAGGCGAAGTTCACCACCACGCCCGCGACAGACGCCACGGTGAACGTCGGAATCCGGAACAGTTCCAATGGCAACATCGGCGAATGGCCGCAGGCTTCGATCCAGATGAAACCCAGGGTTGCGGCCATGGCCAGCAGGAAGCCACCTCGAACCAAATCGTGTCCCCAGCCAAGCGGCGCGGCTTCGGTCAACGCCATAGTCAGCGCCGCCAGCGCTAAGATGGCCGCTCCCTGGCCGGCCCAGTCGAGGCTGCGCCGATGGCTGCCGCCATGAGGCGCCACATAGCGCAGCGTCAGGTAGATCCCAATCAGGCCGATGGGAAGGTTGATAAGGAAAATGCTTCGCCAGCCCAAGTGCGTCACCAGTAAGCCGCCCAACACCGGGCCAGCCGCCAGCGACATACCGCCAAAAGCCCCCCACCAGCCCACCGCACGGCTGCGCTGCTCACGATCCGGGAAAGCCTGCTGTAGCATGGCCAGGGCGTTCGGCACCAGCAGCGCGGCCCCCAGCCCCTGGTTCAGCCGGGCGGCAATCAGGATTGGTAGGCTGCCGCTCAAGCCACACGCGGCCGATGCGAGCGTAAACACCACGAAGCCCAGGAGAAAGACGCGCCGGGCGCCAAGGCGGTCGCCGAGCGCACCACTGGTCAGCAGCAGTGCCGCAAAGACCAGCGTATAGGCATTGATGACCCATTGCAGGCCGGCCACATCGGTGACGAATTCCTTGCGCAAGGCATCCAGGGCGACATTGACGACGCTGACATCCAGCAGGACGACCACGAAGCCCAGCGCGGCCGCCAGCAGCGTGCCGCGCGCAGAAGGAGATGACGAAGACATGAGAAGTATCCAATAGAACCGAGTGCATCGCATGCTAGGGTTCGGGCATATCTGCGTAAATTCCCTATAATTGCACTCCATACTGGAGAAAACGCACAGATGTTCGACTGGGAGAATTTCCGACATTTCCTGGCGGTCGCCCGCACCGGCACCCTGTCGGGTGCCGCCCGGTCGCTGCAGGTGGACCACGCTACCGTGAGCCGCCGCCTGGCAGCGTTAGAAACTGAGTTGCAAGTCCCGTTGGTCGAACGCCTGCCTCGCTCCTGCCGACTCACGCCCGTCGGCTTGCAGATCTACGAGCAAGCCAAGTCCATGGAGACTTCGGCCTTTGCCGTGGAGCGCATGGCGCGTGCCAGCCAGGAGCCACTGGCGGGGAAAGTAACGCTCAGTGCGCCGCCCGTGCTGGTTACGCACTTGCTGGCGGGCCGGCTAGTGGATTTTCGCGTCGAGTATCCCGGCATCCAGCTCTCCGTTTCAGCGCAGGCGCAGCAGGTCTCGCTCAGCCGACGCGAGGCGGATGTCGCCTTGCGGCTGGTGCGTCCCAAGGAGTCGAGCAGCGTGGTCCGCAAGCTCGGGCAAATGTCTTTTGCCTTGTATGCGAGCCCGGAGTACGTGGCGATACATCGCCCTGAAGACTGGACCTTCATCGCCTATGACGCGCAGTTCGCCGATATGCCCCAACAACAATGGCTGCTGGGGATTGCCGGCAACCGGGCCGTTGGCTGCGAGCTGAGCGACATCAGCAGCCACTTGACGGCGGCGCGTGCCGGAGCCGGTGTTGCCGCTCTGCCAAGTTTTCTGGGTGATGAAGACCCCGGATTGGTGCGACTGGAACAAAAAGGTCCGCCGTTCTCGCGCGACATCTGGCTAGTCGTGCACCGCGATTTGCGCCGTTCCACGCCGGTGCGTGCCGTGATGGACTTTGTGGCCAAAGCCGTCACGGAGGAACCAGGACTTGGTTTGGAAGCACCGGCTCCGTTGCCATTGCCTTGATCCGATAAGCGACAACGACAGTCGGTGGTTGCGACACGGATATAGATGCGCGCAAACAGCTGCGTAGTCAGCTCATCCTCCCGCTCCTTGATAGCGCGACAACGGCGACTGTTCGATTCGCAGTCCTTCGGCCGCGCGAGCGAAGCGCGGTCCTTCAGCCACGGCCAGGAAGCAGCGCAAGTGACGAAGCTCCAAGCGTCACCCCTCCTTCGCTCCCTGTGGCCCAGGTAGATCCGTCAACAGCCGGGAAAATCCATAATCCATCGACGCTAGCCCATAGAGACCCGCGCGACGGCAAATGCGGTGGTGCCATGCGCCAGTCCAGGCATGTCGGTCAAAGAGCCCGCTGCCACGGCTAGCATGAACGCCGCCGTCATCAGTTGCATCGCCGCCCCAGCCCGCCCAGCGGGCTGCGGCGGTCGTGGCATCCGCAGCGTACTTTGCCAGCGTTGCGTCGTTCATCGGGCCTCGCTTGTCCGCCAGGGTTTCCTGGCCAACACAGTGGAAACCGCTAACGCCGCAAACAGCCAGCCGCTCCAGACTGTTCCCTGCATCCCTACCGCGTCGATGAAGCCGCCACCGACCGCCGCCCCCAGCATCACGCCAAAGTTGGCGGCAGAGACGTAAAGGCTGGTGGCAAACTCGGGCGCGTCCGGCGCCGCCGAGGTCATCCACATCTGGCTGACGATCAAGCCGCTGGTATGCGCAGCGCCCCACAGCAGACAGATCGGCAGCATGACTGCGAACGACGGCGAAGCGAACAACAGCGCACAATAGGCAGCCGCCAACACCACGGGATAGGCCAATACGGTCCAGGCAAGCTGACGGCCCAGCGCACGCCCGGCCAGCAGGTTGCCCAGCACACCGCCCACGCCAAAGACGCCCAGCAGCACACTGATCGCCTCGCCGCTCAGGTGCGCCTGCCGTGTCAGGTACTCGGCGGCGTAGCTATAAACGGAGAACATCGCGGCGAACACGCACAACGCCGCAGTGATCGACAGCCATACTGTCCGTCTGCGCAGGACCGCCAGAGCCTGTCCCGGCACGCTGGTCCTGGCCTCGCGCCTGGGCGGAAGCATGATCCACAACCCGGCTGCAGCTACCAGATTCACCACAGCACAGAAGTAGAACGAGGCCTCGTAGGACACCCTGGCCTCGATCCAGGTCGCCAGCGGCACGCCCAACACCAGCCCCAGCGTGGTGCCGAGGAACGCCATCGAGGTGGCATGCGCGGCGCGCTCCGCCGGGTACAGCGACACGGCCGCAGCGAAGGCCACCGAGAAGAACACCGGGTGCAGCAGCGCCGAAGGCACGCGCAGCGCCATCAGCACGCTGAAGCTGGGCGCCCAGGCCGACAGCAGACTGCACAGGCTGAAGACCAGCAGTGAGGCGGTCAGCACCTTGCGCCGGTCGAAGTGCGACAGCCACAGCACCATGGCCGGCCCGCAGACCGCGACCACACCCGCGAACAGCGCCACCAGCCAACCGGCCTGGGCCACACTGACGCCATGGCGCTGGACGACGGCCGGCTGGATGCCGACCACGCCGAACTCGACGGCATACAGACCGAACAGGCCAAGTGCGATGAAGAACAGAGGCTGGGTACCCTTCATGACCGTGCCTCGGTCTGCCGATCGGGCATCGCCGGGCATGAGCCGCCCGCCAGCGCCGGGGCGGGAAAGCCATGACGCCTGGCGGCCCACACCACCACCAGCGTTGCCGCCAGCAAACCCAGCAAGGCCGGTGCGAAGGCGCCGACGCCGAGGCGTTCGAGCAGCACGCCCCCGACGATGCCACCACCGGCAATCGCCGTGTTCCAGGCGGTGACCAGCATGGACTGCGCGACATCCGCTGCGTCTCCTGCCGTCTTGGCCAGTGCAGTCTGGAACAGCGTCGCCGAGCCGCCGAAGGCCAGGCCCCAGGCTGCCACCGCCGCATACACCACACCAGGCGTATCGTCCACCACGCTGAGCACCAGCGCGGCCAGGCCGAACACGACCGTGCTGGCGAGGGTCAGCGCACGCAGATGGCGGTCGATCAGTACGCCGATGCCCCAAATGCCCAGCAGGGACGAGACGCCGAACACCAGCAGTACCAGATCCGTCCGTTCGGCCATGCCCGCCGCCAACAGGAACGGTGCGATGTAGGTATAGAGGATGTTGTGGGCCAGCACGAAGGCCAGCACCACGAACAGCACCGGGCGCACGCCGGGCATCGTGAACACGTGCCCCGGCGACAATCGCTTGCACGCCGCCTGTCCGGCGAAGTCCGGCAACTTGATGCGCACCCACACCATGAGCACCAGCGCCAGTCCGCTCATGATGCCGAAGCACATCCGCCAGCCCACCCAATTGCCAAGGAAGGTGCCGGCCGGCACGCCGAGTGAAAGCGCCAATGGCGTGCCAACCATCGCAATGGCGATGGCCCGGCCCTTCTGATACTCGGGCACCATGCGCGCGGCATAACCCGCCAGCAGCGCCCACAGCAGCCCAGCCGACACCCCCGCCAGGAAGCGCGCCACCATGGTCAGGGCATAGCTGCCAGAAAACGTCGTGATGGTATTGGCGACGACGAAGCCCGCAATGGCCCCCAGCAGCAACGGGCGGCGGCGCACGCCCTGCGTGGCAGCGGTCAGCGGAATGGCCGCCACCAGAGAACCGATGGCATAGATCGTAACGGTCTGACCGACCCAGGCCTCGGACACCGCCAGACCCTGCGCCATCTGTGGCAATAGACCGGCCGGCAGCGCCTCGGTCAGGATAGTGATGAAAGCTGCCATGGCCAGCGCCAACAGCGAGGCCAGCGGCAGGCGGTCACGGGCCGTGGTGCTCATCCATGCAGATGGCGTCGTCATCAGCGCACCTCCAGCGCGCCATAGACGGCATCGCGCAACTCGGTGACGAAGCGACCGGACATGCCTTCGTACAAAGTGTTACTGAAGGCGACGACGCTCAGGTCCTGCGCCCGGTCCACGAACCACGAGTGGCCGTAGGCGCCGCCCCAGCGCCAGGTACCTACCGATTCGGGCGAAGCGGCCGGCCGAGGGTCGCGCAGTACCGAAAAGCCCAGGCCGAAACCGAAGCCTGGTGCAGCGGCCAACTCAAGACCACCGGTCTGGTCGCGTCCCATTTCCTCGACCAGTTCGCCGGACAGCAGCGCGCCGCCGCCCTGGCGCAGGACTTCCAGCAGGCGCAGGAAGTCCCCTGCCGTGCCGGCCATGCCAGCGCCACCCGACGGAAAGGCCTGCGCGTCGAAGATGCGGGCCGGGCTGTAGGCGATGCCGACGGCGCCCTCGAAGGCCGAAACGGTCTCGCCCTCAGCCAGCGGGTGCGGCTGCGGCACGTCGTTGACATAAGCAGCGGCTACGCGGTGTGCATCGCGGATGATGAAGCGGGTATCAGTCATGCCCAATGGGCCAGTCACCAACTGCCGCACCGCCTCGTCCAGCGGCGCGCCGTGGATGCGCTCGATCAGCGCGCCCAGCACGTCGGTCGCCAGCGAATAGCCCCAGTCGGTGCCTGGCTCGTACAGAAGCGGCACGCTAGCGAGGCGGCGCAGGTTCTCGTCCAGGGTTATGCCGGACGTATCCATGCCATCCGAGACGCCGGCCCGCGCATAGGGACCGTCTGCGTCGGCCTCGAAGAAGCGGTAGCCCAGCCCCGCCGTATGGCTGAGCAATTGCCGCGCCGTGATGCGCGCCTCGCGGCCATCGGCCAGGCTGGGCTGGAACCCGGGCAGCCAGCGCTCGATGCCCGCATCCAGGTCGAGCCGGCCTTGCGCCACCAAAACCAGCGCCGCCGTGGAGACGATGGGCTTGCTCACCGAAGCCAGCCGGAAGACCGTCTGCAGGGCCATCGGCCATGCGCTTTCGCGGTCGGCGAAACCGGCGGCCTGCTGATGGATCAGCTCGCCGTCTCGGGCGACCAGAACGACGGCACCGACCAGGCGATGGTCATCCAGTGCCTGCTGCACGACGGCCTGGATACGTGTGCACAGGTGCGCGGGTGGAACCCCCTGGCGCATGGGGAATATGGAACTCGTCATGGCAAGCGTCTCGATTCAATGGGCAATGCCTCGACGATAGAAACCTCTCGATTAAAGAAAAAGTAGGCTACAGTTCCTTAATGTGCGGAACTAAGTGTCCGCAATCGTGAGGAGTGCGGGTCGTGGACAGCCTGAATGGCTTCGTGGTGTTCGTGCAGGTCGCCGAGACGCGCAGCTTCGTCGCCGCCGGCCGGCTGCTGGGCGTGTCGGCCTCGGCCGTCGGCAAGAGTGTGGCGCGGCTGGAAGAGAAGCTGGGGGTACGCCTGTTCCACCGCAGCACGCGCAGCGTCACGTTGACGGCCGAGGGCGCACTGTTCCTGGAGCGCAGCCGCCGCATCCTGGCCGAGATCGAGGCGGCGGAACTGGAGCTGTCGCAAGCCACCGCCGCACCGCGTGGGCGCCTGCGCGTGAGCCTGCCACTGGTCAGCTCGCTGGTGCTGCCGGTACTTGGCGAGTTCATGCGCGAGTACCCCGAGATCGAGCTGGACCTGGACTTCACCGACCGGATGGTCGATGTGGTCGAGGACGGCTTCGATGCCGTGGTGCGCACAGGCGAACCGGCCGACTCGCGCCTGTCGGCCCGCCGTCTGGGCACCTTCCAGATGCGGCTTGTGGCCTCGCCGGATTATCTGGCGCGCAGAGGTACACCCGTGGCGCCAGCCGATCTGCGGCCGCACACCTGCCTGCACTATCGCTTTCCCAACAGCGGCAAGCTGGAGACCTGGGCGCTGCGGCAAACGCCCGGCGAGCCCGAGTTGCAATTGCCCACCTCGATGATCTGCAACAACATCGAGACGCGCGTGTGTTTTGCACTGCAAGGACTGGGGATCGCTTACCTGCCGGACTTCGCCATCCGCGAGCCATTGGCCGATGGTCGGCTCAAGCCGATACTGGCCGACTATGTGGAGCGCAGCGGCGTGTTCCATGTACTGTGGCCGGCGAGCAAACACCCCTCGCCAAAGGTCCGGGCTTTGGTCGATTTCCTGTGCGCGCGGGTGTTCCCGGCCACGAAGAGCAAGACACCCAGACCCGGAGGTCAGCGCAGTCGATAATGAGGCGTGGCCCATACTGCCTCAACTGCTGGGTATGACAGCCGTCAGCAAGCTCATCAATCGGCTGAAAACGCGCCAGGGAACGAAGCGGCTGCATCGCACGACGCGCAAGCTGCAACTCACGCCAGAAGGCGGCGCCTTCCATGAACGCTGCCCGCGCATCCTCGACGACATCGACTGCGCCGAGCATGAGGCCGCGCAAGTTGGATCGCCGCGTGGGCGCGTGCGGATCAACAACCATGTGGCCTTCGGCGTCCACTACCTGTTGCCGCGCCTGGCGGAATTTCTGCAACGCTACCCGGACGTTCAATTGGACGTGACACTGAGCGACATCGTGGTCGATCTGCTGGACGATCGCAGCGACACGTTGGGATGTATCGGGACGTGGCGGCACGGGTTGGTGCCATCAGACCGGTAGCCCCGCACTTCGGAAAAGTTGAACATCTTGCGCATCACGCTGAACATGCGGTCCGCGTCCGCGGGCTTGTTCGACGGTCAGCTCCCCGTACAGGCCCAAGGCAGGCTTGCAGCGTTCACCGGCGTTCGCGCGGTACTGAACGGTGTCACCTTGCACAGGAAGCCAGGCACCAGCGTGTCCCGGAGTTCGGAGGCCTGCGTCTGGGATTGTGCCGCATCGATTGTGGACTTGGTGAGCTTGATTTTCGCCATGATGACTCCTCGGAAAGACCCGATACCCAGAAGCCTTATAGGGGCCAGCACAGGGGAGCCGGGTCAGGTTCGAAAAGCACCGGCATATGTTGAACTCGCCTAAGTTATTGACAAACCTGCTGTATCAGGCTTCGGCGTAGTCCAGCGAAGTTCGGTGCTTGAGTCATGGTGAAATGAAAAAGCCCTAGAGCGCCAGTTCCAGCTCGGTTTCCTTGGCAAAGCGGTGAATTTCACGCTGCCCGGCGGCGGTAATCTGCAAGGCCCGCGAATCGTTGGCCAGGCTCAACCAACCTGATTGCATGAACAGCTGCAACAACGCAGCCCCCAATGAGCCGCCCAGGTGAGCACGTCTTTCGCTCCAGTCCGGGCATGCGCACGCGACCCGGCCGTTGCGATGGGCCAGTGCCTGGATGTAGACACCACGGGTCGCGAGCTCCGTCGAACCCTTGAACGTGATCGTGACACGCTGATCGAACTGTTCGATCCAGCCTGAATCCAGTAACCGCTGATACAGGTCAGCGGCCAGTGTGCCGCCCAAATGATCATCGCAAAGTCGGGCACGCAACAATGGCGAACGGGTCGGCAGCGATTTGGCCAGGGGCGCGGTGCGTTTGAAAATGTCAGGGATATTCTGTGGCGTGCTGGCAATCGTCGCACTGGCCAGGGCTTCGATCGCCGCTCCGATTTCAGGGGCGGCCAGGCGAAAGAAACGCTTGCGCCCGCGGGGCTCGACCTTCAGCAGACCTCCGGCGGACAAACGCCCCAGATGCGCACTGGCCGAAGAGGGTGACAGACCCGCCAACAACGCCAACTCTTCGGTCTGTCGTGCCGAGCCGTCCATCAAGGCCCACATCATTGCGCTGCGCTTTGGGTCAGCCAGCAAGGTGGCTATCTGGCTGATGCAAGGTGCATGTTCCATGTATTCACTCCCTGTTGAATCGTTTCGTCTACTGCCCACGGGACATCTTGAGCAGTAATGTGTCGTCGGCCAAGACGCGATAACCGCCATTCACCGGACAAAACCATCGCTCACTCAAGCCCTCACCGGACAAGGGTTGCAGAGGGCAGACGACGGGATATGGGGCAAGGTCGGCTCCAGCGAGGCCTCGCCATTCGGATCGACGGTGCGGACATGAGGCGAGCGCTAGTATAGGCGGGTTGGCGCCTGGTTCCTGCCCTCCGCGAAGCGTTGGTGGTGATAGTTCCTGAGGGAAATTTCGCTTTTTTCCTGCGATTAATGATCGATGCCCGCCAACCCCGGAAAATGACTGCTCAACCGCGCACATCGGCTGGCCAGCATTTCTCGCAAAAGGTTCACTGGCTTACTCAGTTGGGCGCGATGGGCGCACAGCAGATTCAGCGGTGCGCGCTCGCAGAGCAGCTCGGGCATCAGCACCTTCAAACGGCCGGCGAGTACATCGGCCGCCACATCAAGCCAGGATTTGTAGGCGACTCCAGCCCCTGCCACCGCCCACAAACGCACCACGTCGGCATCATCACTGAAGCGATCGCCACTGACGGTCAGGCTGACCGCGCGCTTGCCATCGTGGAAACTCCAGTGGTCGTGGACGCGACTGCCGAGCATGAACAGCAGGCAATTGTGTTGGGCCAGTTGCTCCAATTGCCGTGGCTCGCCATGCCGGGCCAGATAATCCGGTGAAGCGCAGAGGACTCGCCGGTTCTGCGGGGCGATGGGCAATGCCACCAGGCTGGAGTCTTCCGGCTCGCCATAACGCAAGGCAATGTCCACCGGCTGACGAAAAAGATCGGCGATGCGGTCGCCCAGCAACAGACGCACGGTGAGTTTCGGGTGCTCACGCTGAAACTCGTCGAGCCAGGGCAACAACAGGTTGCGACCGAAGTCCGACGGTGCCGACAACTGCAACACGCCGCTGACCTGGTCCTGCCCGCTGGCCAACAAACGCCGGCCCTCGTCGAGATTGCTCAGGGCCGCCCGGGCGTATTCGAGAAAGCCTTCGCCCTCGACGGTCAGACGCAAGCTGCGGGTTGAACGGGCCAGCAGGCGGGCGCCGAGCTGCTGTTCGATGCGTTTCAAGGCGGCACTGGCCACCGCCGCCGACATGTCCATACCCCGCGCGGCCGCCGACAGACTGCCCAGGTCCGCCGCCCGGACAAACAACTGCAAGTCATCGAAACGCAGCATTTGAAGCCTCGATTATCAAAAAAATATTGAAAGAGACTGCTCTTTTAGCGGGTTTTATCTTCACTAGAAATAGCCAATCATCTCTCCATCGAAATCACCCCGCTCCCGGAGTCGAAGATGTCCCAGCCTTTTACCGCTATCGCCACCCTCATCGCCAAACCCGGCCAGCAGGGCGCCCTCGAACAGCACTTGCGGGCGCTGGTGGAGCCGACTCGTGCCGAGGCGGGTTGCGGGCAATACGATCTGCATCAGGACCTGGCCAATCCACTGGCCTTCTACATGATCGAGCGCTGGAGCAGCGATGAAGCCCTGCAAGCCCATGACGCCAGTGCCCATATCCAGCACTTCCGCGCCAGGGCCGGGGATTTTCTCGAACACTTCGAACTCAAGCGCCTGCAAGCCCTCGCCTGATTCTTTCTTCTATTAGTTAACGGAGCCCTCCATGAAAGCCATCGCCTATTACGCCTCCCTGCCGATCAGCGACGAAAAATCCCTGCAAGACATCGAACTGCCGGAGCCTGTCGCCGGGCCCCGCGACCTGTTGGTGGAAGTCAAAGCCATATCGGTCAACCCGGTGGACACCAAGGTCCGCCAGAACGTCCAGCCTGAGGGCGGCGCGGCCAAGGTGCTGGGCTGGGACGTGGCCGGTGTGGTCAAAGCCGTTGGCAGCGAAGTGACCCTGTTCAAGACCGGCGACAAGGTGTTCTACGCAGGCTCCATCGCCCGCGCCGGTGGTAACAGCGAACTGCACGTGGTGGATGAACGGATCGTCGGCCACATGCCCAAAACCCTGGGATTCGCCGAAGCGGCCGCCCTGCCGCTGACCGCCATCACGGCGTGGGAACTGCTCTTCGAACGCCTGCAAGTACGCGAAGGCAACGTCGATGAAGGCCAGAGCCTGCTGATTGTCGGCGCAGCCGGCGGTGTCGGCTCGATCCTCACGCAACTGGCGAAACAACTCACTGGCCTGAACGTCATCGGCACCGCTTCGCGTCCGCAAACCCAAAGCTGGGTGAAAGCCTTGGGCGCCGACCGGGTGGTCGATCACAGCCAGCCGCTGAGCGAAGCACTCAAACACGCCGGTATCGAACACGTGACCCACGTTGCCAGCCTGACCCAGACCGATCATCACCTCGATCAACTGGTCGAGGCATTGGCACCGCAAGGCAAGCTGGCACTGATCGATGACCCGAAAACCCTCGACGTGACCAAGCTCAAGCGCAAGAGCCTGTCACTGCACTGGGAGTTCATGTACACCCGCTCACTGTTCGAAACCGCCGACATGATCGAGCAGCACAAACTGCTCAATCGCGTGGCACAGTTGATCGATGCCGGGACGCTGAAAACCACGGTTGGCGAGCACTTCGGCACAATCAACGCGACGAATTTGCGTCGAGCCCATGCGCTGCTCGAGAGCGGAAAGTCCAAGGGCAAGATTGTGCTGGAAGGCTTCTAGGCCGATGGCTTCGGTGTCGCCCCGAGCACGGGCGACACCGTCAGTCAGAAGCTTGATCCTTGTCACAATTGCGATCGTATTCAGGACTACAATTGACACCTCTGTGAGACACATTTTTATCTGAGGAGGTCAGTAATGAAGATCCTGATAAAAGAATTGGCAAAGTCCCAGTGGCAAGTTCGTCTGGACCAACATGCGGTGACTTTCCGCAGCGAAGCCGAAGCCCGCGCCTTCACCAACACGCTTGAAGCGCGCTTGCAGGCCCCCCATCAAATTCCCGACCGTCAGCAGCGAGCTGCCGGCTGAGTCCGCCCTCAGACCTGGGCTTGCACCAACGCCCGGGCATTCTGCAAGCGTCGGGTAAGCATTGCCGCGCTCACCACCAGAATGCCGCACAGGCTGATGACCATGGCCATCGGCATCGCGCTGCCGTCGTGTAAAACGCCCACCAGCGCGGAAGCTCCGGCGGCCACACTGAATTGCAGACAACCGAGCATCGCCGAGGCGCTGCCGGCGCGGGCGCCCTGGCCGTTCATCGCGCAGGCCGAGGCGTTGGGCAGGATGCAACCCAGGCTGGCGATGCAGACAAACAGCGGAATCAACAACGGCCAAAGCTGTGCGGTTTGCAGCGCACTGACGGCGAGCAAGGCCAGGCCGGCGCCGAGGTAGATCCACACCGTGCGCGCCAGCAGGAACGCCGGGCCACGCCGGGCCAACAGCCGTGCATTGACCTGGGCCACCAGAATGAAACCCGCCGCATTGGCCCCGAAGAACCAGCCAAAATGTTCGGCCGGAACACCATAAAGTTTGATGAAGACGAATGGCGAACCGGCGATATAGGAAAACATCCCGGCGATGGCGATACCACCGGTCAGCGCGTGGCCGAGATACACCGGATCCTTCAACAGCCGTCCGTACTGACGTAACGCCCCGGACAAGGGTTGGCGCGGCAAATGGGCGGGCATGCTTTCCGGCAATCCGAGGGCTACGGCCAGACCGGCCAACGCGCTGAAACCGGTCAGCACCAGGAAGATCGACTGCCAACCCGCGGTGTTGACCAGCACACCGCCGAGCATCGGCGCAAGAATCGGCGCCAGCCCCATGACCAGCATCAACTGCGAAAAGACTTTCGCCGACCCCACCGCATCGCATTTGTCGCTGACCACTGCCCGTGAGATCACCATCCCCGCACACCCGCCCAGCGCCTGGACGAAACGCGCGCCGATGAGCCAATCGAGGTTCGGCGCATAGGCGCAGGCCAGAGAGGCAGCGGTGAACAGCCCGACGCCGATCAACAGGGGAATGCGTCGCCCAAAGCGATCCGCCACCGGGCCATAGGCCAATTGACCGATGGACAGACCAAAGAAGTAGGCCGCCAGCGTCAGCTGCACATGTTGCTCATCGGTAGCAAAGGCAAGCGCCATGGCCGGAAAGGCCGGCAAGTAAAAATCGATCGCCAGCGGACCGAACGCGCTCAAGGCGCCGAGAATGAGGATTGTGCGCAGGTTCATCAGGCATCCAGTTGGGCAGAGTCAGCAGCCCGACAGTCTAGCCGTGCACGGATGCCTTGAACATTCAGATAGCTCGCTAACTATTAAAAAAATCAGGCTAACTTGACGTCATAACCTTCTTCGCTGATCGCCGCGATCACCTGTTCGGCGCTCAGCGAACTTTCGACGCCCACTTCTTTCGCCGCCAGATCGACACGCACACTGGCGGCCGCATCCCTGGCCTGTACCGCAGCCGTGATGGCTTTGACGCAATGGCCGCAGGACATGCCTTCAACATTGAATACTTGCATGGGACAACTCCTTGAATGAGGTTTTTTAAAGAGGCGACGCGCAGTGTCGAGCTTGCCACCATGGCAAGGTCAAGTTCTGAAATAATCTGCCGGGCTGGCAATCGGCGTCGCGCTCGGCCAAGCTGCGTCCATCTATGACTCGATCTCAGGAGATTCAGCCATGCGCTGGTCAGCTTTCAGCCTGTTTGGCTTTCTCAGCCTTTTCGCCGCCATGCCCTCGGCCAATGCTGCCGGGGAGGACTATGGTGTGCTGATCATTTCCCGCGAACGGCTGGAAGTGTCGACCAGCTGCGAGATTGGCGTTTACATCCAGGATCAGTTGTCGGCGCGGTTGTTCCAGGAGCAAAGCACTTCGTTCAATCTGCCGCCGGGCAATGTCTCGCTGCGCCTGAAACTGCTGCCCGGCCAGGCACCTGGCTGCAATCCGGGCATGTTGGCGCCGGGCTCGCAAAACATCACGCTTCGGGCCGGGGACGTGCTGAAGTTCCGGATTGCGATGACGCAGGAAGGGATGTACCTCAAACAAGCAGCGCTCGAGTACTGATCAGCACCTGATGTGGGAGCGAGCTCCCACTATTTACGCTGGCAGTTTTTCGATTCGGGCTTGACCTTACCCGCATGGCAAGGTTGATCCTGTGGGCATCCACTACAGGGAGCGTGCCCCATGTCCGAATCCATTACCTACGATCTGCCCATTGCCGGCATGACCTGCGCCAGTTGCGCCGGGCGTGTCGAACGCGCCTTGAGCAAAGTCGTTGGCGCCACGGCTGTCAGCGTCAACCTGGCCACCGAGCAGGCCCGTGTTCAGGCACCCGCCGACAGCCTGCCGGCCTTGATGGAGGCCGTGCAAAACGCCGGATACAGCGTGCCGCAGCACAGTCTGGAATTGAGCATCGACGGCATGACCTGCGCCTCTTGCGTCGGTCGCGTCGAACGGGCGCTGAACAAAGTACCCGGCGTGAAGAGCGTCAGCGTCAACCTGGCCAACGAACGGGCCCACCTCGAACTGCTCGGCCAGATCGATCCGCAAACCCTGCTCGCCGCCGTGACCAAAGCCGGATACAGCGCGAGCGTCTGGGAGGCCGAACAGCCACAAACCGACAGCCAGCACACTCGCCTGCAACGCGAGCGCTGGGCCTTGCTCGCGGCCATCGCCCTCGCCTTGCCGTTGGTACTGCCAATGCTGCTGCAACCGTTCGGCGTGCACTGGATGCTCCCGGCCTGGGTGCAATTTGCACTGGCCACGCCAGTGCAGTTCATCTTTGGCGCGCGCTTTTATGTCGCGGCCTGGAAAGCCGTACGTGCCGGGGCCGGCAACATGGATTTGCTGGTCGCCCTGGGCACCAGCGCCGGTTATGGCTTGAGTCTGTATGAATGGGCCACGGCCGCCGGACGCATGCCACACCTGTATTTCGAAGCCTCGGCGGTGGTGATCGCCTTGGTGCTCTTGGGCAAATACCTGGAAAGTCGTGCCAAACGCCAGACCGCCAGCGCCATTCGCGCCCTCGAAGCACTGCGCCCAGAGCGTGCCATTCAAATCGTCGACGGTCGTGAGCAGGAAGTCGCCATCAGCGCCCTGCGCCTCAATGACCTGGTGCTGGTCAAACCCGGTGAACGCTTCCCGGTCGACGGTGCCGTGGTCGAAGGCCAGAGCCATGCCGACGAAGCGCTGATCAGCGGCGAAAGCCTGCCGGTGCCGAAACAGCCTGGCGACAAGGTCACCGGCGGCGCAATCAATGGTGAAGGTCGGTTGCTGGTTCGCACTCAGGCGCTCGGTGCGGAAACCGTATTGGCGCGCATCATCCGTCTGGTGGAAGACGCTCAAGCGGCGAAAGCACCGATCCAGAAACTGGTGGATAAAGTCAGCCAGGTGTTCGTGCCGGTGGTTTTGCTGCTGGCCCTGGCGACGCTGATCGGCTGGTGGCTGTACGGCGCACCGATGGAAACCGCGTTGATCAACGCCGTGGCGGTGTTGGTGATCGCTTGTCCCTGCGCCCTCGGTCTGGCGACGCCGACCGCGATCATGGCCGGCACCGGGGTGGCGGCACGCTACGGGATTCTGATCAAGGACGCTGAAGCGCTGGAGCGAGCCCATGAAGTCAGCGCGGTGGTGTTCGACAAGACCGGCACCCTGACCTCGGGCGCTCCGCGTATCGCCCATTTGAGCGCCATCGACGGCGACGAAGCCGCGCTGCTGCAAATGGCCGGCGCCCTGCAACGCGGCAGCGAACACCCGCTGGCCAAGGCGGTACTGGATGCCTGCAGCGAACGTGGCCTGACCGTGGCCGATGTCAGCGACAGCCAGTCCCTGACCGGACGCGGCATTGCTGGCAGCCTCGAAGGCCGGCGGCTGGCCCTGGGCAATCGGCGCTTGCTGGACGAGAGCGGCTTGAGCTTGGGTCCCTTGGCCGATTCGGCAAGCGCCTGGGAAACCGAAGGCCGGACCTTGTCCTGGCTCATCGAGCAAAGCCCGGAGCCACGGGTGCTGGGCCTGTTCGCCTTTGGTGACACCCTCAAGCCCGGCGCACTGCAAGCGGTGCAACAACTGAGCGCACGGCACATCAGCAGTCACTTGCTGACCGGTGACAACCGTGGCAGCGCCAAAGTGGTGGCTGAAGCGCTGGGCATCAGCGACGTGCATGCCGAAGTGCTGCCAGCCGACAAAGCCGCCACGGTCACCGCGCTGAAGAAAACCGGTGTGGTGGCGATGGTCGGTGACGGCATCAATGATGCGCCGGCCCTCGCTGCCGCAGACATTGGCATCGCCATGGGTGGCGGCACAGACGTAGCCATGCACGCCGCCGGCATCACCCTGATGCGCGGCGATCCACGACTGGTGCCCGCCGCGCTGGAGATCAGCCGCAAGACTTACGCGAAGATCCGGCAAAACCTGTTCTGGGCCTTCGTCTACAACTTGGTCGGCATTCCATTGGCGGCGTTCGGCTTCCTCAACCCGGTGCTGGCCGGCGCGGCCATGGCGTTGTCGAGTGTCAGCGTCGTGAGTAACGCGCTGCTGTTGAAAACCTGGAAACCCAAGGACCTGGAGGACAACCGATGAACATCGGCCAAGCAGCGCGCCACAGTGGCCTGAGCGCCAAGATGATCCGGTATTACGAGTCCATCGGCCTGCTCAAGGCCGCCCATCGCACCGACAGCGGTTATCGGATCTACAGTGACGAGGATTTGCATACCCTGGCGTTTATCAAGCGCTCCCGGGATTTGGGCTTTTCCCTGGAAGAAGTCGGCAAATTGCTGGCCCTCTGGCAAGACCGCCAGCGCGCCAGCGCCGATGTCAAAGCCCTGGCCCGTCAGCATATCGAGGAGTTGAACCAGAAGATCCGTGAACTGGGCCAGTTGCGCGATACCCTCCAGGACCTGGTTGAGCACTGCCAAGGGGATCATCGGCCGGACTGTCCGATTCTCAAGAACCTGGAATCGGGGTGCTGTGCTGAACCTGTTTCTGCCTGACACCTTGATGCTGAATGTACTGACGCCTTCGCGGGCAAGCCCGCGAAGGCGGACGATGAGGCGACATCCATATTGAATCTGTAACCCTGCAAAAAAACCGGCCGAAGCCGGGTTTTTCTTTAGCCGATCACTGCATCCACGGCGGAGGCGGTTCTTCGGCCTTGCCCGGTGGCGCGTCATCAGCGGCACGTGCAGCCTGCTTGCGCTCTTCATCCAGGCGTGCAGCCTCGATCTCGCGCATGATGCCGCCCACGTCAGCCAACTCTTCCGGTTCGTCGAACTCGCCGGTCAAGACGCTGGCCGGGTGCAAGGTGCCGGCCTCGTACAAGGCCCACATTTCCTTGGCGTACCGGGTCTTTTTCAGCTCCGGCGCGAACCGCCCGAAGTAGGACGCCATGTTGCCCACATCGCGCTCCAGCATGCTGAACGCGTGGTTGTTGCCCGCTGCGTCCACCGCTTGGGGCAGGTCGATGATCACCGGACCGGTCGGGGTCAGCAATACGTTGAACTCCGACAGGTCACCGTGCACCAGACCGGTACACAGCATCAGCACGATCTGCGAAATCAGAAAGGCGTGATACTCGCGTGCCTGATCCGGTTCCAGCACCACGTCGTTCAGACGCGGCGCGGCATCACCGTACTCATCGGCCACCAACTCCATCAACAGCACGCCTTCGAGGAAGTCGTACGGCTTGGGCACTCGCACACCGGCATTGGCCAGACGGAACAGCGCCGCCACTTCGGCGTTCTGCCAGGCGTCCTCGGTTTCCTTGCGGCCAAACTTGGAGCCCTTGGCCATGGCCCGGGCCTGACGGCTGTTGCGCACCTTGCGGCCTTCCTGGTACTCGGCCGCCTGACGAAAACTGCGTTTATTCGCCTCCTTGTAGACCTTCGCGCAACGTAACTGGTTACCGCAGCGCACCACATAAACAGCTGCTTCTTTACCACTCATGAGTGGGCGCAGCACTTCGTCGACCAGACCGTCCTCGATCAGGGGTTCAATGCGTTTTGGAGTCTTCATCAGCTTTTATTGTGGGTCCTTTATTACCAAACACGCGAAAGTCATTCGTTATACGGCAATCCTCTCCTTGACGGGAGGGGTTGCCGACCTATGAACGCTGCCGATGCACACAATGTGCCGAAAAACCTGACAAATTCCGCCGATGTTCATCGACCGCCAAGAATCATAGCCGAGCCCGCAGCACTTGTTGGAGAAGGGATGTAAGAGGATTGACGACAAAATCCGACATACCGTCCGACTATTTTCGTAGGATTTTTTTCCAACAGCCCTCAATTTCCCACGAGAGCAGCCGAAGTCATCAGTAACAAAGCGAATTGTCCGACGCTCGTTTCGATAGAAGACGACGACTTTCCCAGGAACGGGATCAACAACTCAGTTTATGTCTGCCATTAAATTCCGCGAGTCCTCTGCACTACGTGGGTTACAACAAAATATGGAGCGCGGATGAATATCAAACAGAAGTTGACGTGGGCGTTTGCAATCATCGCCTGCTTGCCCGTGGTACTGGTCGCCACCCTTGTGGTGCTGAACCTGCGCGGCGATGCCAAGGACAATTTCATCGACGGCAGCGGACGCGAGATTCGTCAGGTCAGCAACGCCATGCAGCTGTTTTTCGACGGCATCAGCCAGAACGTCGAGTACCTGGCCAACCAGCCCTTGGTCAAGACAGCCGACGCCAGCGTGAAAAGCCGCGTCAGCGCTGACGCCGCGAAAATTCCAGACACCGAGATCGACACCAAGCTGTTTGATTTGTTTGCGGCCCTGGCCGCCAGTCATCCGGCTTACTCCTACGTGTCCTACGGCCTGGCCAGTGGTGGTTATGCGTTCTGGCCTGGCGACGCCAAAATGGCCAACTACGATCCGCGCGTTCGTCCCTGGTACAAAACGGCGATGGCCAACCCGGGCAAGACTGTGCGCACCGAAGCCTATTACTGGGCCGGCGATGACGCCGTGCTGGTGAGTACCGTGCGCGCCGTGGCCAACCAACTGGGTGCCCAGGGTGGCGTGGTCAACATCGACGTGTCGCTCAAGCAGCTCACCGAAATCGTCAAACAGATCAAACTGGGTGAGTCCGGCTACCTGATGCTGATGGAAAACACCGGCACCGTGCTGGTGGACCCGAAACAACCGGAACATAACTTCAAAGCCCTGAGCAGCCTCGGCGACGGTTACGCGCAATTGGCCAAGGCCGGTAAAGGTCTGGTCGAAGTCGAGCTCAACGGCGAGCGCTACATGGCCAACGTCTGGCCGTCGGAGCAACTGGGCTGGACCTTCATCGGCCTGATCAAGCAAAGCGAAGTCATGAGTTCGGCAACCCAACTGACCTGGTTGATCGCCATCATCGCCGCCGTGCTGGCGGTGCTCTTCGCCGTCGTCGGCGCCAGTTTCGCCAGCCTTATCGTGCGCCCGATCCGCAGCGTGGCCAGCGGGCTGGAAGGCATCGCCCAGGGTGAAGGCGACCTGACCCAGAACCTGCAAATCCGTGGTCGCGATGAAACCGCGCAACTGGCCAACTGGTTCAACCAGTTCCTGGCGGCGATCCGCAACCTGATCCAGAGCATTGGCGGCGCCGCGAGCAAAATCCTCGACACCTCCAAGAGCTCGACCCAGGTCTCCCACGACATGGCCGAAGCGGCCGGTCGTCAACGTGAAGCCGTGGACATGGTGTCCACCGCGTTCCACGAAATGGTCGCCACCGCCAACGAAGTGGCCCGCTCTTGCAGCCAGGCCGCCGAATCGGCCGACAGTGGCCAGCGCCAGGCCCGCGAAGGCCAACAACAGATTGACGCCGCCGTGACCAGCGTCGATCGCCTGAGCCAGGAAATCGAACAGTCGGCCCAGTCGATGCAACAACTGGAGCGCGACAGCAACGACATTCAGTCGATTCTCGGGACCATTCGTTCGATTGCCGAGCAGACCAACCTGTTGGCTCTGAACGCCGCCATCGAGGCCGCACGTGCCGGTGAACAAGGCCGTGGTTTCGCGGTGGTCGCTGACGAAGTGCGAGCCCTGGCCAAACGCACGGCCGACTCCACGGCGGAAATCGACGGGCTGCTGGGCAACCTGGCCAAACGCACCAGCCAGGTGACCCAGCAGATGCATGCGAGCCTGGAAGTGTCGCAGCAATCGGTCATACGCATCGGTGAAGCGCGCAGCAGCTTCGGGCAGATTCGCGAGTCGGTGGACGTGATCCGCGACATGAACACCCAGATCGCCACGGCGGCCGAGCAACAGCATCAAGTGGCCGAAGACATCAACCGGCACATCAGCCACATCCATGGCGATGCGCAGTTGGTGGCAGAGCTGGCGAACTCGGCGCGCCTGGATTCCCAGAGCCTGGCCGGTTTGTCGAATGAGCTGGACGGGTTGGTGCGCCGCTTCCGCACCTGACCGAAGACCGCTTCGCGGTCGATCGCTGGCAAGCCAGCTCCCACAAGATTTGCGTCACACTGTGGGAGCTGGCTTGCCAGCGAAGGCTTCATCACTGCCGAAACAACTCTCCCGGCGTAAAACCGAACAAACCCTTGAACGCCGCAATGAACGCCGACGTCGAGTCATACCCACAGGCCAGCGCGGCATTGGTCACGCTGTCGCCCTCCTCCAGCAAGCTCAGCGATGACAACAGCCGCATGCGCTGGCGCCAGCCACGGAAACTCAACCCCGTTTCGCGCTGAAACAAGCGCATCAGGGTTTTCTCCGAAATGCCCAAGCGCTCAGCCCACGCCTGCAAAGTCACGTTGAGCTCGGGATTTTCGATCAGTTCGTTGCACAACCCCAGCAACCGTTCATGCCGAGGCAACGGCAGGGAAAACCCGACTTCCGGCAACGTCGCCAATTGATCCAGCAGCACACTCACCAGCCGCGCCTGCGGGCTATCGCCCTGCGGATACTCCACCGGCAGCAGGCAAAAACTCTTGATCAGTTCACGGGCCAGTGGCGTCACTTCCAGCACCCGGCAACGCCCGTCCGCCCACTGGCAATCCTCGCGACGCACGTAGAGGCTGCGCATCTCGGCACGCATCGAGGTCACCACCTGATGCTCCAGATCCGCCGGAATCCAGATCCCCCACTGGGGCGGTGCGAAGAAACTGCCTTCAGCGGTGTGCACGCCAAGTACGCCACTGATCGCGTAGGAAAACTGCACCCAGTCGTGGCGATGGGACGGCGTCCATGAACCGGCATTGAGGCTCTCCACCCGCGCATACAGCGGACGCGGCAACGTCTTGAGGGGAGGAATGCTGCGTTCGAGGGTGATTTGTCCGTTAGTCGGCATTGACTGACCTTATGTTGCAAGACGGCTGATGCGGCCGACGTTAGGCCATGTCACACATCGATTCAACACCGGTGGTTCTTGTGGGAGCGGGCTTGCCCGCGATAGCGATGTGTCAGGCAACAGCGATGGTGAATGTGCGGCCCCCATCGCGGGCAAGCCCGCTCCCACAGTTTTTCGCTGCCTTCAAAAATCAGCGCTCGATGATGGCGGTGACGCCCTGCCCTCCCGCAGCGCAAATCGAAATCAGCCCTCGCCCCTGCCCGGCCGCCGCCAACAACTTCGCCAGGTTGGCCACGATGCGCCCGCCCGTCGCGGCAAACGGGTGCCCGGCCGCCAGCGAGCTGCCTTTGACGTTGAGCCGGCTACGATCGATTGAACCCAAGGGTGCATCAAGGCCGAGATGGGTCTTGCAATAGTCCGGGTCCTCCCAGGCCTTCAAGGTGCAAAGCACTTGCGCGGCGAAAGCTTCGTGGATTTCGTAGTAATCGAAGTCCTGCAAGGTCAGGCCGTTGCGCGCCAGCAAGCGCGGCACCGCATACACCGGTGCCATCAACAGCCCTTCGGCGCCGTTGACGAAGTCCACCGCCGCCGCCTCGCCGTCGCGCAGGTACGCCAGAATCGGCAAGCCGCGCTCCTTGGCCCACGCTTCGCTGCCCAGCAGCACCAGCGACGCGCCATCGGTCAGCGGCGTGGAGTTGCCCGCCGTCAGCGTGCCCTTGGCACTTTTTTCATAGGCTGGTTTGAGTGCGGCCAGCTTTTCCAGCGTCGAATCCGCACGCAGGTTGTTGTCGCGGGTGAGGCCGAGGAACGGCGTCATCAAATCGTTGTACCAGCCTTCGGCATAGGACGCGGCCAGTTTTTGATGGCTCTCCAGGGCCAGTTGATCCTGTGCTTCGCGGGGAATGCTCCAGGTCTGCGCCATCAGCTCGCAGTGCTGCCCCATGGACAAGCCGGTTCGCGGTTCGCCGTTGCGCGGGAACTCGGGAATCAGGTCACGGGGCCGCAACTGCAGAAAGGTTTTCAGCTTGTCGCCAGTGGTTTTGGCGCGGTTGGCTTGCAGCAGAATCTTGCGCAGGCCTTCACTGACACTGATCGGCGCGTCAGACGTGGTATCGACCCCACCGGCAATGCCGCAGTCGATCTGGCCCAGGGCAATCTTGTTCGCCACCAGCAACGCCGCTTCCAGTCCGGTGCCGCAGGCTTGCTGGATGTCATAGGCCGGGGTCATGGGTGACAGCCGCGAGCCGAGCACGCATTCGCGGGTCAGGTTCATGTCCCGCGACAGCTTGAGCACCGCCCCGGCAACCACCTCCCCGATGCGCAGGCCATGCAGGTTGTAGCGCTCGATCAAGCCTTCGAGGGCAGCCGTGAGCATGGCCTGGTTACTGGCGGTGGCGTATGCGCCATTGGAGCGGGCGAAGGGAATCCGGTTACCGCCGATGATCGCGACGCGGCGCAGCTGAGTCATGAAAAGCTCCCTATCAACATTTGAAAGTTAAAACCGCCCCTGTGGGAGCGAGCTTGCTCGCGATGGTGTGTCAGCTACATTGACTTCGACTGATACACCATCGCGAGCAGGCTCGCTCCTACAGTCTGGTCAAGCGTAGGCCTTATCTCGTGGATCGAACGACTGATCGCCATTCATGGTCCACACTTTGAACCTCAGCTGCTGGAGCGCGTTCCATGTCTGACCGCTATATCGACTTCGCCAATTCCTCCATCGGCCATCGCCTGGTCGGGGCCTTGGGCCTGCCTTCGCCGGTGCGCCTGGAGCGTTGGCAAGCGGGCCGCTTGCGTCCTATCGAAGGCGCGTTGCTGATCGGCGGCGGGCCGCTGGCGGAAAACGTCAGCGCCTTCGCCAATCGCCTGACCGATGCCATCTACAGCTACGCCACCGATCCTTCGCTGGCCACGGCGTGGATTCCCGGCCATGGCCCGAAACTCAAGGCCGTGGTGTTCGATGCCACTCACCTGGTGCAGACCGATCAGCTCAAACAGCTGCGCGAATTCTTCCAGCCCTTGATGAAGAACCTCGACCACTGCGCTCACCTGGTCATTCTCGGGCGTGAGCCGCAGACCTTGAGCGACCCGTTCGCCTCCAGCGCCCAACGGGCGATTGAGGGGTTCAGTCGTTCGCTGGCCAAGGAACTGCGCAGCGGCGGCACCTTGCAGCTGATCCATGTCGGCGAAGGCGCTGACGATCAACTGGAAGGCCCGCTGCGGTTTTTCCTTTCGCCGAAAAGCGCTTTCGTCTCCGGGCAAGTCATTCGCCTGAACGCCTGCGACACCCCGGTGACCGACTGGACCCGTCCGCTGTCCGGGCGCAAGGCGCTGGTCACCGGCGCGGCGCGCGGCATTGGTGCTTCCATCGCCGAAACCCTGGCCCGTGACGGCGCCGACGTCATTCTGCTCGACGTGCCACCGGCCAAAACCGATCTCGACGCCCTCGCCGCACGCCTGGGCGGGCGCAGCATCACCCTCGACATCTGCGCCGAGGACGCCGCCACGCAACTGGTCGAAGCGCTACCCGACGGCATCGATATCGTGGTGCACAACGCCGGCATCACCCGCGACAAAACCCTGGCCAACATGACCCCGGAATTCTGGGACGCCGTGCTCGCGGTCAACCTCAATGCCCCGCAAGTCCTGACCAGGGCCTTGCTCGATAACGGCACCTTGCGTGACCACGGCCGGGTCATCCTGCTGGCGTCGATCAGCGGCATCGCCGGCAATCGCGGACAAACCAACTATGCGGCGAGCAAGGCCGGGCTGATCGGCCTGGCGCAGGCCTGGGCGCCGCTGTTGCAGGCCAGGGGCATCAGCATCAATGCCGTGGCACCGGGGTTTATCGAAACCCAGATGACCGCACACATTCCATTCGGCCTGCGCGAAGCCGGGCGACGCATGAGTTCCCTGGGCCAGGGCGGCCTGCCTCAGGACGTCGCCGAAGCGGTGGCGTGGCTGGCGCAGCCGGGCACGGGCGCATTCACCGGGCAGGCCTTGCGCGTCTGTGGGCAAAGCGTTTTGGGGGCATAGGCATGATCACTGACTGGCACACACTCAACCGCGAGCCGAGCCTGCCGGGGCTGTATCTACGTGCGGCGACGCGACGCAAAATCAGCGGCACCACCCTGCCCGATGCCGGTTTGCGCTGCTGGATCAATGTCGATCCGCAACACCTGGCGGCCTATCGCAAGGTCTGCGGGTTCGCCGACGATGGTTTGCTGCCACCGACTTATCCGCACATCCTCGCGTTCGCCTTGCAGATGCAATTGCTGACCGCCAAGGACTTTCCGTTTCCGTTGCTGGGGCTGATTCATCTGAGCAATCGCATACGCATACTGCGGCCGCTGGGCGGGGTCAATCGGGTCCGGGTCAGCGTGCAAGTGCAGAACCTGCAACCCCACGCCAAGGGTGCGACCTTCGACCTGGTGACCACCCTCGACGATCAACTCGGGTCGCTGTGGGAAGCTGAAAGCCGGATGCTCTGTCGCGGCGTCAAGCTGGAGGGTGAGCCCGTCGAGCAGGTGTTGGCCTCGACACTGCCGCTGAGCGAAGTCGCGCACTGGAAAGCGCCCGCGGATATCGGCCGGCAGTACGCCAAGGTGTCCGGCGACTACAACCCGATTCACCTGAGTGCCGCCAGCGCCAAACTGTTCGGGTTTCCTTCGGCCATCGCCCATGGTTTGTGGAACAAGGCGCGCACCCTGGCCGCGCTGGCCGATCACCTGTCGACGGCGAACCTCGAGATCATGGTGCAATTCCAGAAACCGGTACGCCTGCCCAGCGAGGTGACGTTGCTCGCCAGTGCGGCGGGGTCGAGTGGCGATCTGCGCTTGATCGGCGCCGGAGAGCTGGAGCACATGACTGGGCATTGGCGGCCGCTCGCCTGACAACGTCTGAAGAAGACGCAGTGCTGGCGAAGGACGTTGCAGGGAGTCGTGTTCTACTCGCCGCCTTCGCCGGTCAGCCAGCCGTCGACAGATCGCCAGACCCAGACAGCGACATTCAGGGATAAACCAACTGAAGCCGCGGCAGTGGAAACAGGTTGTTCAACGTCTCCAACAGCCGTACGTGATAGATCGGCTTGCGAAACAGGTCCAGCACCTGCAACCGCAACATGTCACTCACGTCCTCCATGCCCGCATGCCCGGACATCACAATCACCGGCAGATGCTGGCGCGACGTATGCTCGCGCAAGCGCTTGATCAGCGACATGCCACTCTCCTCCGGCATGCGCAGGTCGGTGATGACCAATGCAATATCCGGATGGAGTGTCAAATGCTGCAACGCCAGTTTCACCGACGTCGCGGTAAAGCAAATAAAGCCTTCGCCCTCCAGCAACTCGGCCAACTCAAGTAACGCATCTTCCTCATCGTCGACCAGTAGAAGTTGCTGGCGCGAAAGCACAGGAGCGTTCATAGGAAACACCTGGAATGGGTTAGCGCTGACATTAGCGTCCGTTTTTAGGCCTGGCGACTTGCCAATACTCAACCCAGCGCAGTTTTGATTTTTCCAAAAATGGTGGTGATCGAAGTGCCCATACCAGTACTGAGTCCGGCAATCACCACCGCCACCATCGCCGCCACAATGGCGTACTCAATACCTGAAGCCCCTTCGGTATCTTTGGCCAGACTTTTATAGAAATCGATCTCGGATTTGATCTTCTGAACAACCTTGGCAACAGACATGACGTTCTCCTTGATGACCACGGGTGTTGCATCAACGCAACATGATTCCCCTATGCCAGCACCAGCATTGTCGGCATTTACCCGGTCAACAACTGTAAGAACGCATTAATACGAAAGTATTAGTCATTTGGTTGGCGTCAAAGAACCTGACATTTCACGTTAGTCGTTCACTTTTATCAGATATTTCCGTGCCGGTAATGGCATTTTGCACTAGCTGCGCTAGGGTCAAATAGCGAAATAGTTCAATGTTCATAGCTGCCTTATTGCAAATTTTTCTCGTTCTCTGATACGAAATTTTTGCGCAGCAGGAAAGGGAGAGCCGTCATGAACAGTCGTGCCATTCTGGGTCTTGCCGGACTGTCTCTGGTGGGCGCTGTCATTGCCGGTTACTGGGGCTTCACCCTGAGCCGGCAACCGGCCGCCGCCCCTGTGGTTGCACAGACCGGGATCGTCACCCCGACAGCCGCCACTCCCCAGGCAGCGGCGCCACAGGAAGAAGACACCCGCCAACCCGTCGTCGTGCTGCTGCATGACGTCGCGCCGTTCGTGCAAATCACTGCCGCCGACGTGGCCGTGGAAAAACTCCGCACCGCCCCTGCCGGCAGCCTCACCCGTCTCGATCAGGCGATCGGTCGCACGCCCTGGCGCAGCCTGCGCGCCGGAACCTGGCTCAGTGATGAAAGCTTCGAAGCCGGCAGCAAACTGGCGCGGATGATTCGTTCTGACGAACGCGCGCTCGCCGTATCCGTAGACGAAGTCATCAATGCCGGCGGCCAACTGGCACCGGGGGACTATGTCGACGTCTTGCTGTTTTTGCGCATGGACGCCATCAATCCCCAACCCTCGGCACAATTGGTGGTTCCGGCATTGCGCGTGCTGGGGGTGGGCGAACAGTTGGGCCTGACCAACGATGGCCAACCCACCAGCCCGGCCTACAGCAATGATGAAAAGCTCAAGCAGGAACAACAGCGTGCCAGCGCCCGTACCGTCCTGCTCGCCGTTCCCGCGCCGCTGTTGAGTCGCCTGCTCCTCGCCACCCAGGCCGGGGTGTTGCGCCTGGCAGTTCGCAGTGCGGATGAGAAACGCCTGGCCCGTTATTGGGCCGGTGAGAGCGATTCTGCGACCAACCTCGCCAACGCCAATCGCGAGTTGATTCAGTTCAATCAACTGGCCATGACCGCACCGCCCAAACCCGTCGTCGCCAGTGCCCCCGTCGCACCGAAAAAATCGGGCGTGGAAGTCATTCGCGGCAATGAACTCACTCAACAGACCCCCTGAATCGAGCAAGGACGCCTTTCCATGCGCAGACGAATTATTCCGTTATTCAACGGTTTGATCTGGGCCATCTTGATCGGCGGCATGCCGTTGACAGCCGCCGTCGCGGCAGGCGGCAACTGTGCCGCGCTGGGCCCGTTACCCGCCACCGTGGAAATCGGCGAAGGGCAGCAACAGGAGCTGCAATCGCCTGTTCCCATCACGCGCCTGGCCGTAGGGGACCCGAAGATCGCCGACGTTCGGGTCAATGGCAACCAGGCGTTCCTGCTCACCGGGATGGCCCCCGGCACCACCAGCCTGATGGTCTGGACCGCCTGCGCCAGTGCACCGCGCCAAAGCATGGTGTTCGTCCAGGGGCGCGCCACCGCGGCCATGACCAGGGCCGCGCGGCTGCCATCGGATGATCCGTCGCTGCCGTCACAGGTGCAGACCGACATCCGTTTCGTCGAAGTCAGCCGGACCAAACTCAAGGAAGCCAGCACCTCGATCTATGGCAAAAACTCGAATTTCCTGTTCGGCTCCCCTGGCACAGTGCCCAATACCGGGGTGACGCCCCGCGTGCTCCCGCTGCGCAACATCGATCCGCGCATCGCCACACCCAGCATTCCCCTGGCCAACGACGTGTTCAATATCGTCGCCGGTGGCGGTAACTTCCTCGCCATCATCAATGCCATGGAAAGCAGCGGCTTCGCCTACACCCTGGCACGCCCGAGCCTGGTCGCCCTCAGCGGGCAGAGTGCAAGCTTTCTCGCCGGCGGTGAAATCCCGATCCCGATTCCCAGCGCCAACAGCAACAGCTATTCCATCGAGTACAAGGAGTTCGGCATCCGCCTCACGCTCACGCCGACGGTGGTCAGCAACGATCAGATCGCCCTCAAGGTCGCCCCCGAGGTCAGCGAACTGGACTACAACAATGCCGTGACCATCGGCGGCACCACGGTGCCGGCGTTCACCATTCGCCGCACGGACACCAGCATCTCCCTGGCCGACGGCGAGAGCTTTGTCATCAGTGGTTTGATCAGCACGCAAAACGGCTCGCAAGTCAGCAAGTTTCCGGGCCTGGGTGACATTCCGATTCTCGGCGCGTTTTTCCGCAGCTCTTCGATCAGCCGTGAAGAGCGCGAGCTGCTGATGATCGTCACCCCGCACCTGGTCCAGCCGTTGGCCGCCAACGCGCAGCTGCCGTCGTTGCCCGGGGAGAAACTGCGCAACTACGACCCCAACTGGTATCGCCTGTACTTCCTCGAAAACGGCGACTTCGATAAACGCAGCGGGTTATCGCAATGAGCCAGAACCTGAGCCAGACCTTCCTCGCGATCACGCGTAACCACACTGACCTTGAGTGGCTGCAGGGCGCCCTCGCGCCGCTGGGCCAAGTGGTCAGTGCCGGCTCCGGCAGTCTCGACGAACTGCTGGCGCTGGTGGACGTGACCTTCGCCAGCCTGGTGTTCGTCGGTCTCGACCGCGAACACGTGGTGGCCCAATGCGCGTTGATCGAGGGCGCCCTGGAAGCCAAGCCGATGCTGGCGATCGTCGCCCTGGGCGACGGCATGGACAACCAGCTCGTGCTCAATGCCATGCGCGCCGGGGCGCGGGATTTCGTTTCGTATGGTTCGCGCTCCAGTGAAGTCGCCGGGCTGGTACGCCGCCTGAGCAAACGCCTTCCGGCCGTGACGCCGAGCACCCAACTGGGTGGCCTGACCGTGCTGTATGGCGTGCAGAGCAATGCCGACGGCGCGCTGCTGGCCAATCACATGGCGCAGGTGGTGCAGAAGAGCGGACAGCAAACCCTCTTGCTCGACCTGGGTCTGCCACGTGGCGACAGCCTGGCCTTGCTCGGGCTGGAGAGTTCGTTTCACTTCGGCGATGCCTTGCGGCATTTGCGCCGCCTCGACGCGACACTGATCGACAGTGCCTTCACCCGTTGCGAAGTCGGGGTGCGAATCCTCGCCTACGCCAGCCACGATGAGCCGCTGGAACACACCAGCGCCGCCGAGTTGTACATGCTGCTCAGCGCCCTGCGCCAACACTTCCAGCACATCGTGGTCAACCTCACCGGGCAACCGGACAGCGAAGCCCTGCGCACCTTCGTCAGCCATTGCGACAAGTTGTTGTGGTACACCGACCAGAACGTGCTCGACTGCCGTCGCAACCTCGAAGTGCTCAATCTGTGGCGCGAAAAAGGCATGAAGCTCGATCACGCGCGGCTGTTGGTGGATCGCTACTTGCGCGCCGTCGCGCCGGACTCCGACGCCCTGGGCAAAAGCTTCGGCATGGAGGTCATCGCCACCCTCGCCTACAGCCCTGAAGTGCGCCTGAACGCCAAGAATCAGGGCGTGACCCTGTTCGAACTGGCGCCACGGGAAGTCCTTACGCAAAGCCTGCGCACCCTCGGTGAATGCCTGGCCAAGCGTTCCGAAAACCTGGCCAAGCCCAAGTCCTGGTTCAGCCGTTTGAGAGGTGCGCAATGAGCGGCGAAAAACTGTTCGGTGTGGCGCAACGCAGCGTGGCCGGCAACACCGACCATGAAGGCCTGAAACTGGTGCTGCACCGCTACATCATCGATGCCATCGAAGAGTCGGGCAAAAACCTCCTGGAAGGATCGCGGCAGGCGCTGTCGCAATTCGTCATCGACAAAGTGGCCGAATACATCGCGCGCCTGCACCTGGCGATTTCCCGTTATGAGATGGAGCGCCTGGCCGAAGAGATCGTCGACGAGCTCACCGGTTTCGGCCCGCTGGAAGTGTTGTTGCGAGATTCGGCGGTGACCGAAATTCTGGTCAACGGCCCGCACCGGGTGTTCATCGAGCGCGACGGTTTGCTGCACCAGAGTGATTTGCGCTTCATCGATGCGCACCACGTCGAACGCGTTATCCAGCGCATTCTCGCCCCCCTGGGTCGGCGGCTCGACGAGTCGTCGCCGATGGTCGATGCGCGCCTGCCGGACGGCAGCCGGGTCAATGCGATCATTCCACCGATTGCCCTCGATGGCCCGTGCCTGTCGATCCGCAAGTTCCGCCAGGACATGCTCAACAGCACCGACCTGATGACCATGCAGACCATCGACCAGGCGATCTACGACTTCCTCAAGGAGGCCGTGGGCAAGCGCTGCAACATTCTGATCAGCGGCGGCACCGGCACCGGCAAGACCACGCTGTTGAACATTCTCAGCCAGTTGATCAATCCCCACGAACGGCTGGTGACCATCGAGGACATTGCCGAACTGCAACTGGACCACCCTCATGTGGTGCGCCTGGAGACCCGTCCGCCGAATGCCGAGGGCCACGGCGAAGTGAAGTCCAGCGACCTGATTCGCAACGCCCTGCGGATGCGCCCGGACCGCATCATCCTCGGCGAGATCCGCGGCGTTGAAGTGGTCGATGTGCTCACCGCCATGAACACCGGGCACGACGGTTCCATGAGCACCGTGCACGCCAACAATGCCCAGGATGCGCTGCTGCGCCTGGAAACCCTGGTCGGCCTGACGGGCCGCAGCATCGCCGAACGCACCTTGCGGCAAATGATCTGCGCGGCGCTGGACGTGGTGATCCAGTTGACGCGCTTGCCCGATGGCCGTCGCTGCGTCAGCGAGGTCGTGGAGGTGATCGGCATCCGTGAAGATGTGTATGTGACCAATACGCTGTTCCGCCTCGACCGTCGCAGCGGCTTCGGTTTCATGCGCGAAGCGGTCAACCCTGCCGGTGACAAACTGCGTCGCGAATCGGCGCTCTCTCCCTCGGCGTACTGAAGGTTACAGCATGCTCAAATCGCTGCTGCTCATCCTCGTTTGCCTGGCCTTGCTCGGCCTGTCGGCTCGCCTGCTTTACCGCGGGTTGCGCCAGCCCGGCACCCAGCGCGTGCTGGAGCGCCTGACCCAGGGACAACCGGAGCCGGTGGTGCAGAAATCGTCCTGGGTGGCACTGGATCGCGCCTTTTTGCGTGCAGGCCTCGGACGACCCACGGAGCGCCTGGGGCTATGGCTGACGCTTTGGGGGCTGGCGGTTTTGCTCGGGGTCGCGGCGGGCGGCTGGGTCGGTCTTTTCATTCCGTTGCTGCTGCCGCCCCTGTTTCTGCGTTTGTACATCGATTGGCGCTATCAACGCCGGCTCAAGCGCATGATCGAGCAATTGCCGACACTGCTTGACCATGCGGTGCGCAGCCTGAAGTCCGGACGCACCCTGGCCGATGCGGTACTGGGCGCCATCAACGTTGCCGAAGACCCGCTGAAAAACGCCCTGGGCCGGGTGCAACGCAGTGTGCAGTTGGGCGTCAGCCTGCCCGACGCCGCCTCGGACTTCGCCGAGCTGTACGACAAAGACGAACTGCGCCTGTTCGCCCTGGGCCTGAAGGTCAACCACCGCTACGGCGGCAACGCCAGCGAGCTGCTGGAAAACCTGATCAAGTTGATCCGCGAACGCGAGCAAGCGGCTCGTCAATTGAGCGCCATGACCGGCGAAACCCGCGTCACGGCGCTGGTACTGGCACTGCTGCCGGTCACCGTCGCCGGCTACTTTCTGATCTCCAACCCGAGGTACCTGCTCAGCATGTGGAACGACGGCTCCGGGCAATGGATGCTGGTGAGCGCGCTCGTCTTGCAGGTGTTCGGCTGTCTGGCACTGTGGCGGATGTTGCGTAGCCTATGAACCTGTCCATGTTGCTGAGCTCACTGCTGTTTCTGTTGGCATCGCTGCTGTTGTTCAGCGTCGTGCTGGAACTGCGTCGGCGTGCGCGGCAAGTGGTGCGACGACTGGACGGCAAGGCGCCGAGCGAGCCACGCTTGAGCCAGTGGCTGCTGGCCCTGGGCGCCAGTCGGCTGGGCCAGCAGTCGGTCAAACTCGATAACGAAACCCAGACACTGCTCAACGGCCTCGGCTGGCGCACCGCGCGCAAACGCGCCCTGTATGCGGCGTTCCAGGTCGGCGTGCCGGTGCTGGCACTGGCCCTGAGTGTGCTGATTCAAGAGCTGTTCTTTGCGCACGTCGCCAATCGCTGGGTCGCGCCGACGTTTGCCACCGGCATGGGCTATCTGCTGCCCAAACGCCTGCTGGCGGCGGCTGCGCAGCATCGGAAGAAAAAACTGGCGATCGAGATTTCCACCTTCATTCCGTTGCTGCGCATCCTGTTCGAATCAGGCATGGCCGTGGAGCAATCGCTGCGTGTGTTGAGCAACGACGGCAAACAGCTGATGCCAACGCTCACCCATGAACTGCGCCTGGTGTTGGCCCGGGTCGATTCCGGCCTGGAGCTGGGCGATGAACTGAACAAGGCGAGCCGCTTGCTGGGGGTGGATGAGTTCACCGACACCTGCGTGATTCTGCAACAGCTGATCCATCAGGGCGGCGGTGCGATGAAGTCGCTGCTGGCGCTCAAGCTGTTGCTCGATGACCGGCGCCTGACGCGCTTGCAGGAATACATTTCCAAGATGTCCGCCAAAATGTCCGTCGTGATGATGCTGTTCCTCTTCCCGGCGTTATTGATCGTACTGGCCGGCCCGGGCCTCACCGCCCTGACCCGGGCCTTTGCTTCCTAGAGGGATCGTGATGAAAGTAGTGATTGCCGGTTTGAGTCTGCTGTTGCTGGGCGGCTGCGCGAGCAACGGCCAGACACCCTGGAACGCCCTGACCGACTCCGCCAGTTGCGGCAAGTTGAGTTCCGAAGAACAGCTGTCGCTGAACCTTGCGGACGACATGGCCAATGACGGCAAGCTGCACGCCAGCCTGGCCAATCTGCAGAACCTGCCGGACAACCTGGCCGATGTGCGCTTGCGCAAGGCCAAGGTCTATCGACTGCTGGGCCGCAACGAAGCCGAGCCGCTGTACCGCAGCCTGCTTGGCGGCTGCAAGGCGGCCGAGGCCGAACATGGCCTGGGTCAACTTGCTGCCGCACGGGGCGACAACGGCCAGGCCCAGTCCCACCTGCAACGGGCGGCACGCCTGGCGCCCACCGACGAAAAAATCCGCAACGACCTCGGTGTGGTGTACCTCAATCAATTGCGTGTCGAAGACGCCCGGTTCGAATTCCTCACCGCCCTTGAACTCAAGCAAAACAACACATTGGCAGGCCTGAACCTGGTGACGTTGCTGATCTATCAGGACGACTGGAGCCGCGCCGCCGAACTGGTCAGCCGTCTCGGCCTGAGCCCCGCCCAGGTCACCGAGGCCCAGGCCCGCGCGCAAAGACTCAAGGCGCCAGCCAAGTCCGCCCCGACCGTCGCCGCGCAAGTCGCCGTCGCCACCGCACCCGCCCTTCAGTAGGGAGAACCCAGGATGAAACCGACCACCCTCTGCTGCCTCGGCCTGCTGGCCCTGCCCCTCACCAGCCACGCCATCGACCCCGGCCCGAACTCGCCACAACAACAGGAAACCGAAGGCTGGCTGCAACTGCAAAGCAGCAAGAACGCCGCCTCGCAAAAACTGCAAACCGCTACCGCAACCGAACGGGAACTGACGATGCAACGCTGGCTGAAAACCTATCAGCACGAGATCCCGCAGTTCTTTGATCAGGATGCGGGCGGGAAGGTGAGTAGCGGATCGGGGAATTAGTGCTGGTTGTTTGCGGTTGAGGAACGGGCGCATTCCTGTATAGCCGGCTTGCCGGCGAAGCCGTCCTTGAGTCGTGCATCGCGCTTGAGGTCCTCTTCGCTGGCAAGCCAGCTCCCACAGGGGATCGTGGTCGCCCTTCACCACTCATCAGGGCGAGCGTTTTTTGCTTACTTTTTTTAGGCGCTTGTAAAAAAGTGAGTCGCCGTAAGGGCGAAACCATAAGTCGCCGTTACCGCGGAAACGGATATGTACGCTATCCAAAAAACCGATGGCATATTCAGTGCGCCGTAACCCGCTGCCGCAACCCGGAACCGCTCGGCGAAAGCGCCAACGCCAACTGCGTCCGATTATGCATATGGGTCAACCGCAGCACCTGGGACACATACAGCTTCACCGTGTTCTCGGTGATCCCCAACTCACAGGCAATCTGATAATTGGTCAGCCCTTTGCCCACCAGCCGCGCCACATCCAGTTGCCTGGGCGACAACTGATTGAAAATCGCCGGGATCTCTACCCGATCCGCTTCGCTGACGGCCTCATCGCCCGACTCCACCGAACCCGACGAAAGCGGAGTCCGGCGAACCTTGTCCAGGTCCTGATACAGGTCCTCGATCGACTCGGACAGGTACTGCAGCTTCTGATCCAGGTGTCCCAGTTGCAGTGCCTTGTGCCGTTCCTGCAAGACCAGTTCCTGCCGCTGCAAGCCTTCGAGCAGCTCCGTCAGATCAATCGGCTTCTGGTAGTAATCGGCAAAACCGGCACGCAACGCCTTGATCACATCCTGCTTGTCCGCATGCCCGGTCAGCATGATCGCCTCGAACGCGCGGTGTTTGCCCGACAGCCGTTGCAGCTCCAGAACCAGTTGAATGCCGTCCAGACCCGGCATGTGCAAATCACAAAGCACCAGGCCGATATCAGGGTCTTCGTTGAAGCGTTCGATGGCTTGATGGCTGGACCCGCAGGCAACGGAACGGTAGCCGCGGCTCTCAAGAAATTCGCAGAGTTCTTCAACGATGAATGGCTGATCGTCGACCACAAGGACTTTTACTGCCGAGGTACGCTTGCTCACGTGCAACTCCCTGCCAGGTCAAAGGCTGACCGTACTTCCAATCACAGCTCAGGGCTGTACAACTACTGAATGAAAGTAGTCGCACTTTCCGACTCTGTAAAAAAACGAAACACAGCCAATGTCAGCAACAAGCCCACGAGCAAAAACGGCGCGAAGGGTTGTTTTTTTGACATTCCAGGCTGCAGATAGCGAAGGCGTCCTCTAAGCCTTTGACCGACATGGAGCCAGACGCTTGGCGCCAGCAGCAGCCAGCACACACTGGCCAGTCCGGCACCGATGAACACGCCCAGCACATGCCGACCATCGGTCGCCAGACCCAGGGCGGTCATGAGTTTCACATCCCCGGCGCCCAGGCGTCGTAACGCATAACCGGGCAGGGTGAATGCCAGCGCCAACAGGGCTGCCCAGCCGCCCTGCTCGGCGGGTGCTCCCACCCAGGTGGTTGCGCTCCACAGCATCCATGCCAGGGCCAACGCCCCTGCGCCAAGGGTCAAGCCATTGGCGATGTGCCGCTCCCGGGCATCCTGCGCTGCGCATAGCGTCAGCCAGATCAGTAGGACAAGGCTCTGCATCCGGTAAAAAACGTCCGTTTTGGCTGAATGATTCTATGCTGACATTACCTAGTGATGTCAGGGTAGACGCACTCATGAAAACCAGCTTCCCCCGCAAGCAAAAAGGAGCCGCAGCGATTGAGTTCGCCTTGGTCTTCGTCATCTTTTTCGGCGTGTTTTACGCGATTGTCACTTACAGCCTGCCGCTGCTGCTGATGCAGTCGTTCAACCAGTCGACGGCCGAAGCCGTGCGCCGGAGCGTGGCACTGGACCCGAATACTCCCGGTTACGAAGCCCAGTTGAAGTCCACCGCCACGCAGGAACTGACCCGGCAACTGGCGTGGATTCCTGCGGGACTGAACTTCGACGTTGCTACTGACGCCACCACCACCTATGTCGGCGGAGTCCTGAAGGTGAGCATCAACTACCCCACCACTAAATTGAATGCCGTCATTCCGTTTCTGAACCTGCCGGGAATAGGTCAAGTGCCTGATTTGCCCGCGACCCTCACCGCCAGTTCGAGCCTGCAATTTTGAGTGCCGGGGATAAACTCTTCGGGCGTTTGCTCAACCGCCACCCGCCTCCGCCCCTGGAGGCCCTGCAAGCGCCGAGCATGCCCGGTGTCGGCTTACAGATGCATCTGGACACCGAAGGTCGCGTGTTACACCTGACCGGACCGCTGCGACACGCGCTGGCCCAGCAGGTACCCGGCGCCCGGCCCCCGCATCTGCTCGACTTTTTGCTCCCGCACTGTGGCCTCGTCGTCGAAGGCTCCCCCGCCGATTGGCAGGGCCAGGCCCTGGACCTGGACTTCTACACACTCAGTGGTCAAACCCTGCACCTGCGCGGCTGGGTCCAGCCGTTGGCCGATGCCTGGCTCCTGCAATTGCTGGACATCGGCGATCTGCTGCTCGAGCGCCGGCAATCGCGGGTGAGCGAACAATGCCGATTGCTCGCGGTGCAGATTGGCGAGCAGTTGCGCCTGTGCAGCCTGACGCGCTTGCCCGAAGTCCTGTCCGATCAACTGCAAAGCCTGGCCCAGCGTTTTCACGTCCCCTGCATCGCCCTGGCATTGCTCGACGAACAAGAACAGGGCTGGCAGATTCACCAGCACTTTGCAGGCTTCGATGCGCCGCAACTGTGGCACACCGGACAGCGGCTGGGGACCGGCCTGGACAGCCTGAACGGCTCGGCACCGCAGCACCTGAACCCTGTCGAACACCCCCGTCTGCAAGTCATCTTTGGCAATGCCGAAGGGTTCGTCGTGCCGTATCACGATGCTCAAGGCGTGGCAGCCTGGTTGCTGTGTGGTTGCTATCCGGTGCAGCAACGGGCGCCCGATGTCAGCGAGCGCGATTGGCTGCAGTTCGCCTCAGCGCTCGCCGGTCCCTTGTTGGAACGCTCGCGCGAGCAACGGCACCACCTGCAAATGGAGCGCCTGGAATCACTGCAGGCTTTGCTCGGCACCGGCTGGTGGGAAGTGTTCAGCGACAGGGCCGAGGTGCAACTGGCGCCCTCGCTGGCCAACACCCTGAACCTTGCCAGCGGGCGTTTACCGCTGAACGACTGGCTCGATCAGGTGCATCCCGCCGACCGCGAAGAACTGCGCAGTCGCTTGCAAGACCTGCTGGACGAAGGCACGCCGTTACTGCTGTGCGTGCGTTCGTATCGCCCCGACGCCGCACTGCCGCCGAGCTGGTATCGCTTGCAAGGCCAGGCCCTGGGTGTCGGCCGCCATCGGCGCCTGGTGGGCTTCATGCTCGACATCAGCGACATCAAAAACCAGGAACAACACGCCGCCGCCGCGCACGCACGCCTGGACAATCTGATCGCCAGTTCGCCCGCGGTGATTTACGTGCAGCGCTATGGGGAAGGCGCGCTGCAACCGACGTTCTTCAGCGACAGCCTGCTGCCGTTGCTCGGCTGGACGCTCACCGATTGCGCCACGACTGCGTTGGTGGATCGGGTTCACCCCGAAGACCGTGATCGTTATTTCGAGCGCACCCGGCAACTGCTACGCGAAGGCTCGGTGCGCGCCCGCTATCGACTGCGTGACAGTCGTGGCGATTACCACTGGTTGCTCGATGAGGCCAAGCTTTTGCGCGATGACCTGGGACTGCCGGTGGAAGCCGTGGGCCTGTGGCTGGATGTCACCGAAGCGACCGTGGCGGCCGAACAGGTCAAGCAAAGCGAAGAGCGCTATCGGATTCTGGTGGAAGACTCCCCGGCGATGATCTGCCGATATCGCCCGGACCTGTCACTGACCTTCGGCAACCGGCCACTGGCGGCGTATCTGGAGTGCACGCCCGAGCAACTGCCGGGGCTGAACCTGGGCAACTGGATGTCGGCGCAACAGCGCGAATCCTTCCTCCAGCGCCTGACCCGCCTCAGCCCGGAGTTCCCGGTCAGCACCGCGGAAATCAACCTGCAATTGCCGGGTCGAGAGCATGCCTGGTGGGTCTGGTCGGATCGCGGGGTGTTCGACGAACAGGGCCAGTTGCAGGAGATTCAGGCCGTGGGCCGCGACAACACCGAAGTCCGGCGTTCCCAGCAGCAACTGACCCAAAGCGCAAAAATGGCCACCCTCGGCGAAATGGCCACCGGCCTGGCCCACGAAATCAACCAGCCTCTGAACGTGATGCGCATGGCGATCATCAATGTGCTCAAGCGCCTGGGCAACGGTGACGTGCAGGTCGATTACCTGACCGACAAACTCAATCGCATCGATGCGCAGGTACAGCGCGCCGCTCGGGTAGTCGATCACATGCGGGTGTTCGGCCGCCGCTCGGAGATCGAGCAACAACCGTTCAATCCGGCCCAGGCCATCGAAGGCACGCTGTCGCTGTTGGCCGAAGGCATGCGTGGCAAAGGGGTGGAACTGCGCATCAGCGAAACCGGGTTCGAGGTGCAGGTGCGCGGTTACGTCGATCAGCTCGAGCAGGTATTGATCAACCTGATGGTCAACGCCCGGGATGCATTGCTGAGCAAGCGCGAAACCCACCCCGAATTCAAACCGTGGATCGCGGTGTACGCCGAACGGGACCCGCAGTCGGTGCGCCTGTGGGTCGAGGACAACGGCGGCGGCATCGACCCGCGACTGCTGGAACGGATTTTCGAGCCGTTCTTCACCACCAAACCGGTCGGCATCGGCACCGGACTCGGCCTGTCGGTGAGCTACGGCATCGTCGAAAACATGGGGGGCAAACTGAGCGTGCGCAACTCCACCGAGGGTGCGCGGTTCTGTATCGAGTTGCCGGTTGTGCAGGAGGATCAGATCACCAGGTAGGCTTTGCCTTTCTCGCCGCAGGTCAGGTTGAAGCCGACGTCAACCTTGTTGATGTCGATCCCCAGGTTCATCAGCAGGCTGTTCACGATCGGGTCGACCAGCGGCGCCAACAGGCCACCGATGGCCGATGCCAAAAGCGCGACGACGTCGGACAGCGTCGACAGCAACGTACTCAACAAACTGCCCAACAGACTGCCGATGGTGGGCGTGTGTTGAATCAGCGTGATCCCGCCGAGCGTGCCCTTCAGACTGCCGACCACACCCGAGACCATCACCGGGTGCGTCGGGTCCGGAGACACATTGATCTCATGGGGGTTGGCAAAGGTGTAATTGGGCTCGGTGGTGCCGGCGACCGGGCTGTCGATCATGATTTCGCTGCCGCCACCGCCGAAAGGGGTTCGTGCGCCACACCCTGAGAAATTGCAGGTTTTCGAACCGATATCGACCAGCGTCAGCGGCGACAGGCTTTGAGCCGGCGACGACGATAGCCAGATGGCGTCGTCGATCTGGCCGACCTTGACCTGCACTGCGGAAATGTTGGTGGTGGCGGTGAGGCTTTTGTTGGTCGGGCTGGCGCAGGAATAGTCCGTGACGTAACTGCTGCCCGTGCCGGCTTCAATGCCCAGATCGAGGTTGAGCCCATTGGGCAGTATCTGCAGGTCGGTCTGGGTGCAATTGCCCAGGAGACAACCGGGCGCCAGCAGTGTGTTGACCAGCCCCACCACCGGGCTCAACAGCGAGTTGACCAACTGCAGCACGGCATTGATCACCGACAGGTCCACCGACACCAGGATGCGAACCTGCGCAGTGCGCACGTAGATTCTGTTCACGCCCAGCGGCGCTGCTTTCGCCAGCGCCGGGTCGCCGACCGCCGAGAATTGCGGCGGTTGAATGACCTTGATGCGGGTGGTCACGCCCGCCAGTCCCAATACATTGACTGGCAACACAGCAGTCACCGCGCTGTTCTTGTTGGCCAGTTGAACGAACCCCTGAATCAATTGAAACAACTGCACCGTAGCGTCCAGCCCTGCCGCCTGCGTTCCGGTTTGCAGCTGAAGCAAATCACCCAGTTTGATGGGCGAAGCGCTGGTGGCCGCTACCTGCAAGTTGGCCAACGCGGTGGTGACGGCCGCCGTGGCGCCGTTGAGGTTCACCACGGTGGCCGCGGCCTTGATGAACTGGGTGACGTTGCCTTGCGTGTTCAACAGTGTGGTGTAGTTGCCGGCCGACACGCCCAGTTCGATGGCGAGTTGGTCCATGAATTTGAGCAGGTTGATATCGGTCTTGACCAAGCCATCCCAGCCGCCAACGGTCAGGTTGACATTGCCCCCCAGCAGCGTCGAGAACAGCGGATTCAAGAGGCTGGACTGTGAGCTATCGACGCCCAACAGGGTGCTGCGGATGCTCAATTGCGCCAGTGAGATCTTGGGCTCGGCGGCGACGGCCGTGGCGCTGAGCCGGGTCGTGAGGCTGGCCGGCCCACCGGAGAGCAACGCGCCGATACCGGCCGCGACGCTGGTGGCCACCGTGCGGGTGGCGATGACCTGGACGGCAGCGGACTTCTTCGGGTCGGCGCTGAACGCGCGCAAGTGATCGGCGCCGATCTGCAAGGTGCCGCAACTGACGGTCAGCGTATTGTCGGCGTTGACGGTAAAACCGTTACGGGTAGCGCTTTGGGTGGCGTAAGCGGTGGCACTCGCCCCGGACAAGCAGTTGCCATCGCGGGTCACCGCCTCCAGTGCGGCGGTGTCTGCTACGCGCTGCAGTTTGCGCTGCTCCAGGTAAAGCCTGCCGCTATCGATCACCAACAGCATGAAACCCAGCGCCAGCGCCAGCGTACCGGCAGCCATCAAACCAATCGCCCCCCGTTGCCGGGCCGGACCGCGAAACTGCAAGCAGGGAGACATCGAGCACTCCTTTGCCGGCGCACTGCCGAGCGCTACCTCCGTTGGTGTGAAGCAGTGTAGACATGGCTTGGCAAGACTGCTGGCAACTCGCCAGTGCCGTCTTGCAATTATCGTGGGGGATAGTTGGAAAGTATCCGGGTGACCGTTTCGCGTATCGCGTCGCTGCGGTCCGAAGGGTTCGGTGTGCGGCTGAGTATCTGCTCGTCACTGCCGCGCCACACCAGTTTGCCGTCCTTGCCATCGAACAGATCGATCTGGAGGGTGGCGACCTTGTAGGGGACCACGCGGGTTTCGTTGTACATCGGCGCGCCCCAATAGCCGTTCCAGGGGTTGCCCCAACCGCCGCCATAGTTGGTGGTGATCTGCTGCTGGCGTTCCTCGACAATCAGGTAGGTCTGCACGTTCAAATCGCCCTTGGCGCCGGCGGCAGCCGGGCGCAGGCCACGCTGATCCAATTGATCGGTGACCGACTGGCGCACGCGCTGTTCGGTCAGGTCACTCTTGATCCGCGGGTCATCGGGGCGATATTGCAGGGCAGGTTCTTTCCAGCTCCAGCTGCGATAGGCGGAGAAGTCGCGGCTGGCGTCGTAGTCATGATTGACCTGGTTGGCGGCGCAGGCACTGAGCAGCGCGGCCACTGCCAGTAAAACGAAACGGCGGAACATGATGATTCTCCGGTAGAAGGCATGAACCTGCGAAACGCTCCATAACGACAGAAGCTAACTCGGAGGATACGCCGACATTGCCTTTTCCACAGCCTCCCGAATCGCATCGGCCTGCTCCATCTGCGTGCCCTTGCGCAGGGTTTCGGCGCTGGAGCTCCAGACCGGCTGACCGCTTTGTGCGTCGAACATATCCACCTGAACCACCACGACCTGTTCCTGATAAGTGCGGACGATCGGCACCGTGTTGTACATGCCAACGCCGTTGCCATAACCACCGTGACCGCCGTAGTAGCCGCCGCCGTAATAGCCATAGTCGTCCTGGACCTGGCGCAGGCGGGTTTCCAGGCGCAGGTTGGCGCTGACAAACAGGTCCGCCGGGCGATTGTCATGCAGCGGGCGCAAACCGCGCTGATCGAGGGCATTGCTGACCGCTTCGGCGACCTGCGCCGAGTCGGCCCATGCGCTGCCCGGCGGCAGTTGCCCATTGAGCCAGGCCCAACTGCGGTAGCGACCGTAATCACGTGGCGCAGCCGGGTAAGCGCTGCGATCGAAGGTGTTGGCTGCCTGAGGCGGCGCCGGTGGCAAAGGGTTGGAGGTTGCCACATACGGGTTGCTGCCCTGACAAGCCGCCAACCCCAGACACAGAACTAACAACCCTGAACGACTGCTCATTTCATACTCCGATCAGACCGGCCGACAAATCCAGTGCAAATAACGCCCAAGCCCGGCAAAGCTTGGGTGACGACGATGGGCCAATTCCATTTCCAGCAAGTCCACCAGCTCGGCGCGGGCCTGGAATTCCACCGGCATGTAATCGTGAAAAACCCGAACGCCACTCTGGGTTTCGACTTGCCACAGACCTTCAAGTTGCGCCGCCAACTCCCGTGGATCAAGGGGCTGTTGCGGGGTCAGGCTTTGCTTCTCTCCGGCCATGTCGTTCTTGCGCATCTTGCGGAAATGGCCCTTGAGCAAGTTGCGGTAGATCAGCGCATCACGGTTATAAAAGGCCAGGGATAGCCAGCCGTCTGCCCTGGTCAGTTGATGCAGCACCGGCAGGATCGCGTGGGGTTCGGCCAGCCATTCCAGCACCGCATGACAAAGCACCAGATCGTAAGGTTCATTGAGTTGGCCGAGCAGATCCTGCCAGGGCGCCTGAATGAACGTTGCCGCTTGCCCGGCCTCGGCGAAGCGCTGGCGGGCGCCTTCGAGCATGGGCTCGGCGGGCTCGGCCAGCGTCACCTGATGGCCGCGTTGTGCCAGCCACAGCGACATGTGGCCAAGGCCGGCACCGATGTCCAGTACGCGCAGCGGGCGATCCGGCAAGGTTTCGGCCAGATCCGCCTGCAGCACTGCAAGCCGGATCGCACCTTTGGCGCCGCCGTAGATTTTCTCGGCGAAGCGGGTCGCCAACTGGTCGAAATGACGGTCGCTCATCAGCTGAATCTCCGTTCGCTGTCCGCCAGTTTGCTGCGCACCACTTCATTCATGTCCAGACCCAACTCGCTGCACAACAGCAATAGATAGAGGACGATATCGCCAACTTCCTGCCCGGCGTGGGCCAATTTGTCCGCCGGCAACTGGCGTGACTGGTCTTCGGTCAGCCACTGGAAAATCTCCACCAGCTCGGACATTTCGACGCTCGCGGCCATGGCCAGGTTTTTCGGGCTGTGAAATGGCCGCCAGTCATTGCGGTCACGGATGGCGTGCAGGCGTTCGGTCAGTTCAACAAGGTTCATCGGGTTCTCCTGAAGGCGTATAGCTTCGGGGGGATGGCGGATGAAGGCAAGCGGCAGAGGTGAGTCGTGGTCACGGGGTCGTTCCCACAGCCGCAAGACAACCCTCTATGCTTGTGGGGAACTCGGCGCCGCAATCGACAGCCCAAGGCTCAAGTCCGGCAACCCCGCCTTTCATTATCAGGACGCTCATTCCATGCAGGTAGAAGGTTTTTTCGAATGGCTCGGCCAGGCCCTCGGTTCCGTCATCCGTTTCATCGTTGATGGCCTCAGCGGCCTGTTCCAGATGATGAGCCGCGCCAGCAGCAATTTTGTCGAAGGCTTGTCCCGCGCCCTGGGCATGGACACGTCGATCATCAGCATCGCCACGCTGATCCTGGGATTGGTGGTGTTGTGGTCGGCGATCCGCGCCTTCATGAACGCCTCGTTCATCATGGGGATCATCTGGTTGATGCTGGGGCTCTGGTTGTTGAGCTGGGTGGTTCACTAACACCCTCGCTCCTACAATGGATCGCGGCAATCCAAAATGTGTCGCTACAATGCCCGCTCCTCAAGGAGCCTGCATGTCCAACCTGATTGCCGACTGGCGCGACCGCCCGACCCATCGCCGGGTCTGGGCGCTGGCTGCGCCGATGATCCTCTCGAACATTTCCGTCCCCCTGGTGGCGCTGGTCGACAGCACCGTCATCGGCCACCTGCCCCACGCCCATCAGCTCGGTGCCGTGGCGGTCGGGGCCAGCCTGTACACCTTTCTCGCCTGGGCCATGGGATTTCTGCGCATGGGCTCCACCGGATTCGCGGCCCAGGCGGCCGGGCGTGGCGATGGCGCGGCTCTGCGACAGATTTTATTGCAAGGGTTGCTGTTGGCCATGGGACTGGCCGTGGTGTTGGGTGCGCTGGGCGTGCCGTTGAGTGGCGTCGCCCTGCATTTCATGCAGCCGTCGGCGGAACTGGACCAAATGACCCGCGAGTTTTTCCACACGCGGCTGTTCGGCCTGCCAGCGGCGCTGGCCAGTTATGCACTGGTCGGCTGGTTCCTCGGCACGCAGAACGCCCGCGCACCGTTGGTGATTCTGCTGAGCACCAACCTGGTCAACATTGCGCTGAATCTCTGGTTTGTCCTCGGCCTGGAATGGGGCGTGGTCGGTGCCGCCCGCGCATCAGTCATCGCCGAGTGGACCGGCGCCCTGATCGGCCTGCTGATGACCCGCCAGGCCCTGCGCGCCTATCCTGGCCACATCGCCTGGGCCGCACTGGCGCTGTGGCAGAGCTGGCGGCCTCTGCTGGCGGTCAATCGCGACATCTTCATCCGCAGCCTGGCCCTGCAATCGGTGTTTTTTCTGATCACGGTGCAAGGTGCACGACTGGGGGATGCCACCGTCGCCGCCAACGCCCTGTTGCTCAACGGCCTGCTGCTGACCGCCCATGCACTGGATGGTCTGGCCCACGCCGTCGAAGCCCTCTGCGGCCATGCCATCGGGGCTCGTGACCGCGAGGCCCTGCGCCGCTCATTGGTGGTCGCCTGCGGCTGGTCGCTGCTGGCGAGTCTCGGTTTTGCCGCGTTGTTCCTGTTTGCCGGGCATCTGTTCATCGAGATGCAGACCGATATTCAAAGCGTGCGCGACACCGCGTTCATCTATCTGCCTTATCTCGCAGCGCTGCCGTTGATCGCGGTCTGGAGCTACCTGCTCGACGGGCTGTTCATCGGCGCGACCCGCGCCCGGGAAATGCGCAACGGCATGCTGCTGACAGTGGCGTTGCTGGTGCCGTTCGGTTGGGCGTTGCGAGGTTTCGGCAACCATGGCCTGTGGATAACCTTCCTGTTGTTCATGGTGTTGCGCAGCCTGACCCTGGGCGCGATTGCCTGGCGTCTGCGGCGCAACGATGGCTGGTTCGTGCAGATTCAGGGTTGAGGGTTCTGCCAACGGTTGCGCAGGAAATCGAGGCGCTCTTTCTGAGTGGCGCCCGGCAACGGCAGGTCGGGCACGGCCTCCGGGTGCTGCAAGCGTAGCCATAACCAGCCATCGAGCACCGTTCGCTCGCTGAACCCCAATGTCAGCCCTTCCTGGAGATGGGACCACAGCGTGCGGTAATCGGTGCCGGTGGATTTGAACCATTGCCAGGTGTGGTGCTCCAGCAGGCAGGTTTGCAGCCTTGCCTTCTGATGGGGACTGAGTGCTTCTTCGATCGCCAGCGGGCTGACGGCAAGCCCCGGATTGAGCAGCCGTTGCCAGCCCTGGCTGCCGTTGGCCCGGTCCGCCCAGGTGCCACCGAACCAGCGCAACTGGCTGATCGGCCCCAGCCAGCGACTCAGCTCCCCGGCGTCGCAGGCATCGAAGAAGTAACTGGCGGTGCAAGGGTTGTAGTAACTCAGCAAGGCGCGGTGATGCGCGCCGAAACCGACCGTGAGCATGCGCCGCAAGTGCGCCAGCAAGGCCGATGCCGATGTCTCGCTGATCAACAGCAGGCCACGCCAGTACCGCGCATCGCGCTGGCAAGCCCGGGCCAGAATCGGGCAGCTCCGCAGATCGATCAGGGCCGGGCCTTGCTCACGCAGCGCATGCCACTCCGTGCCTTCGAACAGCCAGAACCACCGCGCATGCGCAAACCGTTGCGGCAGGGCGGCCCCCGCTTGTGGCACACCCGGTGTATCCAGCAAAAACCAGAGCGGGGTCGATTCAGGCATCTCGACGGCGATCATGCCGCACCACTCTGGCCAAGCCGCAACGCCGCCCGACAGGTACAAAAAGCCTGTTCACAATGATTGAAACTGCCGCCCCCCGGAAGCAGGCACAGCAACAACAAGGGCTCTCCAGAGCACAGCCAGCCCTGAATACCTTCGGGCGGATCGTCGTCGATGGAGAACGAACCGGGTGTCTCGACCGCTTCGGGCATCTGCGTCGGGTGAAGCACGCCGATAATCAATGGTTGATCCGGATCGCCTTCGATGAAACTCACCACCACTTCCGTGCCTTCACTCAAGCGAGCGACGTTTGCCGCTTCCAGCTCCGGTGATATCGGCAGCCAACAGTGACTGGGGGCTGCCCCCTCGCCTTGATAAAGCCAGTCAAATTGCACCGCCACGGGCCTGGACGGATCGGGCCGGGGCTCATCGACCTCAACAATCCAGGCCCGTTGCAGGCTGTGCATGACCGGTTTGCGTGCAGAATGAGGCGACTCGAACGACGCCTCCCAACGCATCGCACGCACCTGGTTGCTGTAGGGAGCGTCCAGGTCCTGACTGCCCTGATGCTCGACATGGGTGAGCAACCACGATCGATTCCACTCGGTCACCGGATGTTCGGCGAGCGGCATCATCTGCCCGCTGCGCAGTGTCGGCAGGTCCGTGTGACATTGCGCACGCTGTACCTCACTCTGCGCGCATTGTCGAACCTCAAAACGACGCACCGCCGGTTGTTCGCCATCGCTGTTGAACAGCGCCCTTTCGCCACGAGAAAAACACCCCTGACCATCGGAAAACACCACGCAGTGTCCTCGCGGCCGATGTTCGAAGTGGTAGTGCAGCCGTTCCTGGGCACACAGGCGCTGGACGAATTGCAGATCCGATTCCCGGTACTGCGTACAGAAATCACGAGGCGGGTAATCAGCGTCCAGTTCGAAGCGCCGGTTCGGACCGACGATGCCGTGCTCCTTGAGCACCTGATCGAGGATTTGCGGCACCGAGCGGGCGCTGAAGATGCGTTGGCTGAAACGCTGGGAAAGGCAAGCCAACCGTGGGCCGAGGCGAACATGGCAGAGCCTGGCCAGCGGCCCATGGTCGCGCTGGACCAGTTCATGCAGCTGTCCATGCACTCGGTTTCCCGCTGGCCCGAAGTGCAGAGAGGCCGAACGGTACATCAGGCTGGAGAGGTCAAGGCTCAGGTCATCGATCAGCAACTCCAGGTCAAAGACGAATGGCTCGCTGATGGATTCTCTACCGGTAAAGGCCAGGACCTCGAAGGTGTCGGACAGACCAGCTACGTCCAGACGAAATGCGGGTTCGTTGACTGGATCGAACATCGGCGATTCTCTACAGGAGGGGCGGCCGGGGATTCTCGCCGAGAGACATGGCCGAGTAGAGAGGCGAAGTACAACTTAGGAAATGACCTACGCGAAAAGAGGACTAAATGGCCTGGATGGCCGAGGACGTAGGTCGTTTCGCTTAGAGAAAGAGAGGTGTCGCACCAGGTCATCTGAAATTTCCGCAGCGTACGGTAAATTTTCAGACAACCTGATGAGAGCGGGGCTTACCTCAAGAAGACAGGTAAGACGAACGGGTCAGGCCCAGACGCAGGGCATCGAGGAACTGGGTGCGCTCGCTGGCACTGATGCGGGCACTGGCGCACTTGTCGCGGTAGTGGGTCATCAGTTCTTCTGGCGACAGGTGCACGTAACGCAGCATGTCTTCGATGGTATCGTGGGTTTCGATACCCGCGTGATACACACTGCCGTCGGCGTTCTGATAGATGTTCACCGAGTCGGTGTCACCGAACAGGTTGTGCATGTCGCCGAGAATTTCCTGATAGGCGCCAACCAGGAAGATGCCCAGCAGGTAGTCTTCACCGTCCTTCAGCGCGTGCACCGGCAGACTGGTTTCGATGCTCTGTTCGTCGACGTACTGCTTGATCTTTCCGTCCGAGTCACAGGTCAGGTCCTGCAGCACGGCGCGACGCAGCGGCTCCTCGTCGAGGCGGTGCAGCGGCAGGATCGGCAAAACCTGGCCGATGGCCCAGGTGTCCGGCAGGCTCTGGAATACCGAGAAGTTGCAGATGTACTTGTCGGCCAGCTTGTCATTGAGTTCGTCGAGCACCTGGCGGTGGGAGCGCTGGCGCGCCTTCAACGAGTTGTGCAGGCGACGGCACACGGCGAAGTAGCATTGCTCGGCCAGGGCTTTTTCCGCCAGGGTCAGCTTGCCGTCGGCGTACTGCGAGGCCACATCGCTCATGTAGTGCGTGGCGCGCCAGTAGGTCTCGGTGACCATCTCGATGTCGGTCGGACCCAGCAGGTCCACCAGCCACTGCACGGTTTCCGGCAGCGCTTCCTTATTCTCGATCTGCGGCACGTCGTCGTTGTGTTTCTCGACGTCGGTGACCTGCACCACCAGCATGGCGTGGTGCGCCGTCAGGGAACGGCCGCTCTCGGAGAAAATGTTCGGGTGCGGCAGGCTCTGCGCGTCGCAGAACTCTTTGAGCATGCCGACCACGACACCCGCGTAATCGTCCATGTCGTAGTTGATCGAGCTGGCGTTACGCGAGTGCGTACCGTCGTAGTCGACGCCCAGGCCACCGCCGACGTCGATGTGATCCACCGGCAGGCCGAGGTTGCGCAGTTCGCCGTAGTAGCGAATCGCTTCCTTGAAACCGTGTTGGTAGTCCGCCAGGTTGGCGATCTGCGACCCCATATGGAAGTGCAGCAGGCGAATGCCTTGATCCAGTCCGGCAGCACGGAAACGCTCGACCACCGACAGCAATTGCGCCGCCGACAGACCAAACTTGGATTTTTCGCCACCGGTGTCCGCCCACTTGCTCGACGCCAGGGAGGACAGACGCACGCGCAGACCGACCTGGGGCTTGACCTTGAGCGACGCCGCTTCTTCGATCACCAGGCCGACTTCGGACTCTTTCTCGATCACGATGAACACGTTGTGGCCGAGCTTCTGGCCCATCAGCGCCAGACGGATGAACTCACGGTCCTTGTAACCGTTGCAGACAATGGTGCCGCCCTTCGGCGCCAGTGCCAGTACCGCCAGCAGTTCAGGCTTGGAGCCGGCTTCCAGGCCGATGGAGACGTTCTGGGTAGCGATGATGTTTTCGATCACCGCTTCCTGCTGGTTGACCTTGATCGGGTACAACGCGGTGTATTTGCTTTGGTATTCCAGGCGTTCGATGTTGGCGTCGAACGCACCGGTCAACTGACGCACGCGGTCTTGCAGAATGTCCGGGAAACGGACCAGCAGCGGCAAGGACAAGCCGCTTTTACGCAACTGGTCGACTTGCTCGAACAGGTCGATCGGCGCGCTGCTCGGGCCGTTCGGACGAACTTCGACGCGACCGGCGTCGTTGATCGCGAAATACCCGGCCCCCCAATGGCGAATCCCGTAAACACTGCGGCTGTCCGCAACTGTCCATTGGCTGCCATCGTCTTTGCGTGTGCGTCGTACGGACATCGAAGTCCCCTATAAAGAAGTCATAGTGCGTCGCCTGGATTCAGGCCGGCGCAGTCTAAAGAATGAAAATGACGGTTCGTCAACGAGGGGTAGACCCCGTCGACGGCAGTGAGTTTAGAAACCGGTCATGAACAGGCTCTGTGAAAACCATGATGACGACGCCAGACCTGACGTTCATCAGGACCGGGTCAAGCCACGGGTGGTTTTCACAGAGGCTGCTAGCCGCCGGATTTCTTCGCTTTGAAACCGTGTTTGGTCAACTCGGCCAAGAGTAGCTCGACATGGTCGCCCTGGATTTCAATGATCCCGTCTTTCAACGCCCCACCGGTGCCGCAACGTTTTTTCAACGTCGTGGCCAGCTCCTTGAGCGCGTCTTCAGCCAGCGGCACGCCGGTGATGGTCGTCACCGTCTTGCCGCCACGGCCCTTGCTTTCGCGACGCACGCGAGCGATGCCGTCGCCGGCCGGAATAACGGTCTGTTTGCAGATACAGGCGTCCACCGGTTTACTGCAATCCGGGCAATGACGACCTGCGTCGGTGGAAAATACCAGGCCACCGAGGGCGGCGAAGGATGCGGCTTTTTTGGCCACCGGCAATCCTCTTGGGAGGACAAAGACTGGTCGCAGCACTTGGGAAAGGCTATCGACCGCGAAACCCCACTCAGGCAGGGGCAGCGCTAGTGAAACAGTACATCACTGCAGGAGCTGGCTTGTCGGGTCGCCGCATCGCAGCGATGGACATCAACGATAACGCGCGGCACTCGGCAGCACGCGTCGTCCTTGCGTTTTTCGCGAGCAGGCTCGCTCCTACAAAAGGTCGCGCAGTGTAACGGCAAAAACGCCGATTGCTAAGAGCCAATCGGCGCCAATTTACAGCTCTTTTGCGACGTCGCCGCCGCGGGCCCTGAGATAGCGTTTCAGCGCGGCCAATGAGTCCGGGCAATAAGGCTTTTCGTCGATTTCCCGAAGCACTTCGTCGATGGGCAGAAAACGCGCTTCAAGCACCTCCTCCGGTTGCAGGACCAACGGACCGTCCCACACCGCCGAAAACGCTGAACACCAGAGCCGGTTGCCGGTGTCTTCGAAGAAAAAATGGTCATGGGCGGTCAATTCCACACCGCTCACGCCAAGCTCTTCTTCCAGCTCGCGGGCCGCCGACTCGGCATAGGTTTCGTCGGCCAGCACCATGCCGCCCGCCGCCACGTCCCAATATCCGGGATAAATCGCTTTGCTCAGGGTTCGACGGTGCACGCAAAGCTCACCGACGGAATTGAACAGCATGATGTAGGTGCCCCGTCCGATCAGCCCGCGCTCGCGCAGATCGGCACGCACCAGGGCTCCGAGCGGGTTGTCCTGCTCGTCGACCCAGGCGATCTGTTCAGCATCCGAAGCCGCCCGGTGGGCAGCCTCTTTGGCACTATCGACCATGACTCAGCCCTGATTCAGCAGTTGACGCAAATCGATCACCGCCGCATTGGCGCGGGAGATGTAGTTGGCCATGACCAGCGAGTGGTTGGCCAGCACGCCGAAGCCGCTGCCATTGAGGATCATCGGGCTCCATACCGGTTCCTGCGAAGCTTCCAGTTCACGGATGATCTGGCGCACGCTGACCGTGGCGTTCTTCTTCGCCAGCACATCGGCGAAATCGACCTCGATAGCGCGCAGCAAGTGCGACAGGGCCCAGGCCTGACCGCGTGCCTCATAGAACACGTTGTCGATCTGCATCCACGGGGTTTCGACGATTTCTTCGTCAACCTGCGGCGCCACACCCGGTGCCACGACTTCGGTTTTCAACGCCGTGTTGAGCTTGACTCGGCCGACACTGGCCGACAGGCGTTGCGACAGCGACCCCAGGCGAGTCCCGACGTCACCCAGCCAGTTGTTCAGGTTGTCGGCACGGGCATAGAACAGGGCCGTCTTCTGGTTCGGATCCGACAGGCGCGCCTGATAGCGACTCAGGGAATTGATGCCTTCCTGATACTCGGACTCACTGGACGGCAACACCCAGCTTTTATTGTCGAAGTTGAAACGCGGCTCGGCCTTGGCCAGATCGGCGTCTTCAGTGGACTGCGATTGCGAACGGGCGAAGTCCTTGCGCATCGCACGACTCAGATCACGCACCTGGACCAGCACGCCATATTCCCAGCTCGGCATGTTGTCCATCCACAGGCCCGGCGGGAAACGGTCGTTGGAAATGTAGCCGCCTGGCTTGCTCAGCAATGTACCGGCCACAGTCTTGAGGGTTTCGACCGTGGTATAGCCGACCACCATCTGCTTGCCTTCTTTCTCGGCCGCCATTTGGGCATTTTGCTGCACCGGAAACAGCGATGGCTCCTGGCTCCAGTACCAGCCCAGAATGCTCGTGACCACCAGGTAGATCACGAGCAGTGTGAGCAGCGCCCGACTGAACAACAGGCCGCCCAGATAACTGCGGGTAGCCGACTTCGGTTCAGCGGCACGTTCAGGCGCGCTACCGGCGCGGTTCTTCCAGTCCAGCATGGCGATATCCTTTCAATCACTTGGGTTCATCGGTTCGACCACAACCATACAACAACGTGCCTTGGCCCGGCACCCGCCGTTGGGTTGATGCTGAAAATTAGTCGCCTCGTTCGCAAAAAAACCCGGGGTTGCCGGCTGCTGACTGTCAGTGCCGGTATTGATCGGTTGTTTTTTGCGACGACGGCTCAGGGTCTGACAGAAAGCCTATAGGGGATTCCCCTACCCCCAAAAAAACGAAAATCGTCGCCAATCCATCCCGTCAAAACGCCGCGAACCGTTGCCGGGCAAGGCTGGAAAACCACCAGAATCGGCACCCTGCCAAACCAGAAAAACCCTGAAAGCCCCCGATCTAAAAGGCCCTCCAAAGAACAACCATCCAATTAAAGACCGCTCAGTCACAAACTGAATGAAGGCGCTTTACAGATTATTAACTGACAACACTCATGCAATCGAAAAGAGGTGCTAGCATAGAGCCACCAGTCGACCCTCAGCGTGCACCCTAACTAGTAGTCAGGATATGACCGAGCCAGAAGACCCCAGCCGCGAGCGCCTCAAGCATCACTTTGCCCAGCGGGTAATTCATCAAGCACGTCAGATTCTTGAGATATGGCAGCGCCTGCAGCGCAGCGAGTGGTCGACCAATGATCTGTCGGAACTGAGCGAGGCCAATCTGCGCCTGCTGCGCTTCGCCGAACGTTTCGAGCAACCGGAACACACGCAACTGGCACGCCATATCAGCCAGTCGCTGGAAGCTGTCGACGCCAATCGCGGACGACTGAGCAGCGGCCTGATCACCGACCTCAATCGCTTGATGCAGCGCCTGTCGCGCACCGGCCTGCGTCATGGCGATCAGCTCGACCAAACCTTCCTGCCACCCCTGCGCAAGCCGATCTACGTGATGCTGCAGGACCATGACCGTGGCGAACGCCTGGCCAAACAACTTGAGTTCTTTGGCCTCAGCGCCCAGTCCCTGGACAGCGTGGCGGCGTTTCGTTCCTCGATGGTCGAGCGCCTGCCGGCGGCGATCGTCATGGACGTGGATTTCAGCGGCCCCGGCATCGGCCTGCAACTGGCCGCCGAAGCCCAGGCAGGCCTCGATCAACGTTTACCGTTGTTGTTCTTCAGCCTGCACGAAACCGACACCCCGACCCGCCTGGCCGCCGTGCGGGCCGGTGGTCAGGAGTTTCTCACCGGCACCCTCGAAGCCTCGAGCCTGCTGGAGAAAATCGAAGTCCTGACCTGCGTCGCCCAGTACGAACCTTATAAAGTGCTGATCATCGACGACTCCCGCGCCCAGGCCCTGCACACCGAACGCCTCCTTAATAGCGCAGGGATCGTCACCCGGACCTTGATCGAGCCGATCCAGGCCATGGCCGAGCTGGCTGACTTTCAACCGGACCTGATCATCCTCGACATGTACATGCCGGCGTGCACCGGTACGGAACTGGCCAAGGTCATTCGCCACAACGACCGTTACGTCAGCGTGCCGATCATTTACCTGTCGGCCGAAGATGATCTGGACAAGCAACTCGACGCCATGAGCGAAGGCGGCGACGACTTCCTGACCAAGCCGATCAAGCCTCGGCACCTGATCACCACCGTGCGCAACCGCGCGGCACGGGCACGCAACCTCAAGGCACGGATGGTCCGCGACAGCCTCACCGGGTTGTACAACCACACCCACATTCTGCAATTGCTCGAAGACTGCTCGTTCCGCGCCCGTCGCGAGAACAAGCCGCTGAGCTTTGCGATGCTCGACATCGACCACTTCAAACGGGTCAATGACAGCCACGGCCACCCCATGGGCGACCGCGTGATCAAGAGCCTGGCTCTATTCCTCAAGCAACGACTGCGCAAGACCGACTTTATCGGCCGTTACGGCGGCGAAGAGTTCGCCATCGTCATGCCCGACACAGACCTTGAGGCGGCCTACCGGGTCCTCGATGAAATACGTCAGCGGTTTGCCGAAATTCATTACCCCGCTCAACCCCACGATCTTTGGTGCACCTTCAGTGCCGGGGTGGTCGAGTTGTGCGAACACTCGGACAGCCTGTTGATGGCCAGCCAGGCGGACGAGGCGCTCTATCGGGCCAAAGACGCCGGGCGCAATCGCGTACAGGCGGCCAGGACGTCAAAGCAAAGTGCCACTTTTTCATCGCAAATCACTCCATCCGTCATAACCCTGTAACAGAAACGCAATAAATTCAGGCGCTTACCACTCTGCCGTTGGTAGACACGATGCGCCTGAAGCTGCTGACCAATCTCAATACCCTTCTTTTAGTCGCCGTCTGCGTCGCCCTTGGCGCGACACTCTGGTGGTCGCAAAAGGCCCTCGAACGCCCCTATCTGTTGATGGAGCGATACCTCGGCCTGTCCCAGCGGTTTCAAAATGAAGTCGCGCGCAACGTCGAAGACTATCTCGCCAGCGGCGATGCCCTGCGCTTGAGCAGCGCCAGCCAGGCCATCGACGGCCTGCAAAAAGAGCTCGGCGAATTGCCGCCGGCCCTGGCCGAAACCTTGCGCCCCAGCCTGTCGACCCTGGACGAATTCAGCAAAACCGACCTGCTGGCCGCCGGCAAACTCGCGGGAGACCCGCAAGCCCTGTTGCTGCAAGCCGAACGGGAACTCGGCGCCAGCCTTGACCAACTCAGCCAGTACGCCAGCGGCAACGCGGCGTACCTGACACCATTGCTCGCCGCCGCCCAGCACCTGGGCAAACTTTCCCTGGCCCGGGACAAACTGGTCAGCAGCGGCCGCAGCGAACTGGCTGCCGATGTCGAGCGCGAAGTCGCCAACATCCGTGCCCAGGCTGAGCAGCTGGATACCCTGCCACTGCTGGGCGTGGCCGTCAGCGCTGAATCGAATACGGATGATTTCGCCGCCATGATGGGGCTGGAAAACACTGAAAAAGCCGTTGCGGAAGATGCCGGCGTCGGCCTCAAGCGAGAACTGAACAGCCTCCTCACCCGCTACCCGGCGGAACTGGCGCGTACCCGCGAGCAGATCCAGAAACGCGCCGACCTCAGTGCCGCGACCCACCTGAAAATCACCGCCGTGCAGCAAGTGATCGCCGGTCTTGAGCCCGTGGTACGCGCCCAACACGGACAGATCCAGAGCGAAGTGCGATTGATGCAAGGCGTGATGATCGGCCTGATTTTGCTGATCGCCCTGCTCATCGACACCCTGCAACGCAAGCTGGCCCGAACCCTGACCAACCTCGCTCCGGCCCTGTCCACCTGGGCCGAAGGCGATTTCAGTCGCGACATTCAATTGGGCAAAACCAACCGCGAACTGCAAGACATCGAAGCCTCGCTCAATCGCCTGCGCGCCTATCTGGTGGACCTGGTGGGCACCATTCGCCTCAACGCCGAGCAGGTCGCCGGCAGCAGCCGAACCCTGGCAGATTTGAGCAACGACCTGCACAGCGGCGCCGAACATCAGGCCGGTGACACGGCCATGATCCGTGATTCGCTCAGCGAACTGGAAGCGACCATTCAACAAGTGGCCGGCGATGCCAGTCAGGCTGCCGATGCCAGCCGCCACGCGGGCCAGGCCGTCGCGCACGGGCAGCAAGTCATCGGCCTGAGCCTCACCGGCCTGCATGCGCTGGTGGGTGAAGTGCAAGGCAATGCGCAGATGATCGAACACCTGGCCGAGGAATCGGCCACCATCGGCGGTGTGTTGACGGTGATCCGCTCGATTGCCGACCAGACCAACCTGTTGGCCCTGAACGCGGCCATCGAAGCCGCACGCGCCGGGGAAATGGGGCGCGGTTTTGCCGTGGTGGCGGAAGAAGTGCGCTCCCTGGCACAACGCACCGCCGGCGCCACGGGAGAAATCCAGACCCTGATCGCCGGCCTGCAAACGGCCGCGCGGCAATCGGTCGAAGGCATGCGCGCCCAGGTCGAACACGCCGAAGCCACCGCCAATCAGGCCCAGGCGGCCGACGGTGCACTGGATAAAATCGTCGGAGCGATCCAGACCATTTCCGAGACAGCCGTGCGCATTGCCGATGTCACCGCCCAGCAGAGTGGCGCTGTCAGCGAGATCCGCGATCACAGCGAGCGGATTCACCAACTGGGTGGGGATAACTTGCTGCGCATTGGCGAAGGGCGAGAGCAAGGGGAAAACCTGCTGGTGTTGGGCGGGCAACTGCATACGGCCGTTCAGGCGTTCCGCGTCTGACAGATTGCCATCGCGAGCTGGCTCGCTCCCACATTTGATTTGTGTACGCCGCAGATCCCCCTGTGGGAGCGAGCCTGCTCGCGATAGCGTCAGTTCACTCACTCCCCATCCTTGGCCCTGCATACCCGTCCGCCGTCCGCTATCATGCCCCCAATTCCGATACGCGAGATTGTCATGCGCCGTTTGCTCTGCCTGCTGCTTTTAGTGCTCGCCCTGCCGGCCACCGCCACCGGGCTGCTGGAGAGTCGGCCCAGTTCGACGCTGGGCTCGATCAACAACAGCGCCGATTTCCTGCCGGTGCGCGAAGCCTTCCAACTGAGTCTGGTGGAAAGCACGCCGCAATCGATCAAGCTGCGCTTCGTCGCCACCGAAGGTTATTACCTCTACCGTCACCGCTTTCAGTTCCGCGCCGATCCAGCCGATGTCGTCCTCGGCACGGCAAGACTGCCGGACGGGCAAAAGAAGCATGACGAGTACTTTGGCGACGTCGAGGTCTACCACGGCATTCTCGACGTGGAACTGCCGCGCACCGATCAACGCGCCTTTACCCTGGCCGTGACCTATCAGGGCTGTGCGGACAAAGGCCTGTGCTATCCACCCGAGACCGAACGCCTGAGCATCAACGGCGACGGCGCAACGCCAGCCCGTGACTGGGGCTGGCGCGAACTGGTGTTGTTCTTTCTCGCCGGACTGGGCCTGACCTTTACGCCCTGCGTACTGCCCATGCTGCCGATTCTTTCCGGCGTGGTGTTGCGCGGTCAGGTCGGTGGCTGGCGCGGGTTCAATCTGTCGTTGGCCTATGTACTGCCGATGGCCATCTGCTTCGCCCTGCTCGGTGCCTTGATGGGATTGTTCGGCGCGCAGCTCAACTTGCAGGCACGCCTGCAATCAGCCTGGGTGCTGGTGCCGTTCGCGATGTTTTTTGCCGTGTTCGCGCTGGCGATGTTCGGCGTGTTCGAACTCAAGTTGCCACACGCGATCAGCAGCCGACTCGATCGCATCGCCGGACGCACCGAAGGCGGTTCATTGTGGGGCGCCGCCGTGCTGGGCGTGGTCTCGAGCCTGCTGGTTTCACCTTGCGTCTCGGCACCTCTGGCCGGCGCGCTGCTATACATCAGTGCCAGCGGCGATGCCTTGGGCGGCGGCCTGAAACTGTTCATGCTCGGCCTCGGCATGGGGGCACCGTTGCTGTTGGTGGCCACGGGGGGTGCCGCCTGGTTGCCGAAAAGCGGGCCATGGCTGGTCTACGTGAAAAACGCGATTGGCGTATTGCTGCTGGGGCTGGCGATCGGTTTGCTCAGCCGTGTCATGCCGGGGCAGATCACCTTGCTGTTGATCGGTTTGCTGGCCGGTGGCGTCGGCCTGTTCATGGGCGCGCTGGAGTTCGTCTACAAACCCCCTCGAAAACGCCTGGGGCAATTGCTCGGGTTGTTTCTTCTGTTTTATGCGCTGGCCTGCTGGTATGGCGCGTTCAGCGGACAGGCCGATCCGTTCAACCCGATCGGTCAGACGCGCACGGTTGCCGGCAACCCGCCAGCGCCCAACAGCAATGCATGGCAGACCGTCAGCACCCCGGCCGATCTCGACCGCGCACTGGCCGAAGCCCGCGCATCGGGCACTCCACTCCTGCTGGACTGGTACGCCGACTGGTGCATCAGTTGCAAAGTCATCGAACACGAAGTGCTCAACGACTCCACGGTTGTGGAACGGCTCAAGGACTACCGGCTGATTCGCTTCGACATCACCGCCAGCAATGCCGAGCAACGCGCCCTGCTCGACCGCTACAAACTGTTCGGGCCTCCGGCACTGATGTTTTTCGGCAAGGACGGCGTCGAACGTGCGGAAGTACGGGTGATCGGCGAGATCAATGCACGGGACTTCGCCGAACGTGTCGCCAGGGCGAATGACCGGATTTAATCAAGCGGTCATATATTTCGCGCAAACATCGGTCATCGTGCTGCCTATTGCAGAGAACTGGACAGTCACAAAGGCTTTGCGGCATAGTCGCCGGGTTCTGACAACTGCACACGGATAACAAAGGAACAGCCGATGGCGACCCTACTGGTTCTGCACGGACCCAACCTGAACTTGCTTGGCACCCGTGAACCGGGCACCTACGGCGCCACGACGCTGGCGCAGATCAACCAGGACCTGGAGCGCCGGGCCCGTGAAGCCGGCCACCATTTGCTGCACCTGCAAAGCAATGCCGAGTACGAATTGATCGACCGCATCCACGCCGCTCGCACTGAAGGCGTGGACTTCATTTTGATCAACCCAGCAGCTTTTACGCATACAAGTGTCGCATTACGTGACGCGTTGCTGGCGGTGAGCATCCCATTCATCGAAGTGCATTTGTCTAACGTGCACAAACGCGAACCTTTCCGCCATCACTCTTACTTCTCCGACGTAGCGGTGGGAGTGATCTGCGGCCTTGGCGCCAGCGGTTATCGACTGGCCCTGGAGGCCGCCCTAGAGCAGCTTGAAAAACAGGCAAAAGCTTGAACAACAAGCGTTAAACGCCCCTGACCGACCCTTGGGAGTTGATGATTCATGGATATCCGTAAAGTTAAGAAACTGATCGAATTGCTGGAAGAGTCCGGCATCGACGAGCTCGAGATCAAGGAAGGCGAAGAGTCCGTACGCATCAGCCGTCATAGCAAGACCCCGGCTCAGCAGTACTACGCACCGGCTCCAATGCATGCCCCGGCTGCCGCGCCTGTCGCTGCCGCTGCTCCGGCTGCCGCTGCAGCCCCTGCTGCTGCGGCCGCACCAGCGCTGAACGGCACCGTTGCCCGTTCGCCGATGGTCGGCACGTTCTATCGCAAGTCTTCGCCAACCTCGCCGTCCTTCGTTGAAGTCGGCCAGACCGTGAAGAAAGGCGACACCCTGTGCATCGTTGAAGCCATGAAGATGATGAACCACATCGAAGCTGAAACCAGCGGTGTGATCGAATCCATCCTCGTCGAAGACGGCCAGCCGGTTGAGTACGACCAACCGCTGTTCACCATCGTTTGAACCGCGGAGAGCCTTTGATGACTGCGAAGTTGGAAAAAGTTCTGATCGCCAACCGCGGTGAGATCGCACTGCGGATTCTGCGCGCCTGCAAAGAGATGGGCATCAAGACCGTCGCCGTTTATTCCAAGGCTGACAAGGAACTGATGCACCTGGGCCTGGCAGACGAATCCGTCTGCATCGGTCCGGCATCGGCCGCCCAATCCTACCTGCACATCCCGGCGATCATCGCCGCGGCCGAAGTGACCGGCGCCACCGCCATTCACCCGGGCTACGGTTTCCTCGCGGAAAACGCCGACTTCGCCGAACAGGTCGAGAAATCCGGCTTCGCCTTCATCGGTCCGAAAGCTGAAACCATCCGCCTGATGGGCGACAAGGTTTCGGCCAAGCACGCCATGATCGCCGCCGGCGTGCCGACCGTTCCGGGTTCCGACGGCCCGCTGCCGGAGGACGAAGAAACCGCCCTGCGCATCGGCCGTGAAGTCGGTTACCCGGTGATCATCAAAGCCGCTGGCGGCGGTGGTGGTCGCGGCATGCGCGTTGTGCACAAGGAAGAAGACCTGATTTCCTCGGCGAAACTGACCCGTTCCGAAGCGGGCGCAGCGTTCGGCAACCCGATGGTCTATCTGGAAAAATTCCTGACCAACCCGCGCCACGTGGAAGTCCAGGTACTTTCCGACGGCCAGGGCAACGCCATCCATCTGGGCGACCGCGACTGCTCGCTGCAACGCCGTCACCAGAAAGTTCTCGAAGAAGCGCCGGCACCGGGCATCGACGAGAAGGCTCGCCAGGAAGTCTTCGCCCGCTGCGTCAAGGCGTGCATCGACATCGGTTACCGCGGCGCAGGCACTTTCGAGTTCCTGTACGAGAACGGTCGCTTCTACTTCATCGAGATGAACACTCGTGTCCAGGTAGAGCACCCGGTATCGGAAATGGTCACCGGCATCGACATCGTCAAGGAGATGCTGAGCATCGCCGCCGGCAACAAGCTGTCGTTCACCCAGGATGACGTGGTCATCCGCGGTCACGCGCTGGAATGCCGGATCAACGCCGAAGACCCGAAAACCTTCATGCCGAGCCCTGGCACGGTCAAGCATTTCCACGCCCCGGGCGGCAACGGCGTTCGCGTCGATTCGCACCTGTACAGTGGTTATGCCGTTCCGCCGAACTACGATTCGTTGATCGGCAAGCTGATCACCTACGGCGCAACCCGTGACGAAGCCATGGCACGCATGCGCAATGCCCTGGACGAGATCGTGGTCGACGGGATCAAGACCAACATCCCGCTGCACCGCGACCTGACCCGCGATGAAGGCTTCTGCAAAGGGGGCGTGAACATTCACTACCTCGAGCACAAGCTGGCGGGCGAGAAGCACTAAGCTTCGACCTCATCAACAAGGCCGCCTTCGGGCGGCCTTGTTGTTTCCGGATACTTCATTTAACGAATCACCAGCGCCCCTGTGGGAGCGGGCTTGCCCGCGATAGCGGTGTATCCGTCTACGATTGATATCGGATGTGCCGGCCTCATCGCGAGCAAGCTCGCGCGCACGGGGTATGTGTTGATGCTCGGACCAACCCACTCCCACAAAACCCCCGCGCTCGCGTAAACTTGCGCGCTTCTCGCAGCCCGCTAGGCTGCAATCAATACTTTTCAAAGGTGCCCGCCATGCCTTGGCTGCAAGTCCGTCTCGCCATCAGCCCAGAACAAGCCGAAACCTACGAAGACGCTTTCCTTGAAGTGGGCGCCGTGTCGGTGACCTTCATGGACGCCGAAGATCAGCCGATCTTCGAGCCGGAACTCAATACCACGCCACTGTGGTCGCACACCCACCTGCTGGCCCTGTTCGAAGGCGGCACCGAAGCTGGCCCGGTACTGGCCCATCTGGAACTGCTGACCGGCAGCCCATTGCCCGAGCACCACAGCGAAGTGATCGAAGACCAGGACTGGGAACGCAGCTGGATGGATAACTTCCAGCCGATGCGTTTTGGCCAGCGCCTGTGGATCGTGCCGAGCTGGCACGCCGCCCCCGAGCCTGAGGCGGTCAACCTGTTGCTGGATCCGGGCCTGGCGTTCGGCACCGGTACCCACCCCACCACCGCGCTGTGCCTGGAATGGCTCGACGGCCAGGACCTGAAAGGTTGCAATGTGCTGGACTTCGGCTGTGGCTCGGGGATTCTGGCGATTGCCGCCCTCCTGCTGGGTGCGAAGGAAGCCGTGGGCACCGACATCGACGTTCAGGCGCTGGAAGCTTCCCGCGACAACGCCGGACGCAACAATATTGCCGAAGAGCTCTTCCCGCTGTATCTGCCGGAAGATTTGCCGCAGGTTCAGGCCGACGTGCTGGTTGCCAACATTCTCGCCGGCCCGTTGGTGTCCCTGGCACCGCAGCTGTCCGGACTGGTCAAGACGGGCGGTCGCCTGGCGCTGTCGGGCATCCTCGCCGAGCAAGGCGAAGAAGTCGCCGCCGCCTATGCCAAGGACTTCGACCTGGATCCGATCGCCAATCGCGATGGCTGGGTGCGCATCACCGGTCGTCGGCGCTAGAATGAGCCTCTGCATAATCCGGATCGCCGCATGACCGACAGCTTCGTCACTCAGTGCCCGCATTGCCAAACCAGCTTCCGCGTCAGCCATGCTCAGTTGAGCGTGGCTCGCGGCGTTGTTCGCTGCGGCTCATGCCTGCAGGTGTTCAATGCCGCCAAGCAGTTGCTTGAGCAGGCCGGCAAGGAGCCTGTCGCACCGGTCGTCCCGGCCACCGTCGAAGCACCGCCACCCGCAGAACCGCGCGCCATCAGCCAAAAACAATGGACAGCCGCCGAGCTGGACCTCGACAGCCTCGACCTCGACGAAGAACTGGCCCGACTCGAGCAGCGGGAAATCCAGCCGACCACGGAGTTCACCCGGCATCGCGAAGACACGCTCAGCGCCCGTCGCGACACCGCCGAGACCGAAGAGCCCTGGTCCGACAGCCTGTTCAGCGAATCGGCTGCCGATCGCGCCCAGACCGAAGAAGAGGATTTGCCGGAACCGGAGCAGGTCCCGAACAAACCCTCGCGCACCGAACCTTCACTGTCCCTGGAGCCCGTAGAACCGGAGGACGAAGCAACACCGCCACAACTGCGCCTGCACGACCCGCTCGACACACCGGTTCATCATGAACGCCTGTCGGCCACTGCAAGCGACGAACATGACGACGACCTGCCCTCGATCGAGCCATTGCGCAAGCGACGCGAACGCAGTGAACCCGGCGTGCGCACCGACGTGTTGCAAGACCTGACCGATGATCCGCTGCAACTCGACTGGCAAAAACGTCGCTCCCCGTGGGGTCGCCGACTCTTCTGGCTACTGCTGATCGTGCTCGGCGCCGGTGCGCTCGCCGGCCAGTACGTTGCTTACCACTTCGATGAACTGGCACGTCAGGACCAATACCGTCCGTGGTTCCAGCAACTGTGCCCGCAAATCGGCTGCACAGTGCCATCCAAAGTCGACATCGCCAAAATCAAAAGCAGCAACCTGGTGGTGCGCAGTCACCCGGAATTCAACGGCGCCCTGGTGGTCGACGCGATCATCTACAACCGCGCGCCCTTCTCCCAGCCATTCCCGTTGCTGGAACTGCGCTTTGCCGACCTCAATGGCCATCTGATCGCCAGCCGTCGCTTCAAGCCCGCCGAGTACCTGAGCGGCGACCTCGAAGGCATGGCCGAAATGCCCCCGCAAACACCGATCCACATCGCACTGGACATTCTCGATCCAGGCGCCAAAGCGGTGAACTACAGCCTCAGCTTCCACTCGCCGGAGTGAAACCGTTCACCGATCCCGAATTGACGACAACTTTCTGACTTTATCCGCCCGGACCAAACCGCTGGCGATAACGGAATAACTGTTCAGATTTTGTTCAATTCAGCCTTTATCCAGTCATCGAGAGCGGGTATCATGCCAACCCTTTTTCGAACTCTCATGATCCGGCCCCACAACAGGGAAGTCCTATGTCGGCGGTACGCATCGGCCCATACACATTACACAACGGCTTGATTCTCGCCCCCATGGCGGGCGTCACCGACCAACCCTTTCGTCAGCTGTGCAAGCGACTGGGCGCGGGGCTAGTAGTCTCGGAAATGGTCACCAGCGACATGAGCTTGTGGAACACCCGCAAGTCGCGCATGCGCATGATCCACGAAGGTGATCCCGAGCCACGCTCGGTACAGATCGCCGGTGGTGACGCACAGATGCTGGCGGATGCGGCCCGGGCCAACGTCGAGCTGGGCGCACAGATTATTGATATCAACATGGGCTGTCCGGCAAAAAAAGTCTGCAACAAGGCTGCCGGCTCCGCCCTGTTGAAGGATGAGGCATTGGTTACCGAGATCCTGCAGGCCGTCGTGGCTGCGGTTGATGTGCCGGTGACCCTGAAGATCCGTACCGGCTGGGACCGGGACAACAAGAACGGCCTGACCGTGGCGAAGATCGCCGAGCAGGCAGGCATTACGGCGCTGGCGGTCCATGGCCGCACCCGTGCCGATCTGTACACCGGTGAAGCCGAGTACGACACCATCGCCGCGATCAAGCAGGCGGTGTCGATGCCGGTCTTCGCCAATGGCGACATCGACTCGCCAGAGAAGGCCCGATACGTGCTTGATGCGACCGGTGCCGATGGCCTGCTGGTTGGTCGGGCTGCCCAGGGGCGGCCATGGATTTTTCGCGAGATCGACCATTTCCTGCGAACCGGCGAGAAGCTCCCGGCGCTGGAACTGATCGAAGTGGAACGCATACTGCTAGAGCATCTGGCTGCGCTTCACGCCTTCTACGGAGACGTAATGGGCGTACGCATTGCTCGAAAGCATGTGGGCTGGTATCTCGCAACCTTGCCGGGCGCCAGGGAGTTTCGCGCCCACTTCAATCGTTTGGAAGATACGGAAGCACAATGCGCCAACGTTCAGGGCTTCTTCGCCGAACGTTACAAGAGCCTGACAGGGGACGGAGAGGGGGTGGCCGCATGACGATGATGACCGAGACTTTAGTGAGTGGAACAACACCCGTGAGCGACAACGTGAATTTGAAACAGCACCTCAATACCCCGAGTGAAGAAGGCCAGACCCTTCGCGGGAGTGTCGAGAAAGCGCTGCACAATTATTTCGCCCACCTTGAGGGCGCTGCCGTCACGGATGTGTACAACCTGGTGCTCTCCGAAGTCGAGGCTCCCCTGCTCGAGTGCGTGATGAACTACGTCAAGGGCAACCAGACCAAAGCCAGCGAGATGCTCGGGCTGAACCGAGGCACGCTGCGCAAGAAACTCAAGCAGTACGATTTGCTGTAAGCATTCAATCAAACCAGAAAGGCGCCCGCGTAAAACCGGTCGCCTTTTTTGCTGACTCCTTTGCTTTTGATGGAAATTGAAATGACCGACCAGACTACCCGCCTGCCGATCCGCCGCGCCTTGATCAGCGTTTCCGACAAGACCGGGATCCTCGAATTCGCCAAAGAACTTGAAGCACTGGGCGTCGAGATCCTCTCCACCGGCGGGACGTTCAAGCTGCTGCAGGACAACGGCGTTGCCGCAGTGGAAGTCGCTGATTACACCGGCTTTGCCGAAATGATGGACGGTCGGGTGAAAACCCTGCACCCGAAAATCCACGGCGGGATCCTGGGTCGTCGCGGTATAGACGACGCCATCATGAACGAGCACGGCATCAAGCCGATCGACCTGGTAGCGGTTAACCTCTACCCGTTCGAAGCCACCATCAACAAGCCAGGCTGCGACCTGCCGACCGCGATCGAAAACATCGACATCGGCGGCCCGACCATGGTGCGTTCGGCAGCGAAGAACCACAAGGACGTGGCCATCGTGGTCAACGCCAGCGATTACGCCGGCGTCCTGGAAAACCTCAAGGCCGGTGGCCTGACCTACGCCCAGCGTTTCGACCTGATGCTCAAGGCCTTCGAGCACACCGCTGCCTATGACGGCATGATCGCCAACTACATGGGCACCGTGAACCAGGCCGCTGACACCCTCAGCACTGAAGGTCGCAGCGAATTCCCGCGCACCTTCAACAGCCAGTTCATCAAGGCCCAGGAAATGCGCTACGGCGAGAACCCGCACCAGAGCGCGGCGTTCTACGTGGAAGCCAAGCCTGCCGAAGTCGGCATCGCCACCGCGACCCAGCTGCAAGGCAAGGAACTGTCGTACAACAACGTGGCCGACACCGATGCCGCGCTGGAATGCGTGAAGAGTTTCGTCAAGCCAGCCTGCGTGATCGTCAAGCATGCCAACCCGTGTGGCGTGGCCGTCAGCCCGGACGCCGAAGGCGGTATCCGCAAGGCCTACGACCTGGCCTACGCCACCGACACCGAATCCGCTTTTGGCGGCATCATCGCGTTCAACCGCGAGCTGGATGCTGAAACCGCCAAAGCCATCGTCGAGCGCCAGTTCGTCGAAGTCATCATCGCCCCAAGCGTCAGCGAAGAAGCCCGCGCCATCGTGGCCGCCAAAGCCAACGTACGTCTGCTGGCCTGCGGCGAGTGGTCGGCTGACCGCGCGGCGGCCTGGGACTACAAACGCGTCAACGGTGGCCTGCTGGTGCAGAGCCGCGACATCGGCATGATCAGCGCCGACGACCTGAAAGTCGTGACCAAACGCGCACCGACCGAACAGGAAATCCATGACCTGATCTTCGCCTGGAAAGTCGCCAAGTACGTTAAATCCAACGCCATCGTCTACGCCAAGAACCGTCAGACCATCGGTGTCGGCGCTGGCCAGATGAGCCGCGTGAACTCGGCACGTATCGCCGCGATCAAGGCGGAACATGCCGGCCTGCAGGTAGCGGGTTCGGTGATGGCTTCCGACGCATTCTTCCCGTTCCGTGACGGCCTGGACAATGCGGCCAAGGCGGGCGTGACGGCTGTGATCCAGCCAGGCGGCTCGATGCGTGATGCTGAAGTGATTGCTGCGGCGGATGAAGCCGGCATCGCAATGGTATTCACCGGCATGCGCCACTTCCGTCATTAAGTACGACGATCAAATGTGGGAGCGAGCCTGCTCGCGAAGACGGCGGCACATTCAATGGCGATGTGCCTGAAGCACCGCTTTCGCGAGCAGGCTCGCTCCCACAGAAAAGCAGCTTCAGCGCTGCCCACAGAATTAGCGTCATCCGAGGTTTTTGAAATGAATGTTTTGATCATTGGCAGCGGTGGCCGTGAACACGCCCTGGCCTGGAAAGTGGCTCAGGATCCGCGTGTGCAGAAGGTTTTCGTGGCTCCGGGCAACGCCGGCACCGCCATTGAAGCCAAGTGCGAGAACGTCGCCATCGATGTGCTGGCGCTTGAGCAACTTGCAGACTTTGCCGAGAAAAACGTTTCCCTGACCATCGTCGGCCCTGAAGTGCCGCTGGTCGCGGGTGTCGTCGATCTGTTCCGCTCCCGCGGCCTCGACTGCTTCGGCCCGACCGCCGGCGCCGCTCAACTGGAAGGTTCGAAAGCGTTCACCAAGGACTTCCTGGCTCGCCACAAGATCCCGACCGCCGACTATCAGAACTTCACCGAGATCGAGCCGGCCCTGGCTTATCTGCGTGAAAAAGGCGCGCCAATCGTGATCAAGGCCGATGGTCTTGCCGCCGGTAAAGGCGTGATCGTCGCCATGACCCTGGCCGAAGCCGAAGACGCCGTGCGCGACATGCTGGCCGGCAACGCTTTCGGCGACGCCGGTTCCCGCGTGGTGATCGAGGAGTTCCTGGACGGCGAAGAAGCCAGCTTCATCGTCATGGTTGACGGCAAGAACGTCTTGCCGATGGCCACCAGCCAGGACCACAAACGCGTCGGTGACGGCGATACCGGCCCGAACACCGGCGGCATGGGTGCCTACTCGCCTGCTCCGGTGGTCACCAATGAAGTGCATCAGCGCGTCATGGACCTGGTAATCTGGCCGACGGTTCGCGGCATGGCCGAGGAAGGTAACGTCTACACTGGTTTCCTGTACGCCGGTCTGATGATCGACAAGGCTGGTAACCCAAAAGTGATCGAATTCAATTGCCGTTTCGGCGACCCTGAGACCCAGCCGGTCATGCTGCGCCTGCAGTCGAGCCTGGTACTGCTGGTCGAAGCAGCCCTGGCCCAGGCGCTGGACAAAGTTGAAGCGCAATGGGATCCACGTCCGAGCGTCGGTATCGTTCTGGCCGCTGGCGGCTATCCTGGTGACTATGCCAAAGGCGCGGCCATCAAGGGTCTGGATGCAGCCGCGACACTGGAAGGCAAAGTCTTCCACGCCGGTACTGCACTCAAGGACGGACAAGTCGTGACGGCCGGCGGTCGGGTGCTGTGCGCCACCGCCATGGGCGCAAGCGTCGATGCCGCTCAACAGCAGGCATACAAGCTGGCAGCCAAAATTGATTGGGAAGGCTGTTTCTATCGCAAGGACATTGGCTACCGTGCCATTGCCCGCGAGCGTGGCGAAAATCAGGAATAAGCTATCCATTCAGCCGGGCAAGGGCTTCGAGCCCTTGCCTGACTATTCCGGCGCCGCGCATAGTTATATTCTGGCATCAACCTACGAAGGGATTTCGCCGTGCGCTGGCTCAGGATTGCCATAGGTTTTACCGTCACTCTGCTGACCTTGCTCTGCATGCTTCCGGCTCAGGCCGCACAAGGCAGCGGCTGGTCCGTTTTGCTCGACGAACAGGGCGACCTGCAGTTGAGCGACATCCGTTCCACACGCTATACCAATCAATTCAGCCCTATCGAACTCGACGAGCTCACCGCCGCCGAGCCCGAAGGCGCACTCTGGCTGCGGTTCCGGCTTGCTCCCGGCAAGCATGAACAGTTGCTCCGGGTGTTCGCACCCGATTTGTTGCACCTCAATATGTATGTGCTGGACGGCGACAAGCTGATCGAGCAATCGAAGACAGGCAGCGAACAAACCAGTACCGATCGACCTTTGCCCAGCAGCGACCTGATGCTGCCGTTGCCGCAAAGCGACAAGCCTCTCGATGTTTACCTGCGGCTGGTTTCCGAACACCAGCTACGCCCTTACATCACCTTGCAATCAGCGGTCATGACCGCAGCCAACCAGAGCCAGACGCTGATCTACGGCCTGCTGTTGGGCTGCATTGGCATGCTGATCCTGCACAACCTCATCCGTTACGCCTACACCCGCTCACGCAGCAGCCTGTGGCTGGCGGCATCCGAAGGCTGCCTGATGCTCAGCCTGGTCCTGCTGTTGAATCTGGCCGGCCCCTGGCTTGCGGAGTGGCAAGCGGTGCAAACCCCAGGCGCGTACCTCGCCTTGTTGCTGACGGCACCCTGCGGCCTGATGTTCGCGCTACGCTTCTTCGCCCCCCTCGGTTTCCACCCGCTGAACAAAGTGATCGTGGGCGAAATTCTGTTGATCACGATCTCAGGGTTGCTACTGCTGTTCGTCAACACGCTGCCGTTGAACTTCATCACCTACGGACTGGTGGCCCTTGCTGGCTTGACGATGCTGTTCGTCAGCGCCTTCCACTGGCAGAAAGGCTATCGCCCGGCGCGGCTGTTCGTGGCCGCCATGGTGGTGTTCAACCTCGGCATACTGATCATCCTGCCTGCCCTGCTGGGGCTGACCCACATCGAACCCCATGGCCTGATCACCACCCTGCTGGCATTCATTTGCATCAGCGGCCTGCTGATGAGCATCGCCTTGAGCGAGCGCCAGCGCAGCATCACCGAAGACCGCTTCAGCATCAGTCGCGACCTGGCCGCCAGCAACGCCGAAATCAACGCCAAGGCTGAATTTCTGGCGAAGATCAGCCATGAGATCCGCACCCCGATGAACGGCGTACTGGGGATGACCGAGCTGTTGCTGGGCACGCCACTCTCGGTCAAGCAGCGCGACTACGTGCAGACGATCCATAGCGCCGGCAACGAACTGCTGACGCTGATCAACGAAATTCTCGACATCTCCAAGCTCGAATCCGGACAGATCGAACTGGACGATGTGCAATTCGACCTCAACGCCCTGATCGAAGACTGCCTGAGCATCTTCCGCGCCAAGGCCGAACAGCAGAACGTCGAATTGATCAGCTTCATCCAGCCGCAAGTGCCACGGGTCATCAGCGGTGATCCGACACGTTTGCGCCAGACCCTGTTGAGCCTGGTTGAAAACGCCCTTAAAAAATCCGATGAAGGCGAAATCCTGATCGTCGTCGCGCTCGACGAACGAAGCCCCAAACCGCGCCTGCGCATTGCCGTGCAGGACAGCGGCGAGCCTATGGACGCTGAAGAGCGCGACGCGCTGATGCACGCCGAATTGCACAGCAAGCATTTCCTCTCGACCAACCGGCTGGGCGGCAATCTGGGCCTTGTCATCGCCCGTCAGTTGATTCGCCTGATGCACGGCGAGTTCGGCATCAAGAGTGGCAACAACCAGGGCAGCACACTGTGGTTGACCTTGCCGCTGGACCCTGACCGTCTCGAACACCCGACTTCCGACCTCGACGGTCCGTTGCAGGGCGCACGGGTGTTGGTGGTGGACGACAACGACACCTGCCGCAAAGTGCTGGTGCAGCAATGCAGCGCCTGGGGCCTGAACGTCAGCGCCGTACCCTCCGGCAAGGAGGCGCTGGCATTACTGCGCACCAAGGCGCACCTGCGCGACTACTTCGACGTGGTCCTGCTGGACCAGAACATGCCCGGCATGACCGGCATGCAACTGGCCGCCAAGATCAAGGAAGACCCGAGCCTGAACCACGACATCCTGTTGATCATGCTCACCGGCATCAGCAATGCGCCGAGCAAGATCATCGCACGCAACTCCGGAATCAAGCGCATCCTCGCCAAACCCGTGGCCGGTTACACCCTCAAGACAACCCTGGCCGACGAGTTGACCCAGCGCAACAAGGGCCTCGCCGTGATGCAGCAGCCATTGGGTCCACCTCTGCCGATCAAGGTCCCCAGCGACTTCCGCATTCTGGTGGCCGAAGACAACAGCATCTCGACCAAGGTCATCCGCGGCATGTTGGGCAAGCTCAACCTGCAACCGGACACCGCCAGCAATGGCGAAGAAGCCCTCCAGGCCATGAAGGCCCAGCGTTATGACCTGGTACTGATGGATTGCGAGATGCCGGTCCTCGATGGCTTCTCGGCCACCCAGCAATTGCGTGCCTGGGAAGTCGGCAACCAGCGCACTCGCACCCCCGTGGTGGCATTGACCGCGCACATTCTCGCCGAGCACAAGGAGCGCGCGCGCCAGGCCGGCATGGACGGACACATGGCCAAACCCGTCGAATTGTCGCAACTGCGCGAACTGATCGAACACTGGGTTGCCCAGCGTGATCAGCAAAACCGCGCCACGACCCCAACGTCCTGAGCCGACAGACCCGGCAACGCCTGATAGACTCCCCTCCTCGACTTCCCTCGCCAGTGAGCCTGCACCATGCTTCACGTGTTGTTCAGTGTTTACCTGAAGATGCTGGTGCTCTACAGCCCGTTCTTCGTATTGTCCTGCTTCATCAGTCTGACCCGCGGTTACTCGCGCAAGGAACAGCGTCGCCTGGCCTGGAAAGTGGCAATCGCCACGCTGGTTTCAAGCGTCTTGCTGTACCTGTTCGGGAGAGTGATTTTCAGCGTCTTCGGCATCACTGTGGATGCGTTCCGCATCGGTGCCGGTAGCGTGCTGTTCATCTCGGCACTCGGCATGGCGCAAGGCAAGTCGGCAGTGCAAACCGACAACGTGCAACAGGACGTGACCATCGTCCCGCTGACCATCCCGCTTACGGTCGGCCCCGGCACCATCGGTGCCTTGCTGGTCATGGGTGTGAGCCAGCCGCACTGGGACGACAAGCTCACCGCAATCCTCAGTATTGCCCTGGCCAGTTTCACGGTCGGCGTGGTGCTGTACCTGGCCAATCATATCGAGCGCATTCTTGGCGACCAGGGATTGCAGATCGTCAGCCGATTGATGGGGTTGTTCGTGTGTGCGTTGGCGGCGCAGATTATTTTCACCGGGGTCAAGGGCTATCTGATTCCTTGACCGGCACCGCCCTCTCCGAGACTTCACTCGGAAGGGATAACTCCAGCATCAATCAACGAGCCAATTTTCAGACGGGCCAGAGGCAGCAGACGCCTCTGACCCTTTCGTGTTACTTGCGACGCCTGAAACGCTTGACCAAAATTTCCTTTCGATGCTCGCCAAGATACTCTTCGATGTCCGCCCTTATTTCCGCATATCGGGCAGGATTGAAGGTTACGTACGACTTCCCGTGAAAAATATCCAGCGAGGAAGTTTTCCAGTCGACAAACAGCACCCCCCCCTCACGGCCTCCACCTTGATGATCAACAGCGGCTATCGCAACCAGGATAATTCCATTCGACATTTGTTCGCAGGGAATCGTGGACAAGCGTACGCCCTCAGCACTCTTCGCCCCTATATTCAGCAAGTTGATGGCTTCAGGCTCTTTCTTTAGGGCGTCCAATGTAGAGTTCGCGACCGCACTAAGCACCGCGGCGCCTGGCAAGGCAGCTTTGGCCGCCTCAACGGCAGCCCGGACAATATCAACCATGACATTATCGATTTCCAGCTTCAGCGAAGTTGCGCTGTATTTCGAGTAGCCTTTATCTGGAACAAAACATCCCAGATCTTCCATGCACGTCGTAAAGGCGTGATACCAGGCCTTGGGATCTTTATTCCCTGGAACTTCGTAACTGGCCTCCATTTTCGACATGGTGATCAAATTTTCGATAATCGCCATGTTCTCAATGCTTATCTTGTCACCATAGCCAATCAGGCTATTGCCGAGCACCAGCGCATCCAGCTCTTTTGTTGGACCCGTTGCAACCGTCGACGGCACCGACCTTTTCAGCCGGTTGCCTGCCCCGGCCTTTTTGCGCCTTTCAACGCGCGCCCTTACCAAATTGATACTGTCAGAAACGCTTAAAGAACTTTCAAATTCACTCACAATAATATCCTTTTATTTATTAAACACCGCTCCCTCCCGGAGCGAATCAAATCTAACTCGACCAAACTCAACCAACAACCACAACTAAATACAACTTATGTAGCGTGCACAAAACAATCATGCACACAATTACGACCACAACAAAAAGTGCACGAAACCAACCGGACCGCCACCGAACAATAGTTCGGGCGATCCGGGGTTATTCGATACAAAAAATGAAGCAGTTACTATCGGGCGGGATTGAGCTTATCGCCGTAGCTACGTGGCGTGTACACCCAGGTACTACCGTCCGGGCGAGGAATCACACGAGTCGTCGACGAGCCAATGAGCACCATCGTTCGCATGTCCACCTGATCGGCAGTCAATTGCCCGAGTGTCGTCACCCGCAAGGTCTGACCCGGGCGACCGATATCACGCCCCAGCACGACTGGCGTTTCAGCTGTGCGATGCCTGGCGACGATGTCCAGCGCCTGCCCCAGCTGCCACGGGCGCGAGCGCGAGATCGGGTTGTAGAACGCCAGGGCCAGGTCCGCCTGGGCCGACAGATCCAGGCGCTTTTCGATGATCGACCAGGGCTTGAGGTTGTCCGACAGCGACAACACGCAGAAGTCATGACCCAGCGGTGCGCCTGCTTGTGCGGCAGTTGCCAGCGACGCGGAAACGCCCGGCAGGATCTCGAGATCGACGTTGTGCCAATGGACGTCCGTGGACTCGTCGAGCGCTTCCAGCACGGCGGCAGCCATGGCAAAGACACCCGGATCGCCAGACGACACCACCACCACAGACCGCCCTTGGGCCGCCAGTTCAAAAGCATGGCGCGCACGCTGCATTTCTTCACGGTTGTCGGTGCAATGCAGCACTTGATCAGCCCGGAATGGCCCGGCCATGCGTACGTAGGTTTCGTAACCCAACACATCATTGGCGCGAGCCAGTTCGGCCTTCACCGCCGGGACCATCAGCTCGGCCGCACCGGGCCCCAGACCGATCACTGCCAGGCGCCCGCGAGGTCGGCCGATCTGCAGCGGGTCCACTGGCTGTTCGGCGACCGCTACGCTGACGGTTTCATCGCCAGCGATGGAAACAGCCTGCCCGATGGCATCGCGGGCCAGCTCGCCGAGCGTTCCAACCGCGCTGGAAAAACGCAGGGGTACGCCCAATTCGAGTGCGGCTTCACGCAGAGCCGGGTCAGCCATTTCCGTGTCGGCAGCCAACAGGCAGGCCAGCGATTGCCGGGCAATATTGGCCTGATGCAAAACATCACCAATCACCTTCGGCAAATCCGCAACGCCGGGTCTTACCGCGACCACCACGCAACGCGGATAGATCAGCAGCTCATTGGCCGCAACCGCTCGCTCGGCATGGCCGACATGAACGGTCAACCGCGCCTGCTCATCCTCAGGCAACTGCGCCTGCGCCAGCCAGGGCGCCGAACCTTCGATGCGCACCGTTTCACCGGCCAGCAAATCGGAGACGAAACGCTTGCCCAGCTCCAGGTCGCCCAAGGCATAACCGCTGGGTGGATTGAGCAGGCAAGTGCCAAAACGCAGTTCGCCACTGGTGGTGATCGCAGGCGCCACCTCGAGATGAGCGGCGATCTCTCGCGCCAACACGTTCACCCCCCCCAGGCCGCCGAGCAGCGGCACCACTGCGCTGCCGTCTTCGGCCACGGCCAGCACCGGCGGCTCGCTGCCCTTTTCCAGTAGCAGCGGCGCCAGTGTGCGAATCACGATCCCGGCCGCGCACAATGCAATGATCGGCGTGTCTTGCCGATATAGATCGCGCAACGTCGCACCGAACTCACGATAGAGACAGTCCGCACCCTCAACCCGTTCGGCCAGACCGTAGATCAGCGCATCCGGGTAGAGTTGTTGAATCTTGCGCGCGGTCGCAAGGCTGCCATTGCCGAGTATGACAATCGCCGGAACTGGACGGGGCATCAGCCTTGCCACCTTTCGCCGGGAACGATGATCAGCGAGAAATACGGCGAAGACATCGGCTCGACCTCATCCAGCGGCACGATTTTCTGATTGGCCATGGTCGCGCGCTCGACATACAGCGCGCGCTCGGCCAGCCCGAGCTCTTCCAGAACCTGGCGGACCTTGGGGAAGTTGCGCCCCAGCTTCATGATCACCGCCGCGTCTGCATCGGCCAGGCGACGCTTGAGCTCATCGTGCGGCAATACACCGGACAACACCGACAGGCTCTGATTGCGATACACCAGCGGCGCCCCGAGTACCGAAGCACCGCCGAGCATCGAGCACACGCCCGGCACGACTTCGGCGTCATAGCGGTCGGCCAGGCGATCGTGCAGGTACATGTAAGAGCCGTAGAAGAACGGATCACCTTCGCAGATCACCGCCACGTCCCGACCGGCATCCAGGTGCGCGGCCAGTTGTTCGCCAGCGGTATCGTAGAAATCGCTGATCACTTGCTCATACGACAGCGGCGCGGGCAGTGCCTCGGTGGTCACCGGGTAAACCAGCGGCAGCAGGGTTTGTGCATCCTGCAAATGGGCCTCGATGATGCCGAAGGCGTTGCCCTTTTTTCCCTTGGCGACGAAGTACGCCACCACCGGCGATTCACGCAACAGGCGCAGGGCTTTGACGGTAATCAGTTCAGGATCACCCGGGCCGACGCCGAGGCCGATCAAACGTCCTGGTTGCTGCATCATTCGATCTCCGTGGCGAGGGCATTGACGGCGGCCGCGGCCATGGCGCTACCGCCCAGCCGGCCTTGCATGATGACGAAGGGCACGCCACGGCTGTCGGCGGCAAGCGCTGCCTTCGATTCGGCGGCCCCGACGAAGCCCACCGGGAAGCCAAGGATCAGCGCCGGTTTCGGTGCCCCGGCGTCGAGCATTTCCAGCAGATAGAACAGCGCGGTCGGCGCATTACCGATCACCACCACGCTGCCTTCCAGATGCGGGCGCCACAACTCCAGCGCGGCGGCGGAGCGGGTGTTGCCCAACTCACGGGCCAGCTCAGGCACGCTTTCATCGCGCAGGGTGCAAATCACCGGGTTGTTCGCCGGCAAGCGCGCGCGGGTCACGCCTTCGGAGACCATCCGCGCATCACACAGGATCGGCGCACCGGCCGCCAGCGCATCGCGTCCGGCCTTGCCCGCGCCTTCGGAAAACTGCAAACCGTCGATGGCATCGACCATCCCGCAGGCGTGAATCACCCTCACCGCGAGTTTTTCCAGATCGGCCGGGATTCGCGCGAGGTTGGCCTCGGCGCGAATGATCGCGAAGGAATTGCGATAGATCTCCTGACCGTCGCGGATGTAATCAAGCATCTAGGGGGCTCCGTGAGCGGGCGTCGAGCAAGGCGCCGACCGCGTCGATAGTAAGGTTGCGTGCGTGCAGGGCGCCGAATCCCGGCTGCGCTGCATCGCGAAAATAGAGGTCGTAATGACCGGGAGAAACGGCCAGCAAAGTGACCGGAGCAATATGCGCGGCAGCACAGGATCGTGAGCAACCGCTCAAGTGCACCTTCAATGCATGCCCATGGCGTTGCAGCAAAGCAGCCAGTTGCAACGCGTCCGCCTTGGTGTCGGCCAGGCCTTTGCCGCAGCCGCTGGATCCGGTACAGGCGATCAACCGGGACAATGGCTGAGCGTTTCCGCATAGCAAGCCCAATGACTCCAGGCGCCGGATGACTTCAGCGGCGTTTTCCTCATGGATATTGGGCAACAGCAAACTCTGCCAAGGGGTGAAACGCAGGCTCGAATCGCCGAACGCTTGCGCCAGTTGCGACGCGCCTCGGAGCATATCCGGGGTCAGTCGGCCCAGCGGCGGCACGGCGCCGATGTACACCAGGCTCGCCTGTGCCTGTGGGTGCGCGCCAATGTGCAGAAAGTCCGGGCTCACGCGGCGTTGCCAGCCAACAACGGGGTTGATTGGCAACTGCGCCTGCAGCCGGGCGAGGAACGTGGCGACCGGGTATTCGGCCAACAAGTGGCGCATTCGCGTCTGATCCGGTCGTGCGAGTTCAAGAAACAACTCCAGCACCGCCACCACCAATGCGTGACCATCGTCCAGCCTCACCGCACCGAGCGCAGCCTCCATGGGGGTGCCGGCCAGGCCGAAGACGAGCCAATGGGTGCCATCCTGCTCTGTCGCGCTCAGCCACAGATCATGCGGGTGTTCCAGCATCGCCAGCGCTTCGCCGCCATCGATTTGCACGGCAAACTTGGCGCTCAGATCGTGGAAGCGCGCATGAGTTTGCAGCGTGTCCAGCACCTGTTCCGCCAGTGCGCGGGTGTCGAACAACATCTGAGGGTCTATCCCGGCAGCCGGGCTGAGCATCAGATTGCGGACATCATCGCCCTCGGCATGCCTCGGCCCCAATCCAGCGGCGAGCAAGCTGTCGATCAACGCCGCCGTTTCGCTGCCAATCCCGCGAATCTGCAGGTTGGCACGGTTGGTCGCCTCGATCACCCCGGTGGCATATCGTTCGGCGCCCTCTGCCACGGTGATCGCCTGCCGGGCCTTGATCGAGCCACCGCTGAGTTTGATCCGGCAGATACCACCGTCCAATGCCTGGACGACCCGCAACAACCCGGGACAGGCCGAAGGGCGCAAAAGGGTGGGTTTCTGATGTGGATTCACAGGAATGACCGGTACGAAATGAAGGGCAGCATTATGCCTGCTTTGTCTGGCCGGATGAAAAGCCCGCGCAGATTGACGACGAAAAGCGATCCCGGGGCCGCTTTGCGCTGTTCGAGCCTGTATTGCACAGGGGCAATTCAATCAGGCAATAACGCCACGAAAACGCTTAACAGCAAGAATCAAATTTATAACCCGCCATCATTTCAACTACCGATGATTCTTTGTAGTTTCATCAACCATTAAAAACATGCATCACAACACAAACACCACATACAAGGAGCAGTGTATGGTTATGGAAAAACCCTCCGGAACATTAACCGGCCCCAATCTTATTTCATGCATCAGTGAACTCTCACCAGCGGATTACGATGACTTTACCTATTGCACACAAATAGCCACCCATTCCGCGGACCTGGTCAGCAGCCGCTTTACAGATTCGGAAAAATGGCTACATGAGTATGTAGTGACGCTGAATTTTTTTGGCTGGTCTGTCTTTCAGGACGCCATCTTCACTCGCACGCGATACGACATCTCGACGAGCATCGCGGATTTTCTGGTTCAGAGCGCACAGAGCATGCCCGACTCCCGACAAGGGAACGCCATGATCGATACCCTCGACGCGTTGAAGCCGGACAATCCGGCGATCGCCTCACTGGATAAGGAGAGTCTTAATGGCAAGCGCTTTCAGGTTATCCCTGTGCGGTATGACTCAAAAGGCTTTCTTGAAGTTGCAGTGTTCAATCTGGAATTGGTAGCCAACGCCAAAAAGAACAGTTTTATATTCTGGAGCTGGGAAGAACAGCCCGCAAAAATCATCCAGCATCGAGCCAGCCTTAAACTGGATAAAAGAATACTTGAAAGCAAAAGATCAATGATCGAGAAAAAGCGCCTCGAAATCAGAATGAAGAGATTCGATCTGAGAAAGCGTCATCAATAAAATTAAATCCACCGCCCCCATTAACAGCTCTATCACCGTCAACAACGATTTCGCACGCTGCCACAGGCGAATGCATTCGCCGCCGCGTTATGATGCGCAACCTGCGTGAGTCGACGCAGGTTGCGCAGAGTGATTTGGCTTCGGTTTACAGAAGAGGAACGGCATGGCCCCCTGGCTGACGGTAGTAGGCATCGGTGAAGACGGTTTCAAAGGCCTGGGCAAGAACGCCCGGCACGCCCTGTTGCATGCCTCACGGATCTTCGGCGGTCAGCGGCACCTGGACCTGTTGCCGGCGTGCATTCGGGGCGAGCGCCAGAGCTGGCCGAGCCCGTTTTCCATCGCCCCCGTGCTGGCCCTGCAAGGTGAGCCCGTCTGCGTGCTCGCCAGTGGCGATCCGATGTTTTTCGGGGTCGGCGCCAGTCTCAGCCGACAACTGGCCAGCGACGACCTGCAAATTCTGCCAGCGCCCTCCTCCTGCTCGCTCGCCGCCGCCCGAATGGGCTGGCCCTTGCAGGAGGTCGTGACGTTATCGGTGGTGGCCCGCCCCGTCGCCGCCCTCAATGCGCAATTGTTCAGCGGCGTGCGCTTGTTGGTCTTGAGCAACGATGGGGGCAGCCCCGCCGCCATCGCCGCGCTGCTGCGTGATCGCGGATTCGGCCCGAGTCGCCTCACCGTGCTGGAGCACTTGGGCGGTGCCGCAGAACGGCGGATCGACGGCATTGCCAGCGATTGGACCGATCCCGCGATTGCCGACTTGAACCTGATCGCCATCGACTGCATCGCCGAACCCCATACGCCGCGCCTGTCTCGATTGGCCGGTTTGCCGGACTCGGCGTTCAAGCATGACGGCCAACTGACCAAGCGTGATGTACGCGCGGTCACGCTCGCACGCCTGGCCCCGGTTCCCGGTGAACTCTTGTGGGACGTCGGCGCCGGCAGCGGTTCGATCGGCATCGAGTGGATGCGCGCCCATCCAAGTTGCCGGGCATTGGCCATCGAGGCCGATGCCGGGCGGCAGCAGTTGATCGAACACAACCGCGATGCCCTGGGCGTGCCCGGCCTGCAACTGATTCGCGGCAGTGCCCCGCAAGCCTTGACCGGACTGGAGCGGCCTGACGCGATTTTCATCGGAGGCGGCGTGACGCGCGAAGGTGTCCTCGACACCTGCTGGGCGGCCCTCAAACCCGGCGGCCGGCTGATCGCCAATGCGGTCACGCTGCAAAGTGAAATGACCCTGATGGCCTGGCGCGACCGGCACGGTGGAGACCTGACGCGGATTCATATCGCTCAGGCGCAACCGCTGGGCGACTTCGATACCTGGCGCCAGGCGTTGCCGATTACCTTGCTGGATGTAACGAAGCCTATCGATGCGTGACGAAACCGCCGAACAACCCGCCCCCCTGCGCAGTGGCCTGACCACGGGCAGTTGCGCGACAGCAACCAGCCTTGCGGCGGCTCGCCTGCTGCTCAGCGGGGTGAGCTCGGATGCCGTGGAGATCATCTTGCCCAAAGGCAAACAGGTGCAGATGCGCCTGGAGTTTTGCCGCACGACCGAGGACGGCGCCGAGGCGGGCACCCTCAAGGACGCGGGCGATGATCCTGACGTGACCCACGGCGCCTTGCTCTTTTCCCGGGTCCGACTTGTCGGCGAGCCGGGTGTCAGCTTCAAGGCCGGTCGCGGTGTCGGCACCGTCACCCGGCCAGGGCTGGTGCTGGGCGTCGGCGAACCGGCGATCAACCCGGTGCCGCGCAAAATGATCACCGATCACCTGACCCGACTGGCCGATGAATTCGGCTACGGCGGCGGTTTCGAGGTCACGGTGAACGTCGAGGGTGGCGAGGAACTGGCGCTGAAAACCATGAACCCGCGCCTGGGAATTCTCGGCGGTCTGTCGATTCTTGGCACCAGCGGCATCGTCCGGCCATTTTCCTGCGCGGCGTACATTGCGTCGATTCACCAGGGTATCGATGTCGCCAGGACCAACGGTTACCTGCACATCGCCGCGTGCACCGGCAATGCCAGCGAAGACACCATGCGTCGGGTCTACAACCTGCCGGAAATTGCCCTGATCGAAATGGGTGACTTCGTCGGCGCCGTGCTCAAGCACCTGCGCAAAGTGCCGGTGGAAAAACTCAGTCTTTGTGGCGGCTTCGGCAAGATCAGCAAGCTGGCGGCCGGGCACATGGACTTGCACAGTCGGCATTCGAGCATCGACCTGCCACAACTGGCCGAATGGGCGGCAGCGGTTGGCGCCGACGCGGCGTTGCAGCAAGGCATCCGCGAAGCCAACACCAGTCAGCAAGCGTTAGCCATGGCCAGCGCTGCCGGGATCGCCCTCGGCGATGCAGTGTGCCGGCACGCCCTGGACTTTGCCCGCAGCGTGGTACCGGCGCAGGTTCAGGTCGAAGTGTTCGCCATCGATCGCCAGGGCGGGATCGTCGGCCATGCAGGAGCCTTCCAATGAAACGCCTGCTGTTGCTCGGTGGCGTCACCGAGGCCCTGGCGATTGCCCGAACCCTGGGGCCACAACACATCTACAGCCTGGCCGGTGTCGGTCGGGTGCCGACGGATCTGACTTGCCAGGTTCGTGTTGGCGGCTATGGCGGTGCCGAAGGCCTGGCGCAGTTCATCCGCGATGAAAGAATCGATCTGCTGCTCGACGCCACCCATCCCTACGCCGCCCGAATCAGTCAAAACGCCGCGACCGCCGCCCGCTTGAGTGGCATCGCCTGCTGGGCGCTGCGGCGTCCGGCGTGGCAACCACAGCCCGGGGATGACTGGCGCGAAGTCAGCGACTGGGCTGAATTGATCCAGGCACTCAAACCCTTCCGGCGACCGCTGTTTACCCTCGGGCGCGAGCCCCTGCAGCACCTGGATGAAATCCCGCCGGATCAATTCTGGACCCTGCGCGCACTGGACGTTTACCCCGGCAACGAGCGCTGCGAAGTGATCGGTGCACGCGGGCCGTTCCTGATCGAGGATGAGCGTGTGCTGTTCGAACGCCGGCAGATCGACGTGCTGATCAGCAAAAACAGCGGCAGCGCCGCCACCGAACCGAAGCTGGAAGTGGCGCGGGAGCGCGGGGTGCCGGTGCTGGTGTTGAAGCGGCCGGCGTTGCCGGGGGTTGAGCGGGAGTTTGATTCGGTCAGGCAATTACTTGAAGCCTTGTCGCTGTCAGACCATTCTTAAGACCTGCAAAAATCCGCGAATTTGCCGGCAAAACTCCAAGAAGAAGCTGGCTGTTAATCTAAACGGCTTCCCCCCTATATTCGGATTCCGCTAAATCGATCAAGTCAACAGATTAGCCATTCAAGAGGAAACCTGGATTCATCCTCAGAAAAGCGCTGCTTGCCAACTTGTATCCCAAGGAATACGATCCCCGACATGATCGACTTTGAACGATCCCGAGCGTTTGCCGATTGGCTCGACTCATTGAAAGACACCATCGGCAAGGCTCGCATCATTGCAAGACTCCGGGCGGCTCAGCATGGAAACTTTGGTGATTGCATGCCAATAGGCGCGGCAGTTTATGAAATGCGCGTACACCAGGGTCCCGGTTACAGGATCTACTTCGCCCGTAGGGACCAAGTGGTTTATTTACTACTGGTAGGCGGTGATAAATCGACTCAAAAACGAGATATCAAACGTGCCATTCAAATGGCGCAAAACATCGGTAATGAGGAGTAAATCATGACCGAACAATTCACCCGTTTCGATGCAGCGGAATTTCTCAAGTCTCCGGAAGAAATGGCTGCCTATCTGGATGCCTGCTTTGAAGAAGATGCAGGTGACGGTGTTCTGATCCGCGCGGCGCTCAACGACATAGCCCGCGCGCAAGGCATGACACAAGTTGCCCGTGACGCGGGGTTAGGTCGTGAGAGCCTATACAAGGCGTTGAGCAGCACTGGCAATCCAGAATTCGCGACTATCATGAAGGTCATGAAAGCGTTGGGTATGCGTTTGCATGCCATTGCGATCTGATCGCACTGCGACACCAAACCGCACGCAGCCTTTTTACTTATCGGCCTTGATCAGGCTAAATAGCCCGCGCCTGATCGCCCACCCAAACGGATTTTTTCCATGTCCCGACAACGGCTCGCAATTGCCTGGATAGCCTGCTTCGCAGTGCTGTTCAACATGCTCGCCATGCCGATGTCCGGAGCGATGGCGCAGACGGCCAAAGCGCCTGCCGAACAAGTGTTGTGGGGCAGTTTCTGTTCATCCAGCGGCACCAAAATGGTGGCGATTTCTCTGGGCAAGATTGAGCAGAAGGCACCGCAAAACGACGAACACTCCAATATGCAGCATTGCTGGTGTTGCTCCGGTTCCGCGCCGCTGGTGGCGCTGCCAGGGCATGAACCGCAGCTGTATTTCGCCAGTTTCGAATCCAATCGCAGCTTGCCTCCGTCGTCCCTCAACACCCCGACTCCGCGCCAGCAATGGCCAAGTCTCAATCCCCGCGCGTCCCCTCTGGTGTGATTCCTTCTCGCAATTGAACTGCGTTTTGAATCGTTCCGGAGAACTGCCATGTTGAACAAATTCCTCGTTCTGGCCGCGTTGCTGCTGCCTGCCTGTTTTGCCAATGCCCACGAATACAAGGTTGGCGAACTGGAGATCGCCCACCCCTGGTCGCAAGAGTTGCCGCCCAATGCGCCGACCGTTGCGGCGTACTTCGTGATTCACAACCAAGGCAAAACCGCCGACCGCCTGCTCAGCGCCGATACCCCCATTGCCGGCGAAGCCCAGTTGCATGAGCACGTCATGCAAAACGACATGATGAAAATGCAGCACGTACCGAGCGTGGAGATCCCCGCTGGCGGCGAGGTCACTTTTGCACCGATGGCCTATCACGTGATGCTCCTGAACCTGAAAGACCGCAGCCTGCTCACTGACGGCAAACGGTTCCCGATGACCCTGCACTTCGAGAAGGCCGGTGACGTGAAGGTCGACGTCGCGGTGCAGAAGCAGGCGCCGGACGGCATGCCAGCACACGCGCATACCCCGTAATCGCCTGAGCTGAAAACGCCCATGCGCTCGCTTAGCGCCAGGTCATCCAGGTCACGTCGTCAGCCATTGAGCCTGACACGCGGCAGCTGGATCAGCCTGTTCGCCATGCTGATGATTTTCATCGGTCCGCTGATATCTCAGTCGATGCCGATGGATTCGCGTGCGGCCATGTCCATGAACATGTCGATGGACATGAGCATGGACATGTCGGCAATGGAGCACGCCGACCACGGTGCGCAACCCGCCGCCGAGCACTGCCCGCCACAAGCCGGGCATCATGTCCTCTGGGAAAAATGCGGCTATTGCAGCCTGCTGTTCAACTGCCCGGCGCTCACCGGTGGCGTGTCATTCACCGCATTCGACACTCCGCCGGTCAATACTTTCATCGCACTCTCCCCACGCCTGGGCCATGCCCGGCAAACCTTCTTCCCCGGTGCTCGCACCCGCGCCCCGCCCGTCCTCGCGTAAACACCCACCACTGATTTCACACGGTCCGCAAGACAACCACAGCTCGGTCCCACAGGGATTGCGCAGGTTGTCGGCCGTGTCGTTTACGACTGTTCGATGGAAATTGTCATGTCCAGGTTTTCTGCTGACTCACGCTTGAGCCCTGCCCAAGCCTCTTTTGCCCTGAACGAAGCCAGCATTCGTTTCAGGCACGCCACCGCCATCCTTTGCGGTGCCCTTCTGGCGCCGGTGGCGCTGGCCGATGAACACGCCAATCATGTTGAAGAACTGAGCCCGACGGTCATCACCGCCGTTGCGCCGAGTTCGCCGCTGACCATCGTCACCGACCCCAAGGAGCCGCGCCAACCGGTGCCGGCCAGCGACGGTGCCGACTACCTGAAAACCATCCCAGGATTCGCCATGGTGCGCAATGGCGGCACCAACGGCGACCCGGTCCTGCGCGGCATGTTCGGCTCACGGCTGAACATCCTCACCGATGGCGGCATGATGCTCGGCGCCTGCCCCGGCCGGATGGATGCGCCCACCTCGTACATTTCACCGCAAACCTACGACAAGCTGACCGTCATCAAAGGCCCGCAAACCGTGCTCTGGGGGCCTGGCGCATCGGCCGGCACCATCCTGTTCGACCGTGAACCGGAACGTTTCGGCGAACTCGGCACCCGGGTGAATGCCAGCGTGCTGGTCGGCTCCCACGGCCGGTTCGACAAGCTGGTGGACGCCGCTGCCGGCGGGCCGCTGGGGTATGTGCGCGTCATCGGCAACACCGCGCACTCCGATGATTATCGAGACGGCAACAACGACACCGTCGCGTCGCGCTACGACAAATGGAACGGCGACGTCGCTGTCGGCTGGACCCCGGACGCCGATACCTTGCTGGAACTGACCGCAGGCAAGGGCGACGGCGAGGCCCGTTACGCCGGGCGCAGCATGGACGGTTCGCAGTTCAAGCGCGAAAGCCTCGGCCTGCGCTTCGAGAAGTCCAACATCAGTGACGTCCTGGACAAGCTCGAGGCGCAGGTCTACTACAACTACGCCGACCACGTGATGGACAACTACACCCTGCGCACGCCGTCCGGCACCGGCATGATGGCCGGCCCCATGGCCTCCAACGTCGACCGCCGCACCCTCGGCGCCCGCATCAAGGCCACCTGGCACTGGGCCGATGTGCAGCTGATCAGTGGCATCGATGCGCAGACCAACGAACACCGCCAACGCAGCGCCATGGGTGTCGACACCTACCAGAACCTGCCCTACACCAAGGACGCCGACTTCCATAACTACGGGGTGTTCGGCGAGCTGACCTGGTATGCCGCCGAGCGTGACCGTTTGATCAGCGGCGCGCGCCTGGACCGTGCTTCGGCCAAGGATTACCGGCAAACCACCGGCTCCGGCATGATGACCCGGCCCAATCCGACCGCCGACGACACCCGCGCCGACACCCTGCCCAGCGGCTTCGTTCGTTATGAACACGATCTGGCTGACAGCCCGACCACGCTGTACGCAGGCCTCGGGCACACCCAGCGTTTCCCGGATTACTGGGAGCTGTTTTCGCCGAACTCCGGTCCTGCCGGTTCGGTGAACGCCTTCGATTCGATCAAACCGGAGAAAACCACCCAACTCGACGTCGGCCTGCAATACAAGACCGAAGCGCTCGAAGCCTGGGCCTCGGCTTATGTCGGTCAGGTGCGTGATTACATTCTGTTCGACTACACGCCGGGAATGATGGGCACCACCTCGCAAGCCGAGAACATCGACGCGCGAATCATGGGCGGTGAATTGGGCGCGGCCTACAAGCTCACCGACCGCTGGAAAGCCGACGCGACCCTGGCCTACGCCTGGGGCAAGAACAGCAGCGATGGCAGTGCGTTGCCGCAAATGCCGCCGCTGGACGCACGTTTCGGCCTGACTTACAGCGAAGACAATTGGAGCGCCGGCGCGCTGTGGCGAGTGGTCGCCGCGCAAAACCGCATCGACCAGAACAAAGGCAATGTCGTCGGCAAGGACTTCGACAAGACCCCGGGGTTCGGCGTGTTCTCGCTCAACGGCGCCTACCGGATCAACCAGAACTGGAAGGTCAGTACTGGCGTCGACAACCTGTTCGGCAAGGCCTACGCCGAACACCTGAACCTGGCGGGCAACGCCGGTTTCGGTTACCCGGCCAATGACCCGCAAGCCATCAAGGAGCCCGGGCGCACGTTCTGGACCAAGGTGGATATGAGCTTCTAACCCTCAAGGGCAACCCGCTCCCCTTGTGGGAGCGAGCTTGCTCGCGATCGGTTGCGCAGCAACCGTACCCGACAACAAAAAAGATCCAAGCCAAGCGGAGCACACAAGATGAAACAGCCCAACGTGAATTTCTACAACCTGGCCTGGCGCTGGCACTTCTATGCCGGCCTGTTCGTGGCCCCCTTCATGGTGATGCTGGCCCTGACTGGCACCATTTACCTGTTCAAGCCGCAACTCGATTCACTGATGTACAGCAGCCTGCTCAACGTTCCCGCCGGCCATCACACCGTCCCGGCCGACGACCTGCTCAAGCGCGTGAAAGACGCGTATCCACAAGGAACGATCAAGCAGTACCTGCCACCGGTCGACGCCGAACGCAGTGCCCAGTTCGTCGTGCTCAAGGGCGGCAACGAACTGAATGTATTCGTCGACCCGTACCACGGCGACATCCTCGGCGAGCAAGATGCCAAGAAGAACCTGCAAGCCATCGCCCGTGCGATTCATGGCGAACTGATGATCGGCACCGTGGGTGATCGACTCATCGAACTGGCGGCCGGTTGGGGCGTGGTGCTGGTGGTTTCCGGGGTATTCCTGTGGTGGCCGCGCGGCCAGGCGGCGGGGATTCTGTGGCCACGCCTGAACAGTCGCGGACGAGTGCTTTGGCGCGATCTGCACGCTGTGACCGGGTTCTGGGGCGCCTCGCTGCTCCTGGTGATGCTGCTCAGCGGCTTGACCTGGACAGGGTTCTGGGGCAAGCAATACGCCGAAGTCTGGAACGTGTTCCCCGCCGCGATGTGGGATGACGTCCCCAAGTCCGACGTCGAGGCCCGCAGCCTCAACAGCGCCGCGCGCCAGACCGTGCCGTGGGCCATGGAAAATACGCCGATGCCGATGTCTGGCGACCATGCCGAGCACATGGCCCACGGCGGTGCGCAAGCCGGCCCCGCGGCACCGGCCATCAGCCTGCAAGACGTGCAGGACATCGCCGTGCAACGCAAGGTCGAGCCGGGTTACAGCATCACCTTGCCGACCACCGCCACGGGGGTGTTCACCATCGCCGTGTTCGCCGATGACCCGCGCAATGACGCCACCCTGCATGTCGATCAGTACACCGGCAAGGTCCTCGCCGACGTGCGTTTTGAACAATACGGCACCGTTGCCCGCGCCACGGAAATCGGCGTGATGCTGCACGAAGGCAAGATGTTCGGGGTGTTCAATCAGATCATTGTGCTGCTGATCTGTCTGATGATCCTGCTCAGCGCCGTCAGTGGCGTGGTGATCTGGTGGAAGCGTCGCCCACAAGGCAAGTTCGGCGTTCCGCCGCTGCGTCACGACCTGCCGAAATGGAAAACCGCGATGGTCATCATGTTCGCGTTGGCCGTGGTGTTTCCGTTGGTGGGTGCCTCGCTGGTGGTGATCTGGGTGCTCGATCGTGTGCTGTTTTCGCGCTTGAACCGGCAAACTGAGTCGGCCTCATCTTCATCTTGAGACAGGCGAGATGCGCGGGATTGTCAGCACTGTAGACTGCCCCGCGCATCACCCTGGCAGTTCCGGGTTTTCTTTCGGGCCCCTTCGCTGGCAAGCCAGCTCCCACAGAATTTGCACAACACCTGTGGGAGCTGGCTTGCCAGCGAAGAGGCCATAAGCTTCGCCTCAAGAGTAGCGGCATGACCTCGCTTCACCTCAACAACATCACCTGGTCGCCCCTGGGCCACGGCCACTGTCATCACCAATTCCAGCTGCGTGATGCCTCGCTGCACGTGGCTGCCGGTGAGTTCGTCGGCTTGATCGGCCCCAATGGCAGCGGCAAGACCAGCCTGTTGCGTTGCGCCTGGCGCTTCAGCAAACCGCAGGGCGGCGAAGTCCGGCTCGAGCATCACAACGTCTGGAAGCAATCCTCACGCTGGTGCGCGCAACGCATCGCCGTGGTCCTGCAGGAATTCCCCGAGGCGTTCGGCCTGACCGTGAACGAAGTGGTCGCCATGGGCCGTACGCCCCACAAAGGCCTGTTCGATGGCGACTCCCTCGAAGACCGGAATCTCGCGACCCAGGCCCTGGAGTCAGTCGGCCTCAAGGGCTTCGAGGACCATGCCTTCTCCACCCTCTCCGGCGGTGAAAAACAACGTGTGATCCTCGCCCGAGCCCTGGCCCAGCAGCCGCAATTGCTGATCCTCGACGAGCCGACCAACCACCTCGACCCGCGCTATCAGCTTGAGCTGTTGAGGTTGGTCAAGCGCCTGAAGATCGGCACGCTGGCCAGCATCCACGACCTCAATCTGGCCGCCGCATTTTGCGATCGGCTGTACGTGATCGACCACGGCCGCATCGTTGCCAGCGGCACGCCCAAAGAAGTCCTCAACGCCGCGCTGTTGCGTAACGTCTTCGGCGTCGAAGCGCTGATCGATGAACACCCCTTGCACGGCTACCCACGAATGACCTGGATAACCCGACCATGATTTTGCGCTCCCTGCTGCGCCGCAGTTTCACCCTCGTTTTACTGCTGGGCAGCGCCCACGCCTTGGCCGAGGCCACGCATTACCCGCTGACCATTCAGAGCTGCAACCGCGAGGTGACCTTCCAGCAGGCGCCAAAACACGCGGTCAGCCATGACATCAACATGACCCAGATGATGCTCGCCCTCGGCCTCAAGCCACAGATGGCCGGGTACAGCGGTGTGTCCGGGTGGAAGGCGGTGACGCCTGACATGCAGCCCCTTCTTGATGGCTTGCCGGAACTGGCGGCGAAGTACCCGTCGGTGGAAACCCTGCTCAATGCCAACGTCGATTTCTTCTTCGCCGGCTGGGATTACGGCATGCGCGTGGGTGGCGACCTCACGCCGCAAACCCTGCAGCCTTTGGGCATCAATGTCTATGAGCTGACCGAGTCCTGCGCCTTCGTGATGAAGCGCCCGCCGGCCACGCTGGAGGACACCTACAACGACCTGCGCAACCTCGGCAGAATCTTCGATGTGCAGGATCGCGCCAATGCCTTGATCGACGCCATGCAGGCGCGAGTCGCCGAGATCCGCAAGGGTCTGCCCGCCGAAAAACCGCGCGTGTTCCTGTACGACAGCGGTGAAGACCGGGCCATGACCTCGGGCCGCCTCGGTATGCCGCAAGCCCTGATCGACGCCGCTGGCGGGCGAAATGTGCTGGACAATGTCGAGGCAAGCTGGACGAGGGTCAACTGGGAAACCGTGGTTGAACGCAATCCACAGGTGATCGTGATCGTCGACTACAGCGAAATCACCGCTGATCAGAAGATTCAATTCTTGCTGAACAACCAAGCGCTGCAATCGGTAGACGCAATCAAGCATAAGCGCTTCATCGTCATTCCCTACGTGCAGGCCACGCCGGGGATCGATAACGTGCTCGCGGTCGCCACCCTGGCCAAGGGTTTTCACGGCGAATGATCAACCGTCGCTACCCCTGGTTGCTGATCGCGCTCGGCACGCTGTTGCTGACGTCGGCTGTGGTGTCACTGGGCTTCGGCCCGGCGCGGGTGCCGCTGGACGTCGTCTGGCGGATTCTGCTGCACAAACTCCTCGGTCTCGGCTTACCCGACTGGAGCCCCGGGCAGGAACACATCGTCTGGCTGATCCGCGTGCCACGGATGTTGCTCGGTGCACTGGTCGGTGCCGGGTTGGCGTTGATCGGCGCAACGCTCCAGGCGGTGACGCGCAATCCGCTGGCCGACCCGCATCTGCTCGGCGTGACCTCGGGCGCCACCCTGGGTGCGGTGATCGTGGTGTTGCATGTGGGTGAAATCGTCGGCCTGCTGACGTTGCCCATCGCGGCGTTTGTCGGCGCCTTGTCGAGCATGCTGCTGGTGCTGATGATCGCCAACCGCAACGGTCGGCTGGACAGCGATCGCCTGCTGCTGTGTGGCGTCGCGGTGTCGTTCGTGATGATGGCGATGGCCAATCTGCTGCTGTTTATGGGTGATCACCGCGCCAGTTCGGCGGTGATGTTCTGGATGCTCGGCGGGCTCGGCCTGGCGCGCTGGGAATTGCTCGCGGTGCCGGCTGCCAGCGTTCTGCTGGGGTTGCTGTTGCTGCTCGGCATGGCCCGGCCGTTAAACGCGCTGATGGCCGGTGAACAAACGGCCGTGACGCTGGGGCTGAATGCACGAACAGTCCGGCTGCGGGTGTTTGTGATTGCCTCGCTGATGACCGGGGTGCTGGTGTCCATCAGCGGCTCCATCGGCTTTGTCGGGCTGATGGTGCCGCACATTGCGCGGCGACTGGTGGGGGCCGAGCATCGGCGGTTGCTGCCGGTGTGCGTGTTGCTCGGCAGCGTATTTCTGGTGTGGGTCGATGTTGCCGCCCGGACGATGATCGCGCCGGAGGACCTGCCCATCGGCGTCGCCACCGCGGCAATTGGTGGCCTGTTCTTCATCGGTTTGATGCGTCGTCGCTAATACAGCGCTCTATTAACGGAGCAACACTTTACGCGCTGACGTTACTTTGAAAGATCTTGTTTTAAGTTGAACCTGAACAACAGCAAAACAAAACTCATAATCCGCTGGGTCGCGAGCTGAGCAACCAATAAACCTCGCACTTTGTACAGAGTTTATTCCTACAACTTAAACAACAAGATCCTACAAGAGCGAAAAGAGAATCCCATGTTGAAAAAAATCATCGTGTCGATTGCGTTCATTTCAGCACCAGCCTGGGCCGCTCAACCGCCCTTCACCGGCACCGACTACAGCGGCCACTACGTGTGCACCGGCAAGGACAGTCATATCGGCGACTATGAAGGCGTCGTCGATTTGAAACTCAATCCCGAACAAAGTACCGGGGAGTATGGCGCCTACAACTTCACCCTGACCCTGGCGGACAACGCTCGATATAACGGTTTTGCCGCAGCCCATCTGAACTCGCTGGCCATCTATTTCGCCTACACCGATCCAGCGCCGAAAGATTATGGCGTGGGTATTGCCAAAGTGGTTTCAACCCCTGAAGGGAAAGTGTCCTTCACCAAGTACTATTACGCTCCGCAGTATCAAGGCGGCGGTCACGGCATGGAAACGTGCGTCAAACACTGACTTCGACATTAACGTTCCGCCAAGTCATCGCTTGAACACCGATCAATGTGGGCGCGGGCAGACTCGCTCCCACAGATGAACACTGCATCCGCCCCAATCTGGCGCACCCCTGCGCACCAAGGTGCCGGACACGATCCTTCATGGTGCGCCAGCCACTCGCGCAACCGCGCCAAACCGACATTTCCCTGCCTTTTCCCGACCGGGCACAGCCCTTGCTAAAGACCCTTCAGTAGTCCGCATCTGCCAACCAGAAAAATTCATAAGTTCATGGAGATCGCACAATGAAGCGTCGTAGCTTGATCAAGGCTTTCACACTCTCGGCATCGATTGCCGCGATGGGCATGACCTGGACCGTCCAGGCCGCCGAGACCATCAAGGTGGGTATTTTGCATTCGTTGTCCGGGACCATGGCGATCTCCGAAACATCGCTCAAAGACATGGCGCTGATGACCATTGACGAAATCAACGCCAAGGGCGGCGTGAACGGCAAGATGCTGGAGCCGGTGGTGGTCGACCCGGCATCGAACTGGCCGCTGTTCGCCGAAAAAGGCCGCCAGTTGCTGACCCAGGACAAGGTCGCCGTGGTGTTCGGTTGCTGGACGTCGGTGTCGCGCAAATCGGTATTGCCGGTGTTCGAAGAACTCAACGGCCTGCTGTTCTACCCGGTGCAGTACGAAGGCGAAGAGATGTCGCCGAACGTGTTCTACACCGGCGCCGCGCCGAACCAGCAAGCGATCCCCGCAGTGGAATACCTGATGAGCGAAGAAGGCGGCAGCGCCAAGCGTTACTTCCTGCTCGGCACCGACTACGTCTACCCACGCACCACCAACAAAATCCTGCGCTCGTTCCTGCACTCCAAAGGCGTGGCGGACAAGGACATCGAAGAGGTCTACACCCCGTTCGGTCACAGCGATTACCAGACCATCGTCGCCAACATCAAGAAATTCTCCGCCGGCGGCAAGACAGCCGTTATCTCGACCGTCAACGGCGACTCCAACGTGCCGTTCTATAAAGAACTGGCCAACCAGGGCCTGAAAGCCACCGACGTACCGGTCGTGGCGTTCTCGGTGGGCGAAGAAGAACTGCGCGGCATCGACACCAAACCGTTGGTGGGCAACCTCGCGGCGTGGAACTACTTCGAATCGGTGGAGAACCCGGTGAACAAGAAGTTCGTCGCTGACTGGAAGGCCTACGCCAAGAAACACAACCTGCCGGGCGCCGACAAAGCGGTGACCAACGACCCGATGGAAGCCACTTACGTCGGCATCCACATGTGGGCCCAGGCCGCTGAAAAAGCCAAGTCCACCGACGTCGACAAAGTCCGCGAAGCCCTCGCCGGCCAGACGTTCGCTGCGCCGTCCGGCTACACCCTGACCATGGACAAGACCAACCACCACCTGCACAAGCCGGTCATGATCGGCGAGATCCAGGCCGATGGTCAGTTCAACGTGGTCTGGCAGACCGAAGGCCCGATCCGCGCCCAACCGTGGAGCCCGTTCATTCCGGGCAACGACAAGAAGCCGGACTATGCGGTGAAGAGCAACTAAGCCACTGGAGGTCGGGCCCGGGCATTCGGGCCCGACACAAATCCCTGTGGGAGCGAGCCTGCTCGCGATGACGGCAGCACATTCAAGATCTCTGTGACTGACCCATTGCTATCGCGAGCAGGCTCGCTCCCACAATGTCCGCGTCAAGGCGACTCTTTATGCCCACTGCCCTTTACCGACTTGTTCTGGCCATCGCACTCTTGCTGCCAATGGCCACCTACGCCGGCAACGCCGAAGACTTCGTCGCCGCCAATCCCGTGCAGCAGGCCAAACTGCTGGAAGCCTGGGCCGCGCAGCCCGATCCGGCCCGCATCGAACTGATCAACGCCCTGCAACAAGGTGAGTTGAGCATCGACGGCCAGCCGAAAACCCTGCGCCTGAACAACCGCCTGCGGGGGCTGATCGACACCGCGCTGGCCAGCCACCAACTGCTCGCCGCCGACGCCAAAATCCGTCTCGGCGCCGCGCAGCAATTGCAGAAAAGTGCCAAACCCGCGCAACTGAAATTCCTCGACCAGCAACTGGCTGGCGAAAAGGACGAAACCGTTCACGCCGCCCTCAGCCTGGCACTGGCCAATCTGCAATTGGTCGACACCGCCCCGGCCGTGCGCCTCGCCGCAGTGCGACTGCTGGGCGAAACCGGCGATCCGCTGGCCCGCACCCGCCTCGAAAGTCTGCTGGAACCGGGCGTCGAAACCGATGCCGGCGTGCGCACCGCCGCCGAAACCAGCCTGGCTCAAGTCAAACGCAAACTGCTGGTCGGCGAATTACTTGGACAGGCCTTCAGCGGCATGTCACTGGGCTCGATCCTGTTGTTGGCGGCGCTTGGCCTGGCGATCACCTTCGGCCTGCTCGGCGTGATCAACATGGCCCACGGCGAGATGCTGATGCTCGGCGCCTACTCGACCTACGTGGTGCAGTTGATGTTCCAGCGCTTTGCCCCGCAGGCCATCGAGTTCTATCCGCTGATCGCCTTGCCGGTGGCATTTTTCGTCACCGCGGCCATCGGCATGGCCCTGGAGCGCACGGTGATTCGTCACCTCTATGGCCGCCCGCTGGAAACCCTGCTCGCCACCTGGGGCATCAGCCTGATGCTGATTCAACTTGTTCGATTGGTGTTCGGCGCGCAGAACGTCGAAGTGGCCAACCCGGCCTGGCTGTCGGGCGGGATTCAAGTGCTGCCCAATCTGGTGCTGCCGTACAACCGCATCGTCATCATCGCCTTCGCGCTGTTTGTGGTGGTGCTGACCTGGCTGCTGCTGAACAAGACCCGTCTGGGCCTGAACGTGCGCGCCGTCACCCAAAACCGCAACATGGCCGCCTGCTGCGGCGTGCCCACCGGACGCGTGGACATGCTCGCCTTCGGCCTCGGCTCGGGCATCGCCGGCCTCGGTGGTGTGGCCCTGAGCCAGATCGGCAACGTCGGCCCGGACCTCGGCCAGAGCTACATCATCGATTCGTTCCTGGTGGTGGTGCTCGGCGGCGTCGGGCAATTGGCCGGTAGCGTGCTGGCGGCGTTTGGCTTAGGCATTGCCAACAAGATTCTCGAACCGCAAATCGGTGCCGTGCTCGGCAAGATCCTCATCCTCGCGCTGATCATTCTGTTCATCCAGAAACGTCCGCAAGGCCTCTTCGCACTGAAAGGACGGGTGATCGACTGATGAACCAGCCCCTGCTCGTTACCGCCACACAAAAAGCCGGCCCCAAAGTCACGATTGCCGTGGGTGCAGTCATCCTGATCCTGCTGCTGGCATTGCCGTTGCTGTCGCTGTTATCGGCGGACAGTGCCTTTCACGTCTCGGCCTACACCCTGACCCTGGTGGGGAAGATTCTTTGCTACGCCATCGTCGCCCTGGCGCTGGATCTGGTCTGGGGCTATGCCGGGTTGCTGTCCCTCGGTCACGGTTTGTTCTTCGCCCTGGGCGGTTATGCGATGGGCATGTACCTGATGCGCCAGGCTTCGGGCGATGGCCTGCCGGCGTTCATGACCTTCCTGTCATGGACCGAACTGCCCTGGTTCTGGACCGGCACCAGCAGCTTTCTCTGGACCCTGTGCCTGGTCGTCCTGGCCCCGGGGCTACTGGCGCTGGTGTTCGGTTTCTTCGCCTTCCGCTCGCGGATCAAGGGCGTGTACTTCTCGATCATGACCCAGGCCCTGACCTTCGCCGGCATGCTGTTGTTCTTCCGCAACGAAACCGGGTTTGGCGGCAACAATGGCTTCACCAACTTCCGCACGATCCTCGGCTTCGGCATCACCGAACCGGGCACCCGCGCCGTGCTGTTTTTCGCCACCGTGCTGTTGCTGGTGGCGAGCCTGTACATCGGCTGGCGCCTGGCGCAAAGCAAGTTCGGCCGGGTGCTGACCGCGTTGCGCGATGCGGAAAACCGCTTGATGTTCTGCGGCTACGACCCACGGGGCTTCAAGCTGTTCGTGTGGGTGCTCAGCGCGGTGTTGTGTGGCCTCGCGGGTGCGCTGTACGTGCCGCAAGTGGGCATCATCAACCCCAGTGAAATGTCGCCGACCAACTCCATCGAAGCGGCAGTCTGGGTGGCGCTGGGCGGTCGCGGCACGCTGATCGGCCCGCTGCTCGGCGCGGGCGTGGTCAACGGCATGAAGAGCTGGTTCACCGTGGCGTTCCCGGAGTACTGGCTGTTCTTCCTCGGCGCGCTGTTCATCGTTGTGACCCTGTACCTGCCCAAGGGCGTGATCGGTTTGCTGAAGAAAAGAGGTGAACAATGAGAGTCACTGCGACGGCTGAATTCATGCTCGAACCGGCGTTTTTCCCCGTGGAGCCCAACAAGGACGCCGGCACCAGCCGCGACACGATCGGCCTCGGCCAGCGCGCCGGCAAAGGCCTCAACACACGGCACGGCACCATCCTGACCCTGGAAGACATCAGCGTCAGCTTCGATGGCTTCCGCGCACTGAACAACCTGAACCTGTACATCGGCGTCGGCGAGTTGCGCTGCATCATCGGCCCCAACGGCGCGGGCAAGACCACGCTGATGGACGTGATCACCGGCAAGACCCGCCCCAGCCACGGCAATGCCTGGTTCGGCGAAACCCTGGACCTGACGCAGATGAGTGAAGTGCAGATCGCCCAGGCCGGCATTGGTCGCAAGTTCCAGAAGCCCACCGTATTCGAGGCGCTGAGCGTGTTCGAGAACCTGGAACTGGCGCAGAAAACCGACAAGTCGGTATGGGCCAGCCTGCGGGCACGGCTCAGCGGCGAGCAGAAGGATCGCATCGCCGAAGTGCTCGACACCATCCGCCTGACCCCTTCGGTCAATCGCCCCGCCGGGTTGCTGTCCCACGGCCAGAAGCAGTTCCTGGAAATCGGCATGTTGCTGATGCAGGACCCGCAACTGCTGTTGCTCGACGAACCGGTGGCCGGCATGACCGACGCCGAAACCGAATTCACCGCCGAGCTGTTCAAGCGCCTGGCCGGCAAGCATTCGCTGATGGTGGTGGAACACGACATGGGCTTCGTCGGCTCGATCGCCGACCACGTCACCGTGTTGCACCAGGGCAGCGTGCTGGCCGAAGGGTCACTGGAGCAGGTGCAGGCCGATGAGCGGGTGATCGAGGTGTATCTCGGTCGATGAGGGCTGAACACTATTTAATTGTGGGAGCGAGCCTGCTCGCGATGGCGGTCTATCTGAAAAAAAACTTGCCGCCTGACCCACCGCGATCGCGAGCAGGCTCGCTCCCACAAGGGATTTAAGGGGTATTTGAGAATGTTGCACGTTGAAAAACTGCACCAGTACTACGGCGGAAGCCACATCCTGCGCGGCCTGACGTTTGACGTGAAGGTCGGCGAAGTCACCTGCCTGCTCGGGCGTAACGGCGTAGGCAAGACCACGCTGCTCAAATGCCTGATGGGCCTGCTGCCGGCCAAAGAGGGCGCGGTGAACTGGGAAGGCAAGCCGATCACCACGTTCAAGCCGCATCAGCGGGTGCATGCCGGCATCGCCTACGTGCCCCAGGGCCGGGAAATTTTCGGGCGCCTGACCGTGGAAGAAAACCTGCTGATGGGCCTGTCGCGCTTTCCCGGCTCCGAAGCCAAGGAAGTGCCGGCGTTCATCTACGAGTTGTTCCCGGTGCTGCTGCAAATGAAGCACCGACGCGGCGGCGACCTGTCCGGCGGCCAGCAACAGCAGCTCGCCATCGGCCGCGCCCTGGCCAGCCGTCCACGCCTGTTGATTCTCGACGAGCCCACCGAAGGCATCCAGCCGTCGGTGATCAAGGAGATCGGTGCAGTGATCAAGAAGCTCGCGGCCCGTGGTGACATGGCGATTTTGCTGGTGGAACAGTTCTACGACTTCGCCGCCGAACTGGCCGATCAATACCTGGTGATGTCGCGGGGCGAGATCGTGCAACAGGGTCGCGGTGAAAATATGGAAGCCGAGGGTGTGCGCGGCCTGGTTACCATCTAAAGTTGCGATCTGATCCGTAGCAGCCTAACGATAATTAGACATCATGAATCTACCCGCCTCGCCGTTGTTCACGCCCAGTTGGCATGCCGAACTCGAACTGGCTTACGCCCGTTTCGGTGACAGCACACGTCCGGTTCAGCGCCGCCACCTGGGCCCGTTGCGGGTGCAGAAGCACCTGTACGCCGAAGGGCCGCAGGTCTGCCAGCACATCATCGTCCACCCGCCGGGCGGAATCGCCGGCGGTGATCGCCTGAACATCTCGGCCAGCGTCGGCCGCGATGCCTGGGCACAGATCACCAGCCCCGGCGCGGCCAAGTGGTATCGCGCCGCCGGCCCCGCTTATCAGCAATTGAAATTGCAGGTGGCGGCCGGTGCGACACTGGAGTGGTTGCCACAGGAAACGATCATCTTCAGCGCGGCGCAGGCTGAACTCAGCACCGCCATCGACCTTGAAGGCGATGCGCGGCTGTTCTACTGGGACGTCGTCGCCCTGGGTCGCCCGGCCAGCGGCGAGCGTTTCGACCTCGGACACTTTCAGGCGCAACTGGATATTCGCCGCGACGGCCAGTTGCTCTGGCACGAACGCCAGCGCATTGTCGGGGCTGACGGTTTGCTCGACTCACCGATTGGCCTGGACGGGCAACCGGTGTTCGCCACCCTGTTGGTGACCGGGGAAATCGATAGCGATTTGCTGGAGCGTTGTCGCTCGCTGCCCCATGCCGTGCGCGGGGATCTGACGCAATTGCCGGGGCTAATGGTCGCCCGGTGCCTGGCCAGCGAAGCACTGTTGGCGCGCGGCTGGCTGATTGATGTGTGGAGGTTGCTGCGCCCGGCACTGCTTGGCCGCGAAGCCATGCCACCGCGAATCTGGAACACCTGAACACCGATCCCTGTGGGAGCTGGCTTGCCAGCGATGCTTTTGGCGGCCTTGAGGTCCCCATCGCTGGCAAGCCAGCTCCCACAGGGGTTGTGTTTATGTACCCGAATACCTTTTTTAATCTGCCCTGATGGATTGCACCAATGGACCTGACCCCACGCGAAAAAGACAAGCTGCTGATCTTCACCGCAGGCCTGGTGGCCGAGCGGCGTTTGGCGCGCGGCGTAAAACTCAATTACCCGGAGGCCATGGCCTACATCTCCGCGGCGCTGCTCGAAGGTGCCCGCGATGGCCAGACCGTGGCCGAGTTGATGCACTACGGCACCACCCTGCTCAGCCGCGAACAAGTGATGGAAGGCATCCCGGAAATGATCCCGGAGATTCAGGTCGAAGCCACTTTCCCCGACGGCACCAAACTGGTCACCGTCCATCAACCGATTGCCTGAGGCCACGCCATGACTTACCACATCCGCGATGCGGTACATGCCGACCTGCCAGCCATCCGCGATATCTACAACGACGCCGTGCTCAACACCACGGCCATCTGGAACGAACAGGCGGTGGACCTGGGCAATCGCCAGGCCTGGTTCAGCGCCCGGCAATCCCAGGCGTACCCGATCCTGGTGATCGTCGACGCCGAAAACCAGGTGCTGGGCTACGCTTCATTCGGCGACTGGCGGCCTTTTGATGGCTTCCGTCACACCGTCGAACACTCGGTTTACGTACGCAGCGACCAGCGCGGCAATGGCCTCGGTCCTCGGTTGATGGAGGTACTGATCGAACGCGCAAAGAGTGGCGGCAAACACGTGATGGTCGCCGCCATCGAAAGCGGCAACACCGCGTCCATTCGCCTGCATGAGCGCATCGGCTTCGTGACCACCGGGCAAATGCCTCAGGTGGGCACCAAGTTCGGGCGCTGGCTGGACCTGACCTTTATGCAACTGACCCTCAATCCTGGCGCGCAACCACCGAGCGCCAACAAGGAGTGATACCCCATGAACCCCGCCCAACTGCGACGCGTCAATGTTGAGAGTTTTGCGCACTATCGTCAGGGCTTGATTGATCTGCTTCTGGACGCCGTGGGTTATGGCGCCAGCGTCGGTTTCATGGCCGACCTCGACGCGACCCAGGCCCGCGCGTATTTCGATGAAGTCCAGGAAAACCTGAACAAGGGCCATGTGCTGCTGTGGGTGGTGGTCAAGGACGAACAAGTGCAGGCCAGCGTACAACTGACCCTGTGCCAGAAAGCCAACGGCCTGAACCGTGCCGAAGTGCAAAAACTGCTGGTGCGCGAACACGCACGCCGCCGTGGGCTGGGCCAACAGTTGATGAGCGCACTGGAACAGGCGGCCCTGCAGCACAAGCGCGGCATGCTCTACCTCGATACCGAAGCAGGCTCTGCGGCGGAAGATTTCTACAAGGCCCTGGGTTACACCCGCGCCGGCGAAATCCCCGACTACGCCTGCGACCCGAGCGGGCGCTACAAGCCGACCGCCCTCTACTACAAGATTCTGCAAGGAGCCCATTGATGATTCCCGGTGAATACCAGATCCAGCCCGGCGACATCGAACTCAACGCTGGCCGTCGCACCCTGAGCTTGACGGTGGCCAACAGCGGCGACCGGCCGATCCAGGTCGGCTCGCATTACCACTTCTTTGAAACCAACGACGCCCTGACGTTCGACCGCGCCGCCAGCCGTGGCATGCGCCTGAATATTCCCGCCGGCACCGCCGTGCGCTTCGAGCCGGGGCAGAGCCGTGAGGTCGAACTGGTCGACCTGGCCGGGCATCGGCGGGTGTTCGGGTTTGCCGGGCGGATCATGGGGAATCTCTGATCAAGGCAGTGTCTGTTCCGGTCCCTTCGCGAGCAGGCTCGCTCCCACAGGGGAATGCGATCAACTGTGGGAGCGAGCCTGCTCGCGAAAGTGAGCGCAGCGAACGATTTCAAATTCAATTGAATCTCAAGGCAAACGAATGAAAATCTCCCGTCAGGCCTACGCCGACATGTTCGGCCCCACCGTCGGCGACAAGGTGCGCCTGGCCGACACCGACCTGTGGATCGAAGTGGAAAAAGACTTCACCACCTACGGCGAAGAAGTGAAGTTCGGCGGCGGCAAAGTGATCCGCGATGGCCAGGGCCAGAGCCAGTTGCCCGCCGCCGACGTGGTCGACACCCTGATCACCAACGCGCTGATCATCGACCACTGGGGCATCGTCAAGGCTGACGTCGGCCTCAAGGACGGGCGCATCGCCGCGATCGGCAAGGCCGGCAACCCGGATGTCCAGCCCGATGTCACCATCGCCATTGGCGCCGGCACCGAAGTCATCGCCGGCGAAGGCATGATCCTCACCGCCGGCGGCATCGACACCCACATCCACTTCATCTGCCCGCAGCAGATCGAAGAAGCGCTGATGAGCGGCGTCACCACCATGATCGGCGGCGGCACCGGCCCGGCCACCGGCACCAATGCCACCACTTGCACATCCGGCCCATGGCATCTGGCGCGGATGCTTCAAGCCGCCGATGCCTTCCCGATGAACATCGGCCTGACCGGCAAAGGCAACGCCAGCCTGCCGGGGCCGTTGATCGAACAGGTCATGGCGGGTGCCATCGGCCTCAAACTCCACGAGGACTGGGGCACCACGCCCGCGAGCATCGACAACTGCCTGAACGTCGCCGACCAGTACGATGTGCAGGTGGCGATCCACACCGACACCCTCAACGAATCCGGCTTCGTCGAAACCACCCTCGCCGCCTTCAAGGGCCGCACCATCCACACCTACCACACCGAAGGCGCGGGCGGTGGTCATGCCCCGGACATCATCAAGGCCTGCGGTTTCGCCAACGTGCTGCCGAGTTCCACCAACCCGACCCGGCCGTTCACCCGCAACACCATCGACGAACACCTCGACATGCTGATGGTCTGCCATCACCTGGACCCGAGCATTGCCGAAGACGTGGCCTTCGCTGAAAGCCGAATCCGCCGCGAGACGATTGCCGCCGAAGACATCCTCCACGACCTCGGCGCGTTCTCGATGATCAGCTCCGACAGCCAGGCCATGGGCCGGGTTGGCGAAGTCATTACCCGCACCTGGCAAACCGCCGACAAGATGAAAAAGCAGCGCGGCCCGCTGCCCGGCGACGGTGAAGGCAACGATAACTTCCGCGCCAAACGCTACATCGCCAAGTACACCATCAACCCGGCGATCACCCACGGCATCAGCCATGAAGTGGGCTCGGTGGAAGTCGGCAAATGGGCCGACCTGGTGCTCTGGCGCCCGGCGTTCTTCGGGGTCAAACCGACGCTGATCCTCAAGGGTGGCGCCATCGCCGCCAGCCTGATGGGTGATGCCAACGCTTCGATTCCGACGCCGCAACCGGTGCACTACCGCCCGATGTTCGCAAGCTACGGCGGCTCGTTGCACGCCACCAGCATGACCTTCATCAGCCAGGCCGCACAGGAGGCCGGCCTGCCCGAAGCCCTGGGCCTGAAGAAGAAAATCGCCGTGGTCAAAGGCTGTCGCGAAGTGCAGAAAACCGACCTGATCCACAACGACTACCTGCCGAACATCGACGTCGACCCGCAGACCTATCAGGTCAAGGCCGACGGCGTGTTGTTGTGGTGTGAACCGGCGGATGTGTTGCCGATGGCGCAGCGGTATTTCCTGTTCTGAGTGCGAGCCGCTCGTCCAAAGAAAAACCCGATGGAGGGCGACCGCCATCGGGTTTGCTTTTTCTGCCGTACGGGTCAGCTGGTCCTCGCAAGAGTGAGGCCGCAACCCGTTCGCTGCTAAACGATAGGGACGCAGCTGCGCGCAGGTTAGCAGACCGATGAGCCAAGAAATCGGCGCGCCGAAGCGCCCTGCGCACAGCCGCCATCAAGTGCAGGGATGGGATACCTGACTGACAGAGACGTGTGCGTCTTGACATCAACGGGCTGCTAAACCCGACCACTGATGGGCAGTGGCCGCAAAACAATAGAGACCCGCACCAAGGCGCACAAGCCGGCGGTTTCTGGCGCAACTGTAGGCAACGGCACAAGCTTTTGTAGCCTGAATGAAGTCATGCTGACAGCGCTTAAACAAACCCATCGAGCACCGTTTAACCGGCGAAAAGGAAACGTTTAGAAACGATGAAAAACCTTGAAAAATCGAGGACGCGTCTGACGCTTTTTTAGGGTTGGCCGTCGGAAGTCAGGGGGGTAGCGTGGCACCTCCAGACCTACCACGGAGACTCACCATGCCCAACGTCACCGACACACCCGCTGGATCAGAACCTCAAAGCACCGATGCGCACCTCTGCACGCCGTCAAGAAAGCTCCACCCCGCCGTCGACCGCGCACTGGACTATTACCTCAAACCCAACGTCCCGGTGACGGCCGCCACGCGTACGGCCCGGACCATTTTTGTCGTTGCACCTGATGTCGACAACGAAACCCTGTTGGCCCATGCCTGTGAGTCATTGGCGTCGGCGAGCGTGATGGCGAGCGAGTTTGCCGGGATGCTGGACGGTGCGAACCGCAACGCCATGCTGGCGCTTCAGCAGGTGATCATGCTCAGTGAGCTGGCGGTGAACCGGGTCCTGGACAATCGCGCGTGAATACAAAAAACCTGTGGCGAGCACGCTCGCTCGCCACAGGTTACTGATTGTTGTCGGGTTCGCGGTTATTGAGCGGATGGAAGCTCAAGCCGCGGTAACCGGGCACGCTTGATCGCTTGTCGAGTGATCGATTTCAGCGTTTGCCGGATCTGCCCGTCGATGTCGGTCAATGCCTGGGTGTAGTCCTCATCACTCATGACCTGCCCTTCGCTGAAGGCGTTTTCGTCGCGGTTCAACTCGCGGCAAAGCGCCTTGATCTCCACGTCCATATCCGCCCTGGCGGCCGGTTCCACCGTCTCGGACCGACGCTGCAACGCATCCTGCAACTCCGTGGTCGCGTCGATCTGTCGCTTCAAACTGTCCAGTTCTTTAGCGTTGGAAGACTCCAGCCAGGTTTTCCACAAGGGCTGTTCAAGGATTCGATCCGTGAGCAAATCGCCCTCCTCCAGCGCCACGATTCGCCGGAACGCCGCGTCGATCATCTCCTTGGTCACCCCGGCGATCTTGCGAAACTGCATGCCCCGGGCCTGCCATGGCAGGTTCAGGCGCTCAGCCAGATCGGTCATGTACGCCAGGTGAACCTCCACTTCATCAATGGTGCCGATGACATTGCCCTGCCCGTCGAGTCGCCGGAACCGCTCCCCTGCCGCCAATCGTGACGCGACCCGTTGACGGGCGATGGCGCCCAGTTCATCGAGCCTGGATTTGCCCTGGGCCAGCTCCAGCAGCCGAGTCTCGATCAGGTCCGCGCTGGCGAGGGCGTGGGCCTCATGAATCAGCACCTGCAGGCCCATGGCGTTGAACAGTTGCGTGCCGCCATCTACACAGGCGGTGGGCGTTGCGGCCTCGTTGAACAGTTTGATCCGCAGTTCGCTGTCTTTGGCCATGGCCTCGAGCATGCGCCAGACCTTGGCGGTCAGGTCCGTCTTATAGGCGTCGCCCGCCGTGAAGTCGGCCGATTGGGTGAGTTTGCGGATTTCATTGAAGAACGGCACCGAGTCGAACTCATCCTCGACCTCGTTCCAGATTTCCTGCTTCTGCTGCCACTGCCGCTCGGTCATGCCTGCCGCCCAGTCGGCGCTGTCCAGCGTGCCGCGTGGCGGGTACGGCCGGTCCGGGTCCATGCCGACCGATTCAATATAGGACCTGAGGGTGTCGAGGTTCTCTGGCGAAATCCAGCGCGGCTCACGGCTGATCACCGTGCGCGCCAACAACTCGGCACGAAACGACCCCGGTGCGACCTCAGGAATGAGGGTGATCGGGTTGCGTCGCAGATCGAGGTAAATACTGCGCGGCCGCGACTGGGAAAACAGCCCGACAGGCCAAGTGTCCAGGCCCGTTTCGTCGAGCAAAATCACCTGCAACTGCGGCATCCGGCTGATGTTCGGCACGAGCTTCAAGGGGTTGCCACGCAAGCCCAGCGAGCGCAGATGAACCCGATTTTTCAGGCGATCCACTGCCGATGCATCCAGCTCTATGCGATTGTCATTGAGGGACAGGTCACTCAGATGACTCATCTCACCGATCGCCTCGGGAAGGGCGGTCAGCAGGTTGTCTTGCAGGTTGAGATAACGCACCTGGCGAAACGAGGCGAGAAAGGTCATGTGCTCGTTGCGCAATTCGCCGCTGCGCAGACTCAGGCTGGTGACATGATCGAAGTTGGCCTCCAGTTTCGGTAGCGTCTCGAGGAGCCGAGGAAGCAAAGGCAGGTCGTCCAGATTCAGCCATTGCGTATGCACGGCACCCGCCACTTGCACGCCCTCGGACCCGGTTCGCTGCCAGCACTGCCTTATGGCTTTGTAGAGGCGGTCGCGCGCGCGCCACTCGGCAATCCCTGACGGCGTGAAACGAAAAGACCGGGTCGGTAAGTTCATCCAGTTTTGCATCGTGCGATTCAACTGATTGAACTCGGCCTCCAACGCGGTCAGTCGTTCATGGGCCGAACCACCGTTCTGATTGAACTTGCTGAGCATTGTTTCGACTTCTTCAGTGCTAAAGCCCGGATACAGCGAGCGAGCCCGCCGCCGCAGTCCCATGCCTCGCGGGACCTGCGCATAACCTGGCATGCCGCCGCGCAAGCGCATGACGCTGGGGTCGTAGGACGGTTTGAGCACGGGGTTTTCCCGCAGCACAGGCTCGAACAACGATCGATCCCGTGGTGTTGTCTTTATCGCTTGCTCAAGCCCGGCGGCATCATGGATTTCAAAACCCAGGTCGATGCGCTGTGGGTCGGGTAATGCGTGCAGTACGGCGGCATAGAGCGTGTCCGCACCGTGCAGGTGTTGATCGAGCGCGTCCCGAGCTTCATAGCGGCCATCATCGCCCCGGATCAGCACCTTGCGGATCGGCGCGTCCTGCGGGCCAAGGCTGTCGTGCAGCGAGCCCGAAAATGAATAGTCGCGAATTTCCAGACGCAGGTCCGCAGGCCAGCCAGGCAGGGCTGCCAGAGAGTGCAGCTCCAGACGCTCAGTGTCCGTGGTGTGCAGTTCGCCGAGGTACAGGCCTTCATAGGCTCGTGCCACTCGCAGCTGGTGCGCCGCTTCCCCGGCCTGCTGGGAAAGCCTCAAGGGCACGCGTTTTTTCTCGGCCAGATGTTGCAGGTCCGAGGGGTGTGCGTGATCCACCAGCGCTTGCGCCACGCTGGTCGACAACGACGACTCGTGCCCCTTGAGCAAGCTCACACGGGAATCGTCCGTACGCTCGCGGCGCTCGTACAGTTTGTCGAACAAACGCCTTTTACTGCTCCGCGCCTGATCGGCCAGGCGATCGCGCAAGGCCTTGACGCGCGCCTTTGAATCCCCCGCATACCACTGCCCCAGCATTTCGCGAAGGGCCTGTTCATCCAGGAACCCGACCACGCGTTTCGGCAGCGCACCGGCCAGCAAATCCTGCCAGGTTATCTGCAAGGTGTCGGCCGGCAACGCCTCGGCATAGCCCTCCTTGATCGCCGCCCCCGACAGGCCCGGCCCCTCGAACACTTCGATGGCTTTGCCCTCGGGCCAGCCCGGCAGTTCGGTCATGAAGCGCACGACATAATCAGCCCACTCCTGGCCGATCCGACCGTCCAGTATCAGGTCTGCACAGGCTTCGGCATCGGCGTAGGCCTTGAAGCGCTTGAAGGTATCGGTCAGCAGCGCGGGCAGGGTTTCGTGTTCCACGTGCAGCCGGCGCAATGCATTTTCGTGAACGCCACTGACGGTCAGAACCTGCTCCAGGGTTTCATCCGTGAGCCCATCCACCGGGGCGCCCAAGCGTTGCAGTAATTGGCGCCGATCCCACTCCAGCGGTTGATCGAGTTCGGTCTTCCACAGGCCGGCATCGTTGTGCGCCAGCAAGGGCTGATAGGCGTCGGCACGGGTGGGGTGTTGCAGGCGATGCTGGCCGGTACTGGGGTCCTGTTTGACTTCGTAGTATTTGTCGTCGAGGCGCAGCAGGTCTTGCTCCTGATGCCGGTACAAGCCTTTTTCACCGACGACACCCTCCTTGGGCAGGGTCACCGATTGCTCATACGGCGTCAGGTCCGGGTTCCATAAACGCGGCTTGCCAGCGACCTCCACAGGCTTGAGCCCTTCGACGAAGGGCGAGACCTTGATCGGCGTCAGCTGGCCGGTTGGCAATGCATGACCGGCGCCCATCAGCGCCAACTGCGCAAAGTTGATCAGTACGCCATTGAAGTAGGCCGAGGCCTCTTCCTTGTCGCCTTTGCTCCAGTCTTCGATACCTTCGGCCACCTCGGCGAGCATCTGCGCAATCATGATGCCCAGCATCGCCTCGCCCAGGCCGGGCACCAGCATGGCGGCGAAATTGAACAGGTTCCAGCCGATGTCCAGGTAACTGGTCAGGCGCTTGAAGCGGGCGTTGGCGTCTTCGTCGTCGGTCGGCACCGCGATGCGTCGGGCATCGGCGATGGCCTTGTCGCGGCGCTCAATGAACAGTGTCGCCCACAGATCGCCGGTGATCTGATTGGTAATGGGTTCTGCATCGGGATTCTCGACCGCCGTTTCACGCCACCACGGCCCCATGTCCAGCGGTTCGCGTTGCTGCCAGGTCACCGTCTTGAGGCGTTCGTTGACCCGGCTGAAAAACACTCCCTTGTCCTTTTGCGCCACGAACCGGCTGAAAAACGCCTGGTATTGCGTGTCGCGCAGCTGCCCGAGCAAGGTTTTCATGAATGCGGTCAGCGACGGGTATTCCTTGAGCGGATGTTCCGGATCATCCGGCACATAGGCGATCACAGGGCCGGACAAACGGCTCTGATGGTAGATGTCGTCGCGGCGCAAAAGCTCATCGTTGAGGCCCTGGGGGCCGTTGGCGAAAAACGCCTGCAGCAGTTTGAACCGCTCGTACTCCGCGCCGGGCAATACCGGGATGCGCTGCGACCACTCGCTCCAGAATTTCACCCATTCGGGGGTCAAGGCATCAATCGCCTGCTTGACCTTCGACGGATCGCTGACGGCACTGAACAGCACGATGCCGGTCAACCGAAAGCCCATCAGCGACAATCGGTGGCAGTGCAATGGCCGGTCGTACAGCGTGGTATTGGCCTCGCTCTGGCGTATTTGCATGAGCTTGCCATAGGCATGGTCGCTGATATCGCCCTTCAAGCGGGCGACCAGTGACGCCACCTGAAAAGTGGCTTTTTCACTGGCCACCGATGCGTCCTGCAAGGCGCGCCGGGCCTCGGCGGTCGCCGGCAGCAGGATGGATTTGATATGTCGCTGGTACTGTCCGCCGATGTCGAGGTTGCGGCACATCGATGCAAACCGGGGCAAGGAAATCGCGGACTCAAGCGCAAGTACGCCGCGCTCGTCCTTGCGATAGAGGCCGGAGCTGGTGCGCCAGGCGTCTTCAGCGGTTTCTGATTCCTCGAAATTGTGCAGCGCCGCTTCCAGTAGCGTGGACTGCCGAACGCGAGTGGCCCCGGTGTCGATGACAAAGGCAATTTTGTCGGCAACTTCAAGTTGCACGTTCAAGGCGTCGATGTTCTTCACGCCATTGAAGTTCGCCTGCATCGACGCACTGAGCAGAGGTTCGGCGAAGGCCTGGATGTCGTGCTGCAAATCGCCCAGGGTCTTGTCCAGTACGCCTTGCAGGCACCCCTGCTCTTCGATCAATTGCTTGAGGTATTGGCGGTCTGTTTCCCGTGCAGCGCTGTACCACTGGGGGGGCTCCGGCCTCAGTGTTTCAAGGCTTTTCAATCTCGACATCGACGCCTGTTTGATCGCGCCAGGTATCACGTCGAGTACACGACCGTAATGCACACCCTTGTTTTCGGCGGGCGTTGCCCGCGAGTTGCTTCCATGCAAATCAGACACTGTTCAATCACCTTGATGACAGGATAGGAATCAACAGCTTATTGATCCTCCCTCGAAAAAAAAGACCAAATAACTGTTGGGCCAAGGCGCTGAAATGGCCTGCACGCTTCGAAAATCAAGGAGCCTTCAATAGGTATGTACCGCCACAAAAGTGGCCGGCCATGCCACTGAATGAGCGGTCGTGTATTTCTCGCCAAAGGGGCTACTATTCGAGTCGATCTTCCATGTTTCATGCTCAGGTACCTGCCATGCGTCTATCCGAATTCATCGTGTTACATGTCGATCGCATCGTCGATGAATGGGAGCTGTTCGCCGAAACCATCACCCCTGCCGCCGAGCTCATGGACAGTGCCGCGTTACGCGATCATGCAAAGGCGATCCTGCTGGCCGCCGCGCGGGACATGACCAAGCCTCAAACGCCCGGTGAACAAGCGGCCAAGGCCAAGGGCGAAGGCCCGGAAAAAACCCCGAGCCTGGACCAGGCCGGCGCCAGCCACGGCGAGTTGCGTCACAACGTCGGTTTCGACCTGGTGCAGATGACCAGCGAATTTCGCCATTTGCGCGCCTGTGTGATCCGCCTGTGGGTCGCCAGCCTCGTGTCCCCCGACATGGCCTACTTCCAGGACATGATCCGTTTCAACGAAGCCATCGACGAAGCCCTGGCCGAGTCCACCGCCGCTTATGCCGAGCAGGTCAATCGTTCACGGGACCTCTTTCTGGCGATCCTCGGCCACGACCTGCGCGCGCCGCTGCAAGCGGTGAGCATGTCCACTGAATTGCTGTTGCGCAAAACCGCACTCGAGGGCGATGCCCTGGCCTGCGTGACCCACATCCAGCGTGGCACGCGCCATATGACGGTGATGGTCAGCGATTTGCTGGAACTGGTGCGCAGCCGCCTGGGCCGGAGCCTGCCGATCGAACCCGCCCCCATGGACATGGCCGAAGCGGCGCATGCGGTGATTGCCGAGGCCTGTGCGGGCAATCCGGAGTCTGATCCGACCCTGGAAGTACTGGGCGACGTTCGTGGTAACTGGGATCCGGGGCGCATCGCTCAGTTGTTGCAGAATCTGATCGGCAACGCCTTGCAGCATGGCTCGAACAAACGCGACGTGACGGTGACCCTCAAGGGCGAGCCGGACGCCGTTTGTCTAACGGTGCACAATCACGGATCGCCTATTTCCGAAGACGCCATCGCCACCATCTTCGACCCGCTGGTGCGCAGCGCCGACGAACAACTGGGTCAGCCTTCAACCAGCCTGGGATTGGGGTTGTTTATCGTCAAGGAGGTGGTTAACGCTCACCAGGGGACGATTGAAGTCAGCTCGAATGAAGAGGACGGCACGCGATTTACGGTGGTATTGCCCAGAAAGCTTTAAAGCCGTTGTGACCGGTGGACTTTTTGTGGCGAGGGACCAAGCGCCCCCGCCACAGATTCGGTGTTCCGATTACTCCACCACCAACCGCCCCAACCGCTGCCGCAACATCCGGTTCTCCGCCCGCAGTTGCTGCACCTCTTCGAGCAGGTCCAGCGCCAGGGCGACGCCTTCCCATTCCAGTTCCAGATCGCGCCGCAGCTTGGCGGCGCGCTTGGCCAGAGTCAGTTCGTAATCGGTGAAGCGCCAATCCTTCGGCGTGCCCCCTTGGGGTTCGAGGATGCCGTGTTCGACGATTTCGATCACGTAGACGTCCGACAGGTCGGTCGCCTCACAGAATTCGGCCAGGTCCAGTTGAACGATCAGAGGGCTGCTCATTACGGGCTACTCCGGGTCTTGGATCAGAAATTTTCTCTCGGGTCGAACGCGGCTTTTTTCGCCAGTTCCTGCCACAGGGCCTTGATCTCATCGTCCGATTTTTTCGGCATGACGGCCTTCAGTTGCACGAACAGGTAACCACGCTCGCCGGCCTTGCTCTGCAGGCCATGGCCCTTGGCGCGCATGCGCTGGCCGTTCTGGCTGCCGGCCGGCACCTTGAGGTTGATCTTGCCGGTCAGGGTCGGCACGGCCACTTCGGTGCCCAGGGCCAATTCCCACGGGGCCAACGGCAGCGTGATGATCAGGTTTTCGCCTTCGACATCGAATTTCGGGTGCGGCGCGAAACGGATGGTCAGGTACAGGTCGCCATTGGCGCCGCCACCGACACCCGGCGCGCCCTGGCCCTTGAGGCGAATGCGCTCGCCGTCGGTCACGCCGGCGGGGATCTTCACGTTCAGACTTTTAGTGGTATTGCTGACGTGCTGGCCGGCGGCGTTGTACTGCGGCACCTGGAAGGTGACCTTCTTCGATTCGTTCGAGAGGGTTTCCTCCAGGAAAATCGCCAGTTCCATTTCCACGTCCTGTCCTCGACGCCCGCTGCTGCGACGCGACTCTGCCCCCCCAAAGCCGGGGCCACGGTTACCGAAGATCGAACTGAAGAAGTCCGAAAAATCGCCAGTGTCCTGACCGCCGCCACCGAAACCGCCACGGCTTTGCCAGCCTGGCGGCCCCTGGAACGGTTGACCATGCTGGCCATAGCGGCGCAAGTCGTCGTATTCGGCGCGTTTGTCGGCGCTTTTCAACGCTTCATAGGCCTCGGAGGCATCCTTGAACTTGGCCTCGGCGTCCTTTTCCTTGCTGACGTCGGGGTGGTATTTGCGCGCCAGCTTGCGATAGGCAGCCTTGATCGCCTTGTCGTCTGCGGTCGGCTCCACACCGAGAATCTTGTAATAGTCTTTGAAGTCCATCGTGGGAATCACCATCCGTTATCGAAATCGCGCCACCTGACACAGCATGCGCCTTATTTGCCGCACAGAGTTTGACCGATCTCAAGTTTGTGACCGGGCAGCGCTTCATAAGTTTATCGGCAGCCGGCGGGACTTCTTGCGATTGCCCTGCGGCTGTCCGGTTGATGCAGGGTAGTTTGGGGGTGATCGCGCGTCTTTCAAGCGGTTGATCGGCAGATTTAGCGGATGGTCGGCCTTCGATTCTGTGCCGCACTGACATACACTGCGCGGCCGTTTTTTAACCGGAACTTGAAAGACATGAAAAACGCATCTCCAGCTCGTGCCTGCGGTATCGACTTTGGCACGTCCAACTCCACCGTCGGCTGGCTTCGCCCTGGCATGGAAACGCTGATCGCGCTGGAGGACGACAAGATCACCCTGCCTTCGGTGGTCTTCTTCAACATGGAAGAACGCCGCCCGGTGTACGGTCGGCTGGCGCTGCACGAGTACCTGGAAGGCTACGAGGGGCGCCTGATGCGCTCGCTCAAGAGCCTGCTGGGTTCCAAGCTGATCAAGCACGACACCAGCGTGCTGGGCACGGCGATGCCGTTCAAGGACCTGCTCGGGCTGTTCATCGGGCAGCTGAAGAAGCGTGCCGAGGCTGCCGCTGGTCGGGAATTCGAAGAAGTCGTGCTGGGTCGCCCGGTGTTCTTTGTCGATGACGATGAAATGGCCGACCAGGAAGCGGAAAACACCCTGGTGGACGTGGCCCGCGCCATCGGCTTCAAAGACGTGTCCTTCCAGTACGAACCGATCGCTGCAGCATTCGACTATGAGTCGACCATCGAAAAAGAAGAGTTGGTGCTGATTGTCGACATCGGCGGTGGTACTTCGGACTTCTCCCTGGTGCGTCTGTCCCCGGAACGTCGCAACCACGACAACCGTCACGACGACATCCTGGCCACCGGTGGCGTGCACATCGGCGGGACCGACTTCGACAAGCAGCTGAGCCTGCAGGGCCTGATGCCTCTGTTCGGCTACGGCAGCCGGATGAAAAGCGGCGCCTACATGCCCACCAGCCACCACATGAACCTGGCGACCTGGCACACCATCAACTCGGTGTACTCGCAAAAGTCGACCCTGGCGCTGGGCAGCATGCGTTATGACATCGAAGACACCGGTGGCATCGATCGCCTGTTCAAGTTGATCGAACAACGTGCCGGACACTGGCTGGCCATGGAAGTGGAAGAAACCAAGATCCAGCTGACCCATGCCGACAGCCGCCACGTAGCCCTGGACCGCATCGAACCGGGCCTGAGCGTGGAATTGAGCCGTGCACTGTTCGAGTCAGCCATCGAGAACCTGCTCGAGCGCGTGCGCGACAGCGTGACCCGGTTGCTGGCGGACGCCGATGTGCGGGTCGATCAGGTGGACACCGTGTTCTTCACCGGTGGTTCGAGCGGAATTCCGGCCCTGCGCAACAGCGTTTCGGCGATGCTGCCGAATGCGCGGCACGTGGAAGGGAACATCTTTGGCAGCATCGGCAGCGGTCTGGCGATCGAGGCTGCAAAACGCTACGGCCCGATGGGCTGATCCGACACCGAGTCGCCTCCATCGCTGGCAAGCCAGCTCCCACAGGTACAGCGCCGTTCTCGCGGCTACGCCATATCTGTGGGAGCTGGCTTGCCAGCGATGACGTCAGATCAGGCAATACATTTCCCGATCAAACCATCCCCACCTGCTTCAGCTCGCTCTTCAGATACGCGTAATAAATCGGCCCTGCCACCACCCCCGGCAGGCCGAACGCGGCCTCGAACACCAGCATCGCCAACAGCAACTCCCACGACTTGGCACTGATCTGCCCGCCGACGATGCGCGCGTTGAGGAAGTATTCGAGCTTGTGGATAAAGATCAGATAACCCAGCGCCGCCACGGCCACCCAGATCGACAGCGACAAGCCGACGATGGTGATCAGGGTGTTTGACATCAGGTTGCCGATCACCGGCAACAGTCCCAGCAGGAAGGTCAGCACGATCAGGGTTTTGGTCAGCGGCAGCTTGATGCCGAACAGCGGCAGGATCACCGCCAGAAAAATCCCGGTAAAGAATGTATTGAGCAGGGAAATCTTGATCTGCGCGAACACGATGTTGCGGAACGCCTGGACCAGCAGGTGCAGGCGATCAAACAGCGCCGCAGCCAATGGCTTGCGCTTGGTCAGATCCGGAACGCGCTGCAAGGCAATGATCGCGCCCAGCACCATTCCGATCAGCAGCGTCACAAACATGTGCGCAGCGTCTTTGCCCACCAGTTGCAAGTCGCTGAGGTGCTTGCTCATCCACTCGCCAATGGCCACGCGAAACTCGGCGGCGCTGGCCGGCAGGTAAGCGTCGATGAACGGCGGCAGCTGTCCGCGAGCGCGGTCGACCACGTGCATGAATTTGTCGAGGGAAGCGCCTGGGTTTTCCGCCTCGTGCAGCAGAAAACTGATGGCGCCGGCGAAGATCAGCGTCAGCACACTGACCACTAATGTCCCCAGCAACGCCACGGCCAGCCAGCGCGCGCGCCGCCCTTCGATCAGCCGCTGCAGCTGCGGGGTGAGCATGTTGACCAGTTCAAACACCAGCAACCCGGCCAGCAGGCTGGGCAGCAACCGCAGCGGAATCACCAGCAGCAGCCCGCCGAAAATGATGACCCAGCTGATGACCAGCAACACTTGACGCTGAGAAAACGTTGGCATACAGCCTCAAAACGAACGGCGTAAAAGGATGGGCAGTCTGCCAGCGATCCGGTGGCAGCACTAGAGATTGTGTGGGACGGCCTTGGTCGGGAAGTTCTGGCTTTTTTTGCAGAGCCTTGACCGGCCCCATCGCGAGCGGGCTCGCTCCCACATTTTGTCCTGTGTGCTCAGTTCCATTGTGGGAGCGAGCCTGCTCGCGAAGAGGCCCTCATCGCCCCCACACTGTCAGCTGAATGTTTATTTTTTCTTCAGGCAATCACTCATGAACGCCTTGCGCGCGTCACCCTTGAGGGCTTTGGCGGTGGCGTCGGCGTCGGCGTTGCAGGTTTTCATCTTCTCTTGCTGAGGGGTCAGGGCTTTGCCGGCATCGTTGGCCGCTGGCGCGGCTTTCAGACAATTGCTCATGAAGGCTTTGCGCTCATCGCCCTTGAGGTTTTTAGCGGTAGCTTCGGCATTGCAGGTAGTCATCTTGTTCTGTTGCTCAGTGGCAGCGAAGCCCTGGGAACAGAGCAGCAAACCGATTATCAACAACGGGACACGCACTATCTTCATGGAGTTTTCTCCTTGTCGCCGCATCGAACGATGCAGCCTCCCCGAGGAGTGTAGTCAAGCCTTGTTACACCTTCCTCCAGACATAAACGCCCCCTCTCGATGAGTTCGTTAAAACATCTTGTTGCGCCGGTAGTAGTCAGGCGTACACCCGGCCTGGCGCTGGAACATCGCAATGAATGCAGATCCGGTGCTGTACCCCATATCAAAGGCGATTTCCTGAATGCTGCGCTGGCTGTCCAGCGCCTCTATCGCGGACAAAAACCGTAAACGCTGGCGCCATTCACCAAAACTCATTCCCAGCTCGCGGATAAACTGCCGCGCCAGGGTGCGTTCGCTGACATGAATTTGCCCGGCCCAATCCGCCAGTGGCCGGTTATCCCCGGGTTCGGCTTGCAGCGCTTCGAGTATGCTCAGCAGCCCGGGCGTGCTGGCGTAGGGCAAGTAGCACTCATGCACCGGCGCCTGTTGCAACTGGTCTACCAATACCTGGGCCAGGCGTTTGTCGGCCTCCCGCTCGGGGATCTTCACATCCCGGGTCGCGAAGTCCTTGAGGATCGCCTTGAGGATGTCGCTGATGGCCAGCGTGCAACCCTGCTGTGGCAGATCGGCACAGACCGTCGGCGCCAGGCAAACAGCGCGGTAATTGATCGGCTGATGACTATAGAAACTGTGCTCGATTTGCGGCGGCACCCACACCGCATATTGCGGCGGCGACATGAAACGGCTGCCGTCGACGTCCATGTGAAGCACCCCGTGGGCCGCATACTCCAGCGTGCCCCAGGGGTGACGGTGCGGCGCGGCGAATTCATGGGTATCGAAGTCGGCGTAGCGGAAGTAGACCGCTGAAGGCAGTTCGCTGAAATCCAGCAGGTCGATGTGTTTTCGGTTCATGCTGTCCGGAATCAGGGGCGGGTTGTCTGGATCGAAGTATAGGCTTGTATCCAGACAGGGGATAATCACCTTTCATTAACGTTCTGGTTTTTCCCTGATGCAATACGCGTATCCCCTGCTGGCCATCTTTATCTGGGCCGGCAACACCGTGATCACCAAAATGTCGGCCGGGGCGATCTTCCCCGCCGAGATCGGCTTCTACCGCTGGCTGCTGGCCGGACTGCTGTTCACCCCCTTCATGCTCAAACCGGTGATCGCCCATTGGCCGGCGATCCGCCCGAACCTGGGCAAGATCTTTGTCCTCGGCGTGCTCGGCATGGCGGTTTACCAAAGCCTGGCCTACTTCGCCGCGGGCCTGACCTCGGCCACCAACATGGGCATCATCCTGTCGTTGATGCCCTTGATGTCACTGGCCATGGCGATCATCAGCCTCGGCCAGCGCCTGACCATGGGCGCACTGGCCGGTGCGGTGCTGTCGTTTGCCGGGGTGTTGGTGGTGATCTCGTCCGGCAGCCTGGGTGTACTGCTCGAGCATGGTGTGAACCTGGGCGATGGGATGATGCTGATCGCCACCCTGGCCTACGCGATCTACAGCACGCTGCTGAAAAAATGGCAGCTGCGCTTGCCGCCCTTGGTGTTGCTGTACTTGCAGGTACTGGTCGCGGTGGTGGTGCTGTTTCCACTGTTTCTCGCCTCACCGAAAGTCGGACCGACTTTGCAGAACATTCCGCTGGTGCTGTATGCCTGCCTGCTGGCCTCGATGGTCGCCCCCCTGGCGTGGATGCAGGCCGTGGTGCGCCTGGGACCGAGCCGGACCACGTTGTTTTTCAATTTGCTGCCGTTGATCACCGCGCTGATTGCGGCGGTGGTACTGCATGAGCAGTTGGCGCTGTATCACCTGGTGGGCGGATTGTTGACCTTGGGCGGGGTGATTCTGTCCGAGCGGTGGACCACGGTGTTGGGCCGCAAGACAAGCGTTGCCTGACCTGGCCTCATCGCGGGCAAACCACGCTCCCACAGGGATCGCGCCATGTGGCCCGCAATGAACAAGAACGCGGTCTAAAGGCCTGCCGCGTTCAGCCGGGCCGCATGTTCGACAAACAGCCGGATCGGCTCGGCCTCCTTGCCCACCCACCCCCAGGGCTGATTGACGATGTCGAAATGGTTCAGCGGAAACTCATCGCCAATCACCCTTCCAAGGTGCGAGCTGTAGCGCCCGACCATCCCGTCGCAATACCCGGATTCGCGAACGAAGGTTTTGGCGAACAACCGGCAACTGCGATGGGTGCCATCAAGCGGATTGCGTCCCCGGTCGGTCTTGCCCGGTTGCAAGGTCCCGGACCAGGAGTAATAACGCACGCCGTTGACCTCTTCCGGTCCGTGCCCGCCCCAACACTCGGGCAGGCCTTGTGGATAACGTTGATTGAACAACGCCACGCCTGCGCTGGTGAGTGAATGATGGGACGCATGGATATCCACCGGCAGCTTAGGCCCGCGATAGCCGGTTTCGAGCAGGCTCATCAGCGCCGCGATCCACCGTAGCAGGCTACTCAGCATCCGCCCTCTGACGCTGTCATGGGGATAGTGTTCGTGCAGGTAGTCCGCCAGCTCCGAGCCGTGATTCGGCCCGGCCACCGACGTCACTGACGCCACCCGGTCGGGGCGTTTGGCGGCGGCGTATCGGGCGGTCAGCGAGCCCTGGCTATGACCGATCAGGTTGACCTTCTCGGCCCCCGTTTCGCGCAGGATCTCGTCGATCCGCGCCAGGAGTTGCTCGCCGCGCACTTCGCTGGAGTGCAGCGGCGAGACCTGTACCGCAATCACCACCGCCCCACCCTGACGCAGCGCGGAAATGATCCCGTGCCAATAGGGATAAAGCAGCAACCGGACAAACCCGAGCATTCCCGGGACCAGCACCAGCGGGTAGCGCGGGGCAGAATCTTGCGACATGGGCGGACATCCTGATGAACAGTGAGCTGATGCAAGGCGCAAAGTAAAAGACTCGCCTAGCATCGCCAGCAAAGATGACAACTCATACAACAGTTTATGCCATCCAGCCTACTTCAGCCCCAGCACCCCGGCGACGATCAGTCCGACCGACAGCACTTTGATCAGAGTCAGGCTTTCGCCCAACAGTGCAAACCCGAGAAACACTGTGCCCAGTGATCCGATGGCGGTCCAGATCGGGTAGGCGATACTCACCGGCAACTCGCGCATGGCCAGGGTCAGGAAGTAGATTCCGCCCACCGCCGCCACGACGGTCACCAGCGACGGCCAGAGCCGCGTGAAGCCCTCGGCGTATTTCATGCCCATGGCGAAGGTCACTTCAAACCCGGCCGCGATCAGCAGACACACCCAGGCCATCTAAAACGCCCTGACCAGCGCCAGTAGACGCCGTTCAGCCTCGGCGGCGGACACCGCGAAAGTGCGTGCTTCGGACTCTTCCCCTTCGGCGGCGACCACCGTGACGTCGGTGATACCGATGAAACCCAGCACCGTGCGCAGCAAGGTATCGGCATGGTTCATCGAGGCCAACTCGCCGTCCGGACCAAAACCGAACCCGCCGCGACTGGTGATGATCAGCGCCTTTTTGCCCTGCACCAGGGGTTCGTATTGAGCTACGCCGTTGTCCAGCGTGTAATTGAACGTCAGGCCAAGGCGCACGATCTGATCGATCCAGGCTTTCAAGCCGCTGGGCACGCTGAAGTTGTGCATCGGCGTGGAGATCACCAGCACATCGTGGCCCAGCAATTCGCCGACCAGTTCATCGCTGAGTGCCAGGTCCGCCTGCATCGACAACGGTCGCGCTTCGGGCTCGGGGTAAAACGCGGCGGCCACGAAAGCTTCGCTGACCGGAGGAATCAACGCCCGCCCGACTTCGCGGCGGGTCAGGTGCCATTGTGGATTTCGCGCCTGCAAGGCCGATAGAAAAACCTCGGCCAGGCGCCGGGAGTGAGAACGCTCGCCACGGGGACTGGCATGAATCGCAAGAGTTTTACTCATCTGAATATCCTCCAGGTTTAAACTCAAACTGCTTATGGCTTTCAGCTTGAAGCTCTTAGCTGTCCTGCTTCAAATGAGCAAAAATCAGTCTGGATGAATCCATTTCATCCATGGAGTACGCGATGTTCGCCTCATTACCACTGACCGCCCTGCGGGCCTTTGAATCCGCCTCTCGCCTGTTGAGCTTCAAGGCCGCCGCTGAGGAACTCTCGGTGACGCCGACAGCGGTATCGCATCAGATCCGCTCGCTGGAAACCTGGCTCGGCGTGCCGTTGTTCGAACGCCTGCCGCGGCAGGTACGTCTGACCGAATGCGGCGAACGGCTGTTCCACAGCTTGCACGGCGCACTGCTGGACGTGGCGCAAAGCATCGATACGCTACGCCCGCAACGCAGCGGCAGCAGCCTGACGATATCCACCACCGCGGCCTTCGCCGCCCTGTGGCTGGTGCCGCGCCTGGGACGCTTTTATGCGCGACACCCGAACATCAACCTGCGCCTGGACACCCATTGCGAAGTCATCGACTTGCATCAGGACGCCAGCGTCGATCTGGTGCTGCGTTACAGCCTTGCCGACTATCCGAACCTGTATGGGCTGTGCCTGTTCGACGAGTCATTCGGCGTATATGGCTCACCCGAACAAGTGGCGTTGGCCTCCCACCGCGCACCGACGCTGATCAGCGTGCGCTGGCACAACTCCCGGCTCTATTCCCATGGCTGGGAAGCCTGGTGCGCACAGTCTGGCGAACCCTGGCTGGCCGGCCAGCCGGCCATGCGCGAATACGACGAAGAGCATTACGCCCTGCAAGCGGCGATTACCGGGCAAGGTTTGGTACTGGCGAGCAATATCCTGGTGTCAGAGAGCGTGGCCAGCGAGTTGCTGGTGCCTTATCGGGGGGAGGTTCAAGTGGATGGCGCTGGTTATAGCGCCTTGTGCGTACCGGGACGCGAGCGGCATCCACCGGTGCGGGCGTTTTTTGCGTGGCTGGAGGAAGAGGCGCGGATTTCGGGCCATGCCTTGCGTTGAGTCCGCGCTTTGGGCAGTGGCTACAAAACCAGGTAAAGCCCACGCCCCTTTGAACCGCCGTGCAGATCCAATCAGATCAACCAATGCATCCTGGGCAGAGCTCAAGAATCAGACCGTCTCTTGAGTCAGGGAGTTGAGCGATTATTTTTTCCCGCATCCGACTTCTTTCAAAAGCAGCCCGATCCAGCTGTTGCTTCGCAAAGTCGATACTGACTTCGCCCACAATATGCGTGCCGGAAAAACACTGATTCAAAAAGTCGACCTCAACCTCTTCGGAAGTTTTAAAGCATACAAACCCGGAATAAAGAACAGGGCCTGGCCCCAAGACCCCCATCTGCAGGGCAATAGTCGAAAAATCAGCGTCATCCGATGTCTTTTCAGTGGCCACGGCATGCTCTCGCAATACCCTGCCAGCCGCCTCCTCGACGAACGAATGCTCAATGCAGTTGATTAACTGCTCGAACTTCTCGACCAGATTTTTGCCAAAAAGAGAATGCACCTGGTTTACAACAGAGTCCCGTATTGAAAACCCGGCATCATCTTTTGGTTCAAAACTGCTGTTTTTATAGACTGCACGCTGCCATTTGACCCTTTCCATCGCAGTGGCGCATTCCGTATACCAGCTTTCGGCATCCGACCACTTCACAACTTTCGCACCTGCATACAACTGAGAAAAAAGTACGGAGTCAAGCAGATCCTCGCGCAACCGTTGCGAAAATCCACCGGCAACCAAAAGCAAATTACCTGCCACCAGACAAATATCATCCTTGATCATTTCAACAACTCCGGAAAGTCAAAGCGGGTTGCTCCCTGAGCAACCCGGCCCTACACTCTTACTTAAGTTTGACACCACTAAAGAACTCCTCAGAGCTCTTATCAAGCGCCTCATAGATGAAATCTCGCCTGCGTTCGTGCATAAGCATATTCAGTTCCACCATGGTCGCCACTTTTTTCATTTTCAAGTTGGACAGTTTCCATTTCCAGAACCAGGCACCACCTTGTTGTGTCTGAAGTTCACAGTCGACAGCCAGGAACGCTGTTATCGCGGCACCCTCGGATGATTGCAGGCACGGTACAATCCGAAACTCTGCATTTTTTCCTTTTTTGCTGTTGCTATCAAACAAATTAATTAATGACTCTTCCGACTTGATCTTATCGAAAGCCCCTTGCAACAGCGTCAACATGGCATTTGCATTCCTGCCAGCAACCGCTGCAATCATATCCAGGACAATGGACTCCATTGTCACATCGACTTGTTTGCTGACATGGTCCACATACTTGCTATTGGTCAGCGTCCAACCACAATGCCGCATGCTTTCACTGTATTTCGCATGCCATTCAACGGGCCTCTCCTTGATGTCCGAGTTGAAATTTGCATAACGCTCGGAAAAATGGATGCTGTCCGCCGCTGCCTGCCTTTTATCTTCATCAAGGTTATCTGCAAAACCGATCACGGAGGGCGTTTCGTTACCCACCAGCAGATCCTGCTGAGCGACACCTTCTTTTTCATCGGACAAACTGCGGCTTTTTGGCACCTCGACAATTGGTGCTATCTGCGCAGCCCTAAAAAATAACTGACTCTCTTCATAACTTGGCACTAAAATACTCATATCAACTTCCATATCTTATAAATAGTTATTAAGCTCTCAATCAGCCACCTGACTGACAACGCCAACTTAGCAACCATCTTCCATAACTTCTACAACGGGTGCATGACAGCTTATTTCCAAATCATCAAAGTTGGCTTTCACAAACAAAAACTCTAAAAACCAAACAAGCACCCACCAACAATGCAATATTCACAACACTGTTAATATCTAAAACAAGTTCACGAGGCGAACACTAGTTCGTCCCTCTTACCACCTTTGGCGCCTTGCCCGACTTCATCTGCTCCAGCAGCGGCGCACACTGATTCGGCTCGCCCCCACTCGGCGCCACCAGCGCCAGCAAGCCCGCCGCCGGCGCGGCGATCACGCCCAATGCGACCATCCCGGCACCGCGCAACATCAACGGCACGGCTTTCACCCCGGCATCAGGCTTGATGAACTTGCCCCGCACGTACAGCGGCGAACGCAACGAAATCAAGCGCCAGCCCTTGGATTCCGGGGTGATGGTCAGGTCCAGTTGCTCGGTTGCCATGTTCGCCGTGCCATCGATGTAGATGATCGCGTTCTCGGTATCGAATACGAACAGCCGCGTGGTGGCCAAGCCGGTCTTGATGTCGAAGTCGGCGGCCGCGCAGTTGATCTTCACCTCCTTGTCGCCAAAGATCCGACCGACCACGTAATTACCGACGTTCAACCCGGCCAGCTCCATCAATTCGCGACTGATGGCACCGTCATTGATCAGCATCTTCAGATTGCCGTTGGCGCTGCCCAGCAACTTGGCCACCGAGTTGCCGCGACCGGTGATGTCGGCATCACCATTGAGTTCACCGAAACTGGTTTTCATCGGTTCGAAGGTCGGGAACAACTGTTTGAGCTTGAACCCCCGGGCCGTGAGTTTGGCCTTGCCTTCCAGCGGCTCGGTCTGACCGTTCAGGCGAATCTGCGCATCCAGTTTGCCGCCCGCCACGCCGAATCGCAGCGGCTCGAGGCTGAGGACGCCATCGGTGAGCACCAGGTGCGTATAAAGATCGTTGAACGGCAGTTTTTCGCTGTGGACGATGCGCTTGCCGGTGAATTCGACATCCGCGTCCATATCGCGCCAGCGCTCGGTCTTGAATGCTTCGACCGGCAACACTTTGTCTGCCGGTTGCTTGCTCTCACCACCCCGGGCCTTTTGCTTGGCGTTGGAGTCGGCGCCGATCAATGGGGCGAGGTCGGCAAACAGCAGTTGATTGGAAAGCAGCGAGCCGCTGAGTTTCGGTCGAGGCTGGCTGGCGACGTAAGCCAGACTGCCGTGGATGTCGCTGGCGCCGATCTTGCCGTTGAAGTCCTCATAGCGGAACACCGCGCCAGTCGGCTCGTGCAGCTTGGCGATCAAGTGACCGTCGGTGGCGTAAGGCGGTGTGTCCGGCAGGGTCACGCCGGTCAGCGGGTAGAGATTGCCCAGACTGGTGCCGGCCAGTTTCAGACGCAGATCCAGGGCGCCAAGATTCAGCGGATCGGTCAGGGTGCCGGCCAGTTCGATGCTGGTGTCGGCAATCGTTGCCTGTGCCTGCAGCGGAAACGGTCTGGCGGCATCCTGCAAGGCCAGCAAGCCGCCGATCTTGCCCTGACCCGCGAGTTTCTGCCCGTGGTATTGGCCTTTGACCTTCAAGGCGAAGGCGTAGTCCTGGGGGGCGCCGCCCTTTTCTAGCGCGGTTTTCGCGGCTTTGTCGCCAACGATCTCGCTGAAGGGAATCGGTTTGCCCAGCGGGTCGATCAGCAGGTCGAGTTGGGTCTTCAGGCTCTGGTCATCCAGGGTGACGTGCCCCTTGTCGAAGCCGATCGCGCCGATATCCACCACCCACGGAGACGGTTGGGCATTCGGGTCCTTGGGGTCGAACTTGAAGGTCCAGTTGGCGCGACCGTCAGCCAGGCGTTGCAACTCGGCATTGGGCTCAGTGAGGTCAATGCGCGGGATCACCACGCGCTGCGCCAGCAGGGCCAGGGGCGAGATGCGCAGTTCAACACGCTTGAGACTGGCCATCTGCGGCGTTTTCGACCAGTCCGGGTTGCCCAGGCTCAGGTCCTCGGCCACCACATGCGGCCAGGGCACCCACGCCCTCCAGCCGCCCTCATCGAGTTCACGCCGCCAGACCACCGCCAGGTTGCCGTTGATGGCGAACGGACGGTGCAGTTCTTCAGAGACTTTGGCATTGAGGGGTGGTTTGATCCGGTTCCAATCGAAGAACACGATGATCAGAACCAGGGCCGCCAGCAGAACAACCAGGCTGACGATGCTCCAGGCGAGAATTTTACGAGTGCGCGTCATTGCACAGGGCTCCTGATACGACTGAGCGCCCCGACCGCGACGCACATGAGAAACGCGGGGCCAGAACCGGCCCGCTATGGAATCTACGACTGAAAAACCGCCCGCAGGTTTAATCGAAAAGCCGATTTTGCCGCAATCGCCCCACCGAACGCAGCGCTCTTGCGCCCCCCAGCGTTACCTCCCCCGCACTTTTGCGTGGCGCCAGTGAGTCGAAAATACCCACCTCGGTGCACCGCAAAGGCCCGTTTTACAAGGGCTGCAGGGAACAATCAATTCCGTTGATTATTACCATTGCGTTTATGAACTTTTATATCGACTTATCGAGAGTAGCATTGCCCTCGTACCCAATTTATCGCCCTCCTACGGAGCACCCGAACATGAAACGCCAACTTCTGCTTAGCCTGACACTCTCTATGTTGGCCAGCACTGCATTCGCACTGCCGGCCGCCGACCAAGCCACTCCACAAGTGAAAGACAGCCACTCGGTGTTCAGCCACACCCTCGCCGCTGACGGTTCGGACCGCACTCCTGGTCAAACCCTGGCCGAAGGCGGTAACGATCGCCTGAAAGAAAAAGGTCTGATCACCGAAGATGGATACGACAAGACCCCTCAGGGCCAAACTGTGGCTGCCGACGGTTCCGACCGTACCCCAGGCCAAACCCTGGCTGCCGATGGTTCTGACCGTACCCCAGGCCAAACCCTGGCTGCTGACGGTTCTGACCGCACTCCTGGTCAAACCCTGGCCGAAGGTGGTGGTGATCGTGTGATCGAACGCAACAGCGCTATGAGCTAAGCCCATGGCGGCCATGAAAAAAGCCCAATCACTCGATTGGGCTTTTGATTTTCTGGCGATTCACCTGATCGAAATCACCTCCGTGCAGTTGATCTCCTCTCGTCGTTCGACGCCAGCAAAGCCTATTTGCTAGAGTGCGCCGCTCTCCTTCTCCAGAAAACGCCCTTGCGATGCTGCCCCGCGCCGAACAGAAGCAACAAACCCGCATTGCCCTCATGGACGCTGCTCGCCATTTGATGGAAGGCGGCCGAGGATTCGGCAGTTTGAGCCTGCGCGAAGTGGCGAAAACCGCCGGGATTGTGCCCACGGGTTTTTACCGGCACTTCGCCGACATGGACGAACTGGGTCTGGTGCTGGTCAGCGAAGTCGGTCAGACCTTCCGTGAAACCATCCGCCTGGTGCGGCACAACGAGTTTGTCATGGGCGGCATCATCGACGCCTCGGTGCGGATCTTTCTCGATGTCGTCAGTGCCAACCACTCGCAATTTCTGTTTCTCGCCCGCGAGCAGTACGGCGGCTCGCTGCCGGTGCGCCAGGCCATCGGTCGCCTTCGCGAGGACATCAGCTCGGACCTGGCCGCCGACCTGTCGTTGATGCCGAAGCTGCAACACCTGGACATCGCCGGCCTGAGCGTTATGGCGGACCTGATCGTCAAAAGCGTGTTCGCCACGTTGCCAGACATTATCGACCCGCCTCTCGAGGCGCTGCCTGCACACCTGACCCCTCAGGCCAAGATTACCCAGCAACTGCGGTTCATCTTTATTGGCTTGAAGCACTGGCAAGGGCTCGGCAGCACCGAATAAGCCTGTCGAGCAGGTCCGCTCCCTCAGCAAATCGTCGCGCATTAAATCGGTGCACTTAAAAAAACAACGCACCAAAATCAGCCAAAACCTGCACCAAGACTGACCTCGCCCTACCTTTCCCACAGGCATTTCCTACAATTGGCGTCGATTGGCAAGCCCCTTGCTCTAGCCTGAGCATTGTCCATTGCTGGAAGCTTTCCGATGCTGGTGATTCACCGCAGAATCGACCCTCAACCCGTCTGGGCCGCCGAGTTGCACCTGACCTTCGAAGCCCGGAGCAAAAGCCGGCTGCGCTGTTTCAGTGCCGAGGGCGAAGACGTCGGTTTGTTTTTGGAACGCGGTCAGTCGCCTCTTTATGACAGCGAATGCCTGCAGGCCGAAGACGGGCGCATCGTCCGCGTTTGCGCCCGCCCCGAACAACTGCTGCACGTCACCTGCGCCAATGCCTTCGAACTGACCCGCGCCGCCTATCACCTGGGCAACCGTCACGTCGCCTTGCAGGTCGGCGACGGCTGGTTGCGCCTGCTCGATGACTACGTGCTCAAGGCCATGCTCGAACAACTCGGCGCCACCACCGAGCACATCGAAGCGCCGTTCCAGCCGGAACACGGGGCTTACGGCGGAGGCCATCACCATTCGCGCCACGGCGATGAAGACTTCAACTACCCGCCCAAAATGCACCAGTTCGGCGTACGCCCATGAACCCGGCCTGGGCGCTGCTGCGTCTGGCCAGTCCGCAATTGCCGATTGGCGGCTACAGCTATTCCCAAGGCCTGGAAATGGCCGTGGAGAACGGTCGCGTTCATGACCCTGCCAGCGCTCGGCGCTGGATCAGCGATCAGTTGCTGTTGAACCTGGCCCGCTTCGAGGCCCCGCTGTTACTGGCCCATTGCATGGCGGCGGCCGAGGACAACTGGAGCGAACTGCTGCAACGCTGCGAAGAACACCGCGCCAGTCGGGAAACCCGCGAGCTGCATCAGGAAAGCCGGCAAATGGGCTACTCCCTGCAACAACTGCTCAATGGCTTGCCCGAACTCGATGCACCGGCTCGCACCTTCCTCGAACAACGCGCCGAACCGCACCTGGCCCTGGGCTGGGCGCTGGCCGCTCGGGCCTGGCAGATCAGTCCGCAGGACGCGCTGGCCGCCTGGCTCTGGAGCTGGCTGGAAAACCAACTGGCGGTGCTGATGAAAACCCTGCCGCTGGGCCAGCAAGCCGCTCAGCGCCTGACCAGCGAATTGCTGCCGCTGTTGCAGCAAGCCCAGCAGGACGCTACGCGAATCAACCCCGAACACTATGGCAGCGCCGCTTTCGGCCTGTCCCTGGCGTGCATGGCCCACGAGCGCCAGTACAGCCGTCTGTTCCGTTCCTAGGACCTTTTATTCTGGAGAGTCACATGAACACACAACCTCTGCGCGTCGGCATCGGCGGCCCGGTCGGTTCCGGCAAAACCGCCTTGACCCTGGCCCTGTGCCTGGCCCTTCGCGACCGCTACAACCTGGCGGTGGTCACCAACGACATCTACACCCGCGAAGACGCCGACTTTCTGGTGCGCAATGAAGCGCTCGCGCCGGAACGCATCATTGGCGTGGAAACCGGCGGCTGCCCGCACACGGCGATTCGCGAAGATGCCTCGATCAACCTTGAGGCCGTGGATCAACTCAACCGGCGCTTTCCAGGCCTGGACCTGATTCTGGTGGAGTCCGGCGGCGACAACCTGTCGGCCACCTTCAGTCCGGAACTGTCGGACCTGACCATCTACGTGATCGACGTGTCGGCCGGCGACAAGCTGCCGCGCAAGGGCGGGCCGGGGATCTGCAAATCCGACCTGCTGGTGATCAACAAAATCGACCTCGCACCGCTGGTGGGGGCATCGCTGACCTTGATGGACAGCGACACCACGCGCATGCGCAACGGCAAGCCTTTCGTTTTCAGCAACCAGAAAACCGGCCAGGGCCTGGAAGAGATCATCGCCTTCATTGAGCGCCAGGGCCTGCTGACGGCAGCCTGATCATCACTTATCAACAAGGAAGCTTATCCATGACACTCAAACGCATCCTCGGCACCCTGGCACTGCTGCTGACCCCGGCCATCGCCTTCGCCCACCCCGGGCACGGCGACAACGGCTTGATCGCCGGCATCAGCCACCCGCTCGGCGGCCTCGATCACTTGCTGGCGATGCTGGCCGTCGGCCTCTGGGCGGCGCAGCAACAAGGCGCCGCGCGCTGGGTGCTGCCGTGCACTTTCGTCGGCACCCTGCTGATGGGCGGGCTGCTGGGCTTTGAAGGGCTGAACCTGCCGGCGCTGGAAAGCGGGATTGCCGCGTCCGTGCTGGCGCTGGGCCTGGCCGTCGCGCTGGCGGTGCGTCCGCCGTTGAGCATGGCGGTGGCTGCAACAGCCTTGTTCGCGCTGTTCCATGGCGTGGCCCATGGCCTGGAACTGCCGGACATGTCGAGCCCCTGGACGTACGCCGCCGGTTTTGTAGTGGCGACAGCTGCGCTGCATGCGGCGGGTTATGCCGTGGTGCGCGTACTGCCACGGGCGGCAGCGCCGTTGGTTCGACTGGCGGGTGCGGCTTCGGCGGCGACGGGGGCGTGGTTGCTGGCAGGTTGATTCTCCATAGCCTGTGATGACCTCTTCGCGGGCTGGCTCGTTCCCACAATGAAATGCCTACCCCTGTGGGAGCGAGCCTGCTCGCGAAAGCGGCCTGACAGACAACACACCGCTCAGGCCTGCTAACATGTCGCGCAATCGCCCCAGCCGTGACGACGCCAGCCAATGCCGCATGTTTCCCGCTCCGCCTCCCAGCCTGAACTGACCGCCCTGTTTTCCTCGGTGCAACAGCACTTTCAGGACGTGATCGTGCCCCTCTGGCAAGGCCCCGGCTGGAATGCCGACATGGCGCTGCCCTATGAGGCGCTGGACGCCGAGCATCAGCCCCTGCCCCCTCAGCGCTACCGGGCCATGGCCTGTGCGCGACAGCTGTACCTGTTTGCCAGCCTGATCGGCCAGGTGCCGGCCGCCGAAGAACGCGCGGCAGCCCTGTTCCGCTCTTTGCAGCGGCATTTTCACGACGCCGAGCATGGCGGCTGGTTCTACAGCATCGACCCGCACGGCGCGCCGCTGGATCAGCGCAAAGACCTCTACACCCACGCCTTCATCCTCTTCGCTTGCGCCCATTACTGGGACAAAGTCCGCGAGCCGCTGGTGGAGTCGGTGCTCAACGCCGCGCTGGAAGTGATCGCCCGGCGATTCGCCACGGGTGATGGCCTCTACGAAGCCAGCCTCGACCGCAACTGGTCGTCCCTGGGCAGCGGGCCGCTGCAAAACCCGTTGATGCACCTGGCGGAAGCCTTTCTCGCCACCCTGGCAGTCCGCGAAGACCGCGCCGTGCAACGGGCACTCCTCGAGTTATGCACAGCCATGCAGAAGCGCTTCATCGACCCGCAACATGGGGTGTTGATGGAAAAACCGCTGGGGTCTGTGGATAACTGGTTTGAACCGGGGCACCAGTTCGAATGGTATTTCCTGCTGGAGTCATCGCCGCTGCTACGCGGCTCGACACTGCATGCGTCCCTGGAACGCGCCTTTGCCTTCACCGAGCAACTGGGGGTCGATCACCAGACCGGTGCGGTGCGGGCCATGCTCGACTTCGGACCGGACGGCGGCTCTCGGGACGCCACACAGCGCATCTGGGCCCAGGCCGAATACCTGCGCGCGTTGACCCTGCGTCCGCACAGCGAGCCCGCGGTGCTGCGCCAGTTGCAGGCGCTGCAACAGCATTCGCTGCACTCGCGAGGCTGGTACGAGTGCCGTGACGAGCAGGGACAAGTGAGCCGTCGGGACATGCCGTCGACCACGCCTTATCACTTGGCGACCTGTTATCGCGGGTTGGCTGAATATCTGCGCTGACTGTTCAAGCGCTTTCGCGAGCAGGCTCGCTCCCACACCAGGTCCTGTGCATGCAGATCCATTGTGGGAGCGAGCCTGCTCGCGATTGGCCGCGATGCGGTCTTAAGCCTTGCCACCACTGCGATCAATGGCAAACCCGGCCCAGGTCTGGCTCACGGGCATCAGCTCCAGGCTGTTGATGTTGATATGGGCCGGCGCATTGAGGACCCAGAAAATGGTGTCGGCAATGTCTTGCGGCTGGATCGGATCGGCACCGGCGTAAGTGGCGTTGTAACGCTCCTGATCACCGGCAAAACGCACCAGCGAGAACTCGCTCTCGCACAGGCCAGGTTCGATGTTGCTGACCCGCACGCCCGTGCCTTGCAGATCGCAGCGCAGGTTCAGGGAGAACTGTTTGACGAACGCCTTGCTCGCGCCATACACGTGGCTGCCCGGGTACGGGTAGTTGCCGGCGATGGAACCCAGGTTGACGATGCCGGCACCACGACCGTGGGCGATCAGGCGCGGCAGCAGCAGACGGGTGCTGTACATCAGGCCTTTGATGTTGGTGTCGACCATGGTGTCCCAATCATCCAGATCGCACTTGGGTGCCGGGTCAACGCCCAGGGCCAGGCCAGCGTTGTTGATCAGGCCGCGCAGCTTGGCGAAGGACGGCGGCAGGTTGGCAATAGCCTCTTCCATGGCCTTGCGGTCACGCACATCGAGGACCAGGCCATGAACTTCTGTCTGCTTCGACAGTTCGGCGCACAGCGCGTTGAGGCGTTCTTCACGACGACCGGTCAGCACCAGTTTCCAGCCGGCCTCGGCAAAACGACGGGCACAGGCTTCACCAAAACCGGAAGTCGCGCCGGTAATAAACAGGGTGTTGGACATCGTGTTCTCCTTGCTTCGGCTGATCGACAGCCATTGGAATAGAAAATCAGCAGGCAGCATGCCCGGCCTTGTCCACAGCGGCAACCACCACCCAAGCTGTACAAAAAACGATCAAACCTTGCAACCCCTTGACCAGCGTGGCCTGCAGACAGGTGCGCGCATGTTATCCACAGGTGGGTCCACAGTCTTTGGGGGCAAGTGGAAAAAGCTGAAAGCCGCTATCCACAAGGCTTTGCGACGGATTTTGAAATTTTTTTACTTGACCCTCATTGGTCTGCTGTGCACCAAAGGGCAAACAACCCGACCGGGCGGTCAAGTCGATGATGGCGCCAAGCCTGTAACCACGGCCTTTATCCGGGTCTTTCCAGAGTTTAGTCACAGACTTATCCACAGGCTTGTCCACGCCTTTTCGAGCGGTTTTCGACGCCAATAAAAAGGTTGACAAAGCGGTCTCATCGCTGCGCAAAAACGCCTGATCAAAAAACAACCACACGCCTGCAGGCCTCGAATTCAAAGGCGTTCAGCCAGCTACTCCCACGTTATTCACAGCCAGCTCCACAGCAAACGGGGACAAGTCAAAACCGTGACAAAACAGTTATTTGCAGCGGCTTTATGTCGCGCTTTCAGAGCTTGGGAATTTTGTTTTCCACAATTTCATCGAGGCCGCCACAAAACCCTGTGGGAGCGAGCCTGCTCGCGATGGACGTCAACGAAAACGCGAATATTCTGAATAAACGCGCAGTCCTGAAGACCTTCGCGAGCAAGCTCGCTCCTACAAGGGATTGGGGCGAACTGGAGGTGTAAAAAAGGTTCTTCACGGATTACCGGGAAAGACGCTCTTGATCTTCATGAAAAAGAATTCGCTATCCCGGTAACCGTACGCCA
>NZ_JAFEHE010000012.1:0-148983 GCF_016887925.1 Pseudomonas sp. MIL9 | reverse complement strand
CTGGCAAGTGATCGTGTTCATGTTGGCCATGCTGGCCGGCATGTTGTTGTTTACTGCGCTGGAGAGCCGGCGCAGCCGGTGATCACGCATGCAGGGCGCAAATACCGCGACTGGATATCCCTCGCGCCGTGATCAACGCTCGCGACATCTCCCACCAGACGGCAAACACTCGCTCATGCCCCAGCCGCGCCGAGTAACGAACTGGCGCGGCTGGGGCATGAGCTGGAACGGCGGTGGAGCGCTTCAAGGTCTAGGAATTCGTCCGGCTCGGTGGAACAGACGCGACCTGTCGATCGCTCAACTCCCTGCCGGCGTTGCGTCCCAGCCCATAAATCGCCAGGGCCGCCAGACCGGACGGCACCACCAGTGCCGCAAACACCTGCGCGAAGGTCCAGCCCCAACTCAGCATCTGCGCGCCGGCAAAGGCGCTGAGGATCGCGCCAAAGCGACCGATACCGCTCATCCAGCTGGCGCCAGTGGCTCGCGCCTGGGTGGGGTAAAACGTGGCAGCCAGCGCGTTCATGCCGACGCTGGCGCCGTTGAGGCCGAACCCGACCAGCCAGGCAATCAGGCATAGCAACAGGAAATGCCCCGTGGCCTGGCCGATCGCATAGATCACAACTCCGCTCAACACGAACACCGCCATCAACACCCGGTATTTATTCCAGCGATCCATGACCCAGCCGACACACAGCGCGCCGGCGGGTCCACCGATCTGGAACATCGCGGTCACAATGGCCGCATCCGCAACGCTGTAACCGCCCCCGTCTTTCACCAGGGTCGGTAACCAGCCGCTGAACAGGTAGACCAGAAACAACGCCAGCACATAACCGCTCCACAACATCAACGTGCCGAAGCGATAGGACGGGGACAATACGATCTGCATCGCCGAAGACCGTATCAGCGGATGAGCCGGCAGGCAGAAGGTCGATGTCGCGTCACTGACGCCCGGCGCGAGTTTTTCCACAATGGCGCGGATACGTGCGTTTGGCGCTCGCCTGGCGACCAGGAACGTCACCGACTCGGGCAGTTTGAAATACAGCAGCGGCGCCACCAGCAGGGGCAAGACGCCGCCGAGGATCAGCATGCTTTTCCAGCCAAAGGCCGGGATCATCCAGGCTGACAGAAACCCGCCTCCGGCGGCGCCCAGGGAGAACCCACAGAACGCCACCGTGATCAGGAACGAACGGCTGCGCTGCGGCGCGTACTCCGACACCAGGGTACTGGCATTCGGCATGGCCGCGCCGAGCCCCAATCCGGTCAGAAAGCGCAGGATCACCATGGTGCTGATGTCCGGGGAAAACGCCGTCGCCAGCGTCCACAGGCCGAACATGGAGACACTGCTTACCAGCACGATCTTGCGCCCGTAACGGTCGGCCAGCGGCCCTGCGACCAGTGCGCCGACCGCCAGACCCATCAGCGCCGCACTCAACACCGGGCCCAACTGCTGGTGGCTCAAGCCCCAGTCCATTTTCAATTGCGGTGCGATAAAGCCCATGATTGCCACATCCAAACCATCGAGGCCGATGATCAGGAAACCGAGAAAGACCACCCACTTCTGAAAGCCGCCAATGGGGCGACTGTTGATCAGCGCGTGGATGTCGATGGGTTGAGTTGTCAGCATGAAAGTCACCTCTGTGTTGTGGGGGCGCTCAACCACGGCGCCCACTTTTTTATTGGGGTGAAACGGGGACGGTAACCGGCGGCTCAAGCGCTGCCGAGACTGTGGAACCGCACCGGGCGGATAATCCGGGTTTCCTGGGCAAGGATCAGATGTGCGGAAGCCTGCAGGTAGGCCGGGAAGCGGGGATCGCCATCCCGCGCCTGGCTGCGTCGTTCGAAGTCATCGAGACTGTCGTAGCCCCACAGGTGCACGACTTGGTTCAATGGGCCGATGCTGCTGGTATAAAAGCCCAGCGGCGCGCCCAGATGCTCGAGCAAAATCGGCATCGCCAGACGATCGAAGACCTCAATGAACTCGGGCATGCCCCGTGGGCGGATGGTGTAGATGCGGTGGTCGACGACCGGCTTGTGATTCATCAGGCCACCTCCTGCCGAGGGTTGCCCGGTGTTTTTCCGGCGGCCACCCGGGCCAGGTGCATCCCCGTGAGATAACCGAAGGTCATGATCGGCCCGAGCGTGATGCCGGCAGCGGGATAGTTGCCCCCCATGATGCTCGCCCGGTCGTTGCCCACCGCGTAAAGCCCATCGATTGCCCGGCCTTGTGGGTCGAGCACTTCACCGCAGACGCTGGTTTTGATGCCATCAAAGGTGCCCAGATCGCCCATGATCACTTTGAGGGCGTAGTAGGGGCCGTCGCCAATCGGCGCCACGCACGGGTTCGGCAGGTTCTGCGGGTCGGCGAGGTAGCGGTTGAAACTGGTGGTGCCACGGCCGAACTGCCGATCCACGCCTTGCCCCGCCGTGCGGTTGTAGTCACGTACGGTCTGTTCCAGCCCGGCAGCGTCGAGCCCGGCGCTACGTGCCAATTCAGCCAGGGTGCGGCCACTGTGCAGGTAGCCGTTGCGCAGCAATGGCGCGAGGGGCATCGGTGCCGGCTTGGCGTAACCCAGTCCGTACTTGGCCATGGTCCGGCGGTCGCAGATCAACCACATGGCGGTTTCGGTCTGGTGGGCACAGGCCTCGATCATCGCCGCGCCGACATCGTGGTAGGAGTTGGACTCGTTGGTGAACCGCTGGCCATTACGGGTCACACCGATAACGCCGGGCTTGTAGCGATCGAGCAAATGCGGGAAGGCAGTGAACGTGCCGTTACCCATCGGCACTTTCGAAACAGGCATCCAGGCAGCAGGGGCCTTGAGCCGTATATCGACGGTGCCGCCCAAGGCTTCGGCCATGCGTGCGCCATCCCCGGTGTTGCCTGGCGGCACCGGTGAGAAATGCTCGCCACCGCGGCGCACATGGGGATAGGCCTGCTTCAACCGTTGCAGATCATGGGAAAAACCGCCGCTGGCCAGTACCACACCGTGGCGGGCTTCAAACCGCAACTCACCGCCCTCGGTCTGAGCGACCACCCCAGTGACCCGGTCTGCGCTTTTCAACAGTTGCCGGGCGCTGGTTCGCGTCAGAATCGGAATCCCCAGGTCCAGCGCCGATTTCGCCAGCCGCGCGGCCAAGGCATTGCCGCTGGTCACCTGAATGCCGCGCCGGTAAAGCAGCAACTCTTTGGCGTGAGTCATCAGGCGCTTTGCAACATAGAGGAATGAGGTCAGGGATTTGGTGGCGTTGAAGAAATGCTTGAGGTCGGCATTCGACGAATTGAACATCATCCCGATAAACGTGATGGTTTTGAGCGGCGGCCGCAGACGCGCCATGTCGGCCCCCAGCCTGCGAATGTCGAAAGGCGCGGCGAGGATCGAACGGCCGATATCGACGCCACCGGCCACGTCCGGGTGGTAATCCGGATAGAGGGTCGGGATGAACTGGACTTCGGTCTCGCGCTGGAAAAAGTCGATCATCTGCGGCGCGTTATCGAGAAACGCATCGACGGCCTCGGCATCGTAGAAATCGCCCGTTTCGTTCTTCATGTAGGTCAGTGCAGCCTCCCGACTGTCCGTGATGCCCTTGGCCTTGGACAGGGCGTTGCCGGGAATCCACAGCACCCCTCCGGAGAACGCGGTGGTCCCGCCGAAGTACGCATCCTTTTCAATCACAATGACGTCCAGCCCCTGCTTGCGCGCAGTAATGGCGGTCGCCAGGCCACCGGCACCGGCGCCGATCACCAGAACGTCGCACCGACGGATCGCCTCGGTAGTTGTCGTCGTCATAGTCAGTCTCTCTCGGTAAAAGCCAGCCGAACGCTCGCCGTCGTCGCCATCGACAGCACGACAGGCACAGGTTCGCTGGGGGATTCGGAGTCGGCCATCATCGGCCGAACGGAGGTCAGGCCGGGCGGCTGGCCATGGGGGATTCAAAGCCGGGGCGAGGAATCAACGCCATCAACATGCTTTCCAGGCCACCATCGACGGTCAGTTCGGCAGCGTTGACATAAGCTGCCCGCGGGCTCGCGAGGAAGAGGACGGCATCGGCGATGTCCTGGGGCTCGCCGATCCGCTGGTTGGCGGTCATCGCCTTGCGCTGCTGTTCGACCTTGGGGTCGGCGTAGAACGCCGCCGACAGCGGCGTGCGGATCAGGCCCGGGCAAATGGCATTGCTGCGGATGCCCCGTGGTCCCCATTCCGCAGCTATCTGCCGCGAGAGCATGGCGACCCCGGCCTTGGCTGCACTGTAGGCGCCGCTGAAGGTTTGCGGGTAATGCGCGGCGATCGAAGCGATGTGCACGATACTGCCGCTTTGCCGGGCCAGCATCAGCCGCCCGAACGCCTGGGCACACAACAGATAGCCCGTCAGGTTGACCGAAAGCACCTGGTTCCAGTTGTCCAGGGTCAGCTCTTCAAGCGCGCCGGCCTGCAGCACGCTGGCGTTGTTGATCAGCACATCGCAACGCCCATGGAGCGCCTGCACTTGCTCGGCGGCCTGTTGCACGCTCAGGGGATCGGCGATATCGCAGTGCAGCACAGAGACATCGGCTTCACTGTTTTGCGCCAGTTCGGCGGCCAGCTCGCGGCATTTTTGTTCGTCGCGATCAAGCAGCACCACATGGGCGTTCTGGCGAACCAGCGCGGTGGCAATCGCGGCACCGATACCGCCGGCTGCGCCCGTGAGCACGCAGACCCTGGACTCGAGGTTCAGCCAGCTTTTCTGCAGGTCGTTATTATTCATTGTTATCTCCAACACGCATTTCAAGACAGTTCGCCCACTGCACTGGAGGCAGCAGGCGGTGCTCAGGATAGAAGCGTGGGACGGCTCACAAGAATGGACAAAACCTTCAACCGTCGAGACTTTTCCGACAAATCGACGGCGAATTGCCCAACGCGCGGATTCTTCGCTAAGGTAGAAAACACGTGCCCGTAGAACATAAGAATAATGAACAAGATTCCCAGCTATGCCCTGTACGGCGAGGCGGTGGCGCCGATATGGCACGACTCACTGCATGTCGAATCGATCTCCCTGCGCTCCGGCGCCTATAACTGGGAGATCGCCGCCCATCGACACGACGGGTTGTTGCAGATGCTGTACCTGCAAAGTGGCGAAGGCGAGGTGCTGCTGGACAACCAGCGGGTCGAGGTCAAGGCGCCGTGCCTGCTGTATATCCCTGAGCAGATCGTCCATGGCTTCGCCTGGCACGGACGGGTCGAAGGGCATGTGATCACCGCCGTCCAACACCCGCTGGAAAGCATCGTCCAAGTGCTCTCACCGGGCCTGCTACCGCAGATCCAGAAAGCCTGCGTCGTCGCGCTGCCGCAATGGGAGCCGGCCGATAATCCGCTGGAGCCACTGTATCGGGCGTTGTATGGGGAGTACCACGGTCGTGGTCGGGAACACACCGCGTGCAGCATGTCGTTATTGCTGGCGCTGGTGATTCAGATGCTGCGCCTGAGCGAATACACACACGACCTGCAGGCGCCCCGTCACGATCGACGCAGTCAGCAGGTGATCGCCTTCCGCGAGCTGGTGAACCGGCACTTTCGCGAACACCTTTCGCTGCACGACTACGCCAGTTTCCTCGGGATCACCGTGGTGACCCTGGGACGGCTGTGTCATGAACAACTCGGCATGACCCCGATGACCCTGATCAACGCCCGGCTGATCCTCGAAGCCAAACGCGAACTGGCCCATTCGGCCCAAAGCGTCAAGCAGATTGCCCACGGCATGGGGTTTTCCGATGTCGGTTACTTCAGCCGTTTTTTTCGCAAACACGCCCAGCGCAGCCCCAGTGAGTTTCGCCTTCAGGCCCAGGCCCCGCACACCGGCTCTCATTCCCCCGGCGTTGTTCCGGGGTGAGGCAAGTCTGCTGTCTGTTCACGACTCGCCGCCCACAAGCCTCTCTCTGTGGCAGTCAGACGGTCCGAGTTTCTGACCGTTTGATGAGCGAACATCAATCGGCATCAGAGGCTGGCCGGACTCGTTGTCCAACAGCACCGAACGCGTCTCCTGCGGCTTGAACAGGTAACGTTCGCCCCACTGTCGCATGCTGACCACAACCGGAAAGATCTCCCGTCCTTTGTCCGTAAGGACGTACTCCTTGTAGGCGCTGCCATCGGACGCCGGACGCACGTCGAAAACCCCGACCTCGACCAGCGTCTTCAGCCGCGATGCCAGAATATTTTTGGCCACGCCCAGGCTCTTCTGAAATTCGCTGAATCGGCGAATGTCGTCAAAAGCGTCGCGGATGATCATGAGCGACCAACGATCCCCGATGGCCTCCAGTGTTCTTGCTACCGGGCATTCGCTGCGGTGGGGTGAAGTGTCTTCTTCCATTTTTTTGACCTTGCGCAATGGGGTTGCAATTAAAAACCAGATATTGCAACAATGGAAACCGGTTTTTAATTGAAACCAGTTTAACGCCATGGAGGTGCACATGACAGCAGGTGCCGACTCAGCCACCAAAGGGTACGCCAGACAGCCTGCGGGATTGCTGCATCCGGATACCGGAGACAGCTGCAGGACCGACCGGTCTCCAGGGCTTTCGCCGTCGCTCACGTTATTGTTTTCTGTCACCTGCGCACTGGCAGTGGCCAACGTTTACTTCGCACAACCATTACTCGACTCAATGGCCCAGAGCCTGGGTGTGGCCTCATCCATCATCGGCGTTGTGGTGACGGCCACTCAGGTTGGTTACGCGTTGGGGTTACTGTTCATCGTCCCGCTGGGCGATTTGGTAAACCGTAAACGGCTGATTCTCACGCAGGTACTGTTGTCTGCGGTGGCGCTCGCGGCGGTCGGTGCAGCACAGCAATGGCTGGCCCTGTTGGGGGCCATGATCATGATGGGCTTGCTGGCAGTGGTCGTTCAGGTATTGGTGGCATACGCCGCCGTGCTGGCAACACCCTCACAACGCGGTCAGGCCGTCGGGACGGTCACCAGTGGCGTTGTCCTGGGTATTCTTCTGGCGCGCTTCACTTCAGGCCTGATTGCGGACATCGCGGGCTGGCGCGCCGTTTACTTCGTGTCCTCGGGATTGATGGTGACCCTCGCGGCGGTGCTGTGGAAAGTGGTTCCTGTCACGGCACCGTCAAGGCACCAGGACTCCTACCTGGCGCTCATTCGTTCACTTTTCAGACTGTTCATCACCGAACGCACTTTACGCGCCAGAGGCCTTCTGGCCCTGCTGATCTTTGCCGCTTTTTCCGTGCTGTGGACATCCATGGTGCTGCCGTTGAGCGCGCCCCCGTTGTCGCTTTCACACACTGCCATCGGTATGTTTGGATTGGCCGGCGTCGCCGGGGCCCTTGCTGCCAGCAGAGCCGGTCGCTGGGCCGACCAAGGCCTGGGGCAACGAGTGACCGGCATTTCGCTGGGACTCCTGACGCTGTCCTGGTTGCCCATCACGTTTGCCGAAACGTCCCTGATCGCGCTGGTCTGCGGCGTGGTCCTGCTGGACTTCGCGGTGCAAGCCGTACACGTCACCAACCAGAGCCTCATCTTTGCTGCACGACCCGACGCCCAAAGTCGCATGGTCGGCGCGTACATGTGCTTCTACTCGGTCGGTAGCGCGCTGGGAGCCGCGGCCGCGACCCAGGTTTATGCGCTATGGGGCTGGATTGCAGTAAGCCTGTTGGGCGCTTTGATCAGCGCTACGGCACTGGTCCTGTGGTTTCTCACCGTTCATTTTTCAACGCCCCATCAGGGACGATGAGCGTGAAAACCAGGCACTTGCCACTCGCGATCTCGATGACTGCCATATGGGGGGGAATGTCTCCCACGGTTGACCCGCCTCAGCCCCGCAATGGCCCCGCGCGCTTTTGCTCATTTACTGGTGGCAGGGGCTGCACTTTCTCGGGCGGTTTGATCGAACCGATGTCAACCGCGAAGATCGTCAATAAGCGCTCCGCACACTTGGAAGGTGGAGCTGGCCTTGCCCAGAAAAGTCACGTCGATGAAATAAGTAATCACCGGTTCAAGCAGCAAGATAAGGCCCTTGTCGCCGCCACCGTCAGGCAACTGCGCGTTGATTTTCAGGAAGTAAACGCAGATAGCGTAGGCAAGGCCCGACAAGACACCAAACACGACCCCCTTACACTACCTACACTCATTTTTCCCTTCCCGGTTGGACGGATACAACCACGCCCGACAAACAGAAAAGCTCCACGGGCTTTTCTGTTGCCGCGATCAAGCGCAGGGGTTGAAAAGCTGTTTTACCGCGGCAGCTATGCCTTGGGCGGGGTAGGCAGCGTTGTAACCATCACGCCTGGCGAGATACACGACGGCCTGCCTGGACACGACAATGGCTGGATGTACCGCATGCTCTTGGGTTAATCGCTCGGTGTTCCAAGGGCGCGTGGCCAGCGATCACGTACATCTTTTTCAAGAAGCACTCAGCTCAAATCCAGCTTTTGCCCAGACCTTTCTTCAGCAGCATCAACTCATTGAGCAGACGCCGCCTGGACTGCAGCGCGAGTTCATCTTGCTGGAACTGGTGTGTCAGGTATTCGAGCGCAGCGGTGCCCTTGCCTTGTCAGTCCTGCCCTCAGAGCAGCAGGCGGTAAAACGGATCAAACAGAAGTTGGAAGACGAGTTTGCCCGGGATATTCCCTTGGAGACCTTGGCAAAGCTGGTTGATCTTGATCCGCTGTACCTCATTCGGGTTTTCAAGAAGCACGTTGGTGTTTCGCCGCACAGCTATCAAATACAGAAGCGCATCGCGCATGTGCAAAAACTTCTGCGCGCTGGTGCCAGCCTGACGGAGGCTGCATTTGCTTGTGGATTCTTCGATCAAAGCCACATGACACGGGCCTTTAAAAAAGGTTCTTCACGGAATCCCGGGATACAAAGCTAATGCAATACTTGTAGGAGCCAGCTTGCTGGCGATGGTCGTGAACGATAACGCGGGGAACCTGACGCCCCGCGGTGTCCTCCAGCTCATCGCGAGCAGGCTCGCTCCTATGTATGGACTCGCCCACGTTGCAATGCCCCTTAAAAAAGTAGTCGGGGTCACCCCCGGAAGCTTTCGCAATAACGGAGCGTTTCGAGAGAACACTTGAGGGGCAGTCACCTGTCCATCATGACGTGGCCGTCACAAAGCCTGTAATAGCGCATTCGTGTACAGCCCGGAAAAAATGCGCTCTACCGGTCCTGTGAGAAAGACAGTTCCCACGCCATCCCATTGAACGGTCACTGTTCCGCCATCACATTCAACCTCGACACAATCGTCCAACAAGCCACGTCGTATGCCGTTAACAACGGCGGCGCAAGAGCATGAGCCCGAACCCAGCGGAATGCCTCCCCAGCGCTCCCAAATTCGCAGGCGAATGTATTTTCGATTAATGATCTGGACGAAATGCACGTTTGTCCTGAGGGGGAAAAGGGGATGGGATTCAATGGCCGGTCCAGTCGCCGCTATATCAATGGTTGTCAGGTCATCCACAAAAAAGGTGCAGTGTGGATTGCCCATGCTGCAAGCTGCCGGGGCTCCTGTCAGGGGCAAGGTAGCAGTGTCCATTGCCTGAGCCAGCGGGACCGCCGACCACTCGAACAGTGGCGCTCCCATGGCGACGGAAATAGCGCCGGTCGAGGTTCGTTCGCAAGTGAGCAGGCCACAGTTGGTTTGAAGCGTTATCGACGAACTGTTTGATTCGCGCATCAGCGTATCGGCGGCACCACGCGTCGCGCTGCCACAAACGTCCAGCGGGGAGCCATCGGCATTCCAGAACATCAAACGCGCATCTGCATTGTCGTCATCGAGCATAACCGCGAGTTGATTGAACCCGATGCCACGGTTCCGGTCACCCATTCGCCGAGCCAGGTTGTCTGTCATTGAGTTGGACGAATTGCGCAAGTCCACGATGACGAAGTCATCGCCATTAGCGTGCATCTTGAGAAACTTCAGCGGCATAGGTTGACCCTGGCAATGAGAAGTGGGGTGAATTGACATTTGACGTCGATCCATGGCCGAAATCAGTCAGTCAGGAACATCCGCTATCGGCCAAACGAAGTCTGTATCAACGACAGTACATTCTTGTAAAGGGCAGCTACAATCCCTCAAGACTCTTCTGGGCTTTGCTTCAGCCGCTCAAAGGAACTCCAAAGCAGCACACCTTTGCGATCCAGCGCCTCATGGCGTCAGCAGTGATGTCCGATACGCTCCTGTAGAGGATTTCTTGTTGCACCCTGACAGGTCGTACGGACGATTAACCATTTACATGTGGTGCTTTTATGTGGGGGAAAGTTAATGGTGTCGTCACTTTAAGCCTGGTGCTTTCAAGCTGCTTTCTGCAGGTGTCCGCAGAGCCGGTTCCTCCAGATCCTGATCAGGCAATTGGCCGTTCGTTGTCAATTATTCGTTCAGCCACTGCGGAGAAGCCGCAGGTCCTGAAAATTCTTTTCTATGGACAGTCGATCAGCTCGCCGGCATGGACCGATCCGGCTATTGCGGCTTTGCGCGTTAAATATCCCAACGTGGCCTTCGTGTACCGTAACCTCGCTCTGGGGGGGTGGAGTGCCGTTCTCCTGGAACAGGCGGTCGCTCGCGACGTGGAGGAGGTCTATCCCGATCTGATCGTTTTCCACGTGTATGGCGATCACCGTGCCTACGAGCGAATTATTCGGACCCTTCGCTCAAAAACGGCAGCCGACATCATCATTCAAACCGACCACGTCGTGAATCCGCTTGAACCGGTGTGTGACACTGGCTTTCATCTCCAATGGTCGCCGCCCGAGGGCTGTACGGGGCATTTCTGGTTCAAGCAAAAGAGCTGGGAGGAGTTCATGTCCAGCGTCTGGAAGCCAGCCATGGCGGCGAAATATGGCCTTGCGCTGGAACCGCGTCGCCAGCGCTGGAATGCCTACTTGCAGGAAAATAATCTTCAAATAGCGGATCTTCTCGCCGACCCGCCGCATCCCAACGCCGAGGGGTGGGCCCTCATGGCTAACCTGTTCACCTCTTGGATCGAGGAGCTTGTGGATCATCCTCAAAACAATGGGCGGAACACTTCCGACCAGGTACGAAGTTTTACTTCGCCTGTTCCTGGCGAAAAGACCCGCTATGAGTTTTATGGCAACCGCGCCGAACTCATTGCCGCCGGGCCCCTGGACGGAAAAGTCAATCTCACAATCGACGGAAAGCCGCCTCGCGAGCTCGACGGCTGCTGGCAAACCAGCCGCGTGACGGGTTTGCCGAATGTCCCGGAATGGCCGGCCCTGAAAAAAGTCGACGTCCGCCAGTCATATCGCGAAGAGGATGTCTGGACGCTTCGGGTACGGAATTTCGACACTTCGCAAGAAAGCTTCGACTTTGACGTCGAGAGCGCGCGTACAGGAGCAGAGGGAAGCGGATCGGGCAAGGACGTTTTCAAGTCGCGCTCGGGGAACGTGACCCTACAGCCGGACGCCTGGAACTTTTCCTACGCCAAATTAATATCCGGTAAAGGTCTCGCGGATGAACAAAGCTTTCAATGGGAGCGACGCTTCGTCTGTGGCGACGAGCCGCCGACTGCCCTGGCAAATGGCTCGGTGCAGCAGCGTCATGTACTGGGAACCGGCCTTGCCAATGCACATCATGTCATCGAGTTGACTGTTCCATCCGATACGCCCGCGATATTGGAATTGCGCGCTTACCGACCGCCCCTTGTTGAGTGATATTGCCCATAATGAACGCGCTGATCGGGCAGATCTCCGACAGTACTGTTCAGAAACGGGAAACACCTTCATGGATCGAAAAAAAGGCCCATCCGCCACCTCCGACTGGGTCATCCGCAGCGCTCGACCCGGTAGCGTCGAGCGTATCGAAGCGTGGTTCGGCAGCCACGGTTACGACCCGCACCGCCACGACACTTACTCGATCGGTCGCACCCTCGCAGGCGTGCAAAGCTTTCATTACAAGGGTTCGTTGCGCCACGGCGTTCCGGGCAACACCCTCGTGCTTCACCCCGACGAACTTCATGATGGCATGGCCGGCACCGACGCGGGTTTTCGCTACCGCATGGCCTACATCGACCCGGCATCGATCCAGAACGTTCTGGGTGGGGAACCCTTGCCCTTCATCGCCGGTGGGCTTTCGAACGATCCGCGCCTGTACCATGCCAGCCAGACCTTCGTGCAAGCGGTGGATCATCCCTTGGAAACGCTGGAGGAGCAGGATGCCCTGTATGACCTGGCGATGGCGTTGCGTGCTGTCGCAGGCAAGCCGCGCGGCCGCAAGAGCCTGGATTACCGCTCAGCCGAACGCGCCAGAGCGTTCATCCTGGAGCATTTGCACCTGGGTATTACGCTGGAGATGCTCGAAAATGCCAGCGGGCGCGAGCGCTGGAGTCTGTCACGGGACTTCAGGGCGCTCTACGGCACCAGCCCCTACCGTTTTGTCACCCTGCGCCGCCTGGATCGCTTTCGCGGGTTGATCCTTGACGGCTTCACACTGGTTGACGCCTCCCTCGCCGCAGGCTTTCACGATCAAAGTCACATGACCCGACATTTCACGCGCTGCTACGGCGTGCCCCCCATGCGTTGGCTGGAACGCTTGCGGCCTGCACGCTGACGTGCAGGATCGTACAAGATCGATGGGTTCACGGTTCGATAGGCTGACGACTTCCATTCAAGAGGATCTGTCATGTCTGAGTCCCGTCACCCACAAGCATCGCTTCCCATCAACCTCGCGCAAAAGGCTTCGCTGATCGAGCAGCAATGGAGCCCCAGAGTTGTAGCGGAAATGAACGACTACCAGTTCAAGGTCGTGCGAATCGAAGGCGAATTCATCTGGCACTCACACCCTGAGACCGACGAAGCGTTTCTTGTGCTGGAAGGCACCTTGCGCATCGACCTGCCAGAGGGCTGCGTCCACGTGAATCCGGGTGAACTCTATGTGGTGCCACGCGGCGTTGCACACCGGACCGCCGCGCAAGGTGAGGCGAAACTGATGATGATCGAGCCGCGAGGCATTTTGAACACCGGCCATGAAGAGGGCGAGCGAACGGCCTTGAACGACGTCTGGATATGACTCAACGCCGCCGTGCGCCATGGATTATCAAAAGACCTGGAAATATCCACGGGCGCACGCCGGGGTTTACGAGGCAGTCTCACGCGAGGCTTGTTCGAACCGTTCGCACAAGAAATCCAGCAATGCCCGTACCCGTGGCGCCAGGTAGCGGCTACGGGGGTAAAGCGCGTACACGGGGGCTTCGTCCGATTGCCATTGCGGCAGCACCAGACTCAAGCGTCCCGCCGCCAGGTCCGCGCTCACGTCCCAGATGGATTTGAGGACGATACCGTGGCCATCGATCGCCCATTGGCGGGCCAATGCGCCGTCGTTAGTCTCGCGCGCAGCCTCCAGAGGCACCTTGAACAGCATCACTTCCTCGCCACGGTGCAGGCGCCATTCGCTGGACCAACCCGACTGGCCGGCGACAATGTGATCGAAATCGGCCAACTGCTGCGGATGCTCGGGCGTGCCCTTGCGTTGCAGATAACTCGGCGCGGCGCACAGGACGCGGCGATTGGTGGCCAGGGGGCGGGCGATCAACGAGCTGTCCGGCGGCACACCGAAGCGGATCACCAGGTCGACATCGTCCGCGATCAAGTGCGACAGCGAGTCGGACAGCAGCAGCGCCGGCACCACCTGGGGATAGCGGGCAGTGAACTCATCCAGCCACGGATTCAACACATGCCGGCCGAAATCCGAGGTGGCGGACACCCGGATCTTGCCGCGGATTTCCTTTTTCTCCGCTGACAGCGCCGCTCGCGCATCGTCCAGCGCCTGCAACGCCTGACGGCAATGTTGCAGGTAAATCCGCCCCTCATCGGTCAGCCGCAGTTGGCGGGTGGTGCGCTCGAACAGGCGAGTGGCCAGCGATGCTTCGAGCTTGAGCAAGCGGGCGCTGGCGGCGGCTGGCGACAGCCCCAGCTTGCGCCCTGCAGCTGAGAGGCCGCCCAGTTGGGCCGCTTCGACAAACAGGCGGATGGCATCGAGGTTATCCATCATTGTTCCAGTATTTTTGAAAATCCATCAAAGATTAGCCTAATTATCAAATTCGATCAGTAGTCGCAGACTGAGTCCATCCACTTCATTTGGCTCAGGAACGCTCACCATGACGACCCCTTCAACGTTGTTTGAACCCATTGCCTTCGCCGGCCTCAATGCCCCTCACCGGGTAGTGATGGCACCCATGACCCGGGCGCGCAGCAGCCAGCCCGGCGACATCCCCAACAGCCTCAACGCGCAGTACTACGCGCAGCGTGCATCGGCGGCCTTGATCGTGACCGAGGCGGCGCAGATATCCCCTCAGGGCAAGGGTTATTCCTTTACCCCCGGCATCCACACTGAAGCGCAAGTGGAAGGCTGGCAGGGCGTGACCGAGGCGGTGCATGCCCAGGGCGGTCGCATCTTCCTGCAACTGTGGCACGTGGGGCGCTTGTCCCATCCGGACTTCCATCAGGGCGCACTGCCAGTGGCGCCGTCCGCCGAACCCTTCGAAGGACAGATCTGGAAAGTCGACCCGGTCACGGGGCAGGGGGGCATGTTCGATAGCCCGACGCCTCGGGCGCTGACCAAGGCCGAGATCGCACAGATTGTCGACGACTTCCGTCAGGCCGCACGTCGGGCAATCCGGGCCGGTTTCGATGGCGTGGAGATCCATGGCGCCAACGGTTATCTGGTGGATCAGTTCCTGCGCACCACCTCCAATACGCGGACCGATGAATACGGCGGCTCGCGCAGCAACCGCCTGCGCTTTCTCAAGGAAGTGGTCGATGCGGTCAGCGATGAAGTCGGGGCCGAACGCACGGCGATCCGCCTGGCCCCCTTTCTGACCGCCCGTGGCATGGCCTGCCCGGACATCCTCCCGACCATACTCGAAGCGGCCGAGTACCTGCAGGCCAAGGGCATCGGCTATCTGCATCTGGTCGAAGCGGACTGGGACGATGCACCGGTGTTCACCGAGTCGTTCCGTCAGGCGATCCGCCAGCTTTTCACTCGCCCGATCATCGTCGCCGGCAACTACGACCGGGCGCGCGCCGAGTGGGTGATCGGCCAGGGCTATGCCGACCTCGTGGCGTTCGGCAGACCCTTTGTCGCCAATCCGGATTTGCCACTGCGCCTGGCGCAGGACCTGCCTTTGGCCCCGCTTGATCCCGCCACGCTGTTCGGCGGCACGGCCAAGGGCTACAGCGATTACCCCGCCATCACCAAGGAAGAAACCCCATGCGCTCGTTGATCACTGGCCTGTTGGCCGCCGCTGTCACTGCTACGGTTCTGGGCCAGCAGACAGTCGCCGCAGAACCCACGCTGGTTACCCCCAAGGTGCTGATTGCCGATCCCGGCGCCCAACCTGAACAGGTCCAGGCGCAGACCCTCGCGGCACGGCGTTACGCAACGTTCTGGTCGTCCGGCGATCCGGCCCTGGCCCGCCTGGCACTGGCACCCGACTTCATGGACCGCGCCTTGCCGCCGGGACGGGCACAGGGCATCGCCGGGCCCCTGGCGGCGTCCACGGCGTTCCACGCGGCCGTGCCCGACCTGAACTGCGAAGTGCAGCAGATGATCGTCAGCGGCGATCGGGTAGTGTCGTTCCTGCGTTTCACCGGGCACTTCACCGGCACGTTCAACGGTGTGAAAGGCCAGGGCCAGGCGGTGAATTTCATTGCCACCGACATCTACCGCATCGCCGATGGCAGGATTGCCGAGAACTGGCACCTGGAGGACAACCTGACGTTCCTGCAACAGATTGGCGTTATCGCTCCATGACATAGGTGCCGGGGGCAGGGCAGAGGGGCGGGTACTTGCGCGAGCCGAGCTTCTTCGGCGCCGGCCGGCTATCGCCCGAGCGCTGCCCGATCCATTCGCGCCAATGCGGCCACCAACTGCCTGGCTGGCGCTCCCCGGCGTTTTGCAGCCAGGTGTCCGGGGTCTCGGCGTCGGCAGGCGCCGCGTAGTAGAACGACTTGGGGTTGCCGGGCGGGTTCACCAGGCTCTGCAGGTGACCGGCGTTGGACAGCACGTAGGTCGTGTCCTTGCCAAACAGCCGCGCGGTCCCATAGCACCCTTGCCAGGGGGTGATGTGATCGGTGGTCCCGCCTACCACGTAGGCACCCACCTGCACCTGGGTCATGTCGATCGATTCACCGGCAATCTCCAGGGTGCCGGGGTTGCTGTAGGGGTTCTGCTGGATCAGGTCGAGGTAGTCCGCGTGCAGTTGGGCGGGCAGGCGGGTGGTGTCGTTGTTCCAGGCCAGGATGTCGAAGGCCGGCGGCTTGTTGCCCAGCAGGTAGTTGTTGACCCAGTAGTTCCAGATCAGGTCGTTGGGCCGCATCCAGGCGAACATGCGGGCCATGCCCTGGCCGCTCAGCACGCCCTTGCGCCGGGAGCTGGCCTTGGCTGCGCGCAGGGCGGACGGGGTGGTGAACAGCCCCAGGGTGGTGTCGTCCAGCGCCGAGGGCATGTCGAGTACGCACACGGCCCAGCTGGTATTGGCCACCTTGTGACCTTCGCCACGGGCCGCCAGCCAGCCCAGGTAGGCCGCCAGGGTGATGCCGCCCGAGCAGGAACCCCACATGTTCACATCCGGGCTACCGGTGATCCTGCGCGCCACGTCCACCGCCTGGTCGAGGCACAGCGCGTAATCGGACAAGCCCCAGTCGCGATGCTCGCGGGTGGGGTTGCGCCAGCTGATGACGAAGAGGTTCACGCCGCTGTCCTGGATCCACTGGATCAGGCTTTTCTCCGGCGACAGGTCGATGGCGTAGTACTTGTTGATTTGCGGCGGCGACATCACCAGCGGCCGAGCGTAGATATTTGCGGTGGTGGGGGCGAACTGCAGCAGCTCGAACATCTCGTTGCGAAACACCACGGCGCCCTTGGCCGTGGCGATGTTTTCCCCCACTTTGAATGGCGTGCTGTCGACCTGTCTCGGCAGCCCACGGTTGGTCAGCATATCCTCGCCGAACTGGCGGATGCCCCTGGCCAGGCTCATGCCTCCGGTGTCCACCAGCTTGCGCAGCGCCACCGGATTGGTCAGCGGCGAGTTGCTCGGTGCCACTGCATCGGCCAGGAGCGCTGCCACGAACCGCGCCTGGCTCTTTTCCAGCGGGGCCAGGTCGGTGGACTCGATGAAGCGGGTCAGCTCACTTTGGCCGGCCAGGTAGCTCTGCAGCAAGGCGCGCAGGAAGGCGTTGGATTGCCAGGCCGGATCGGCGAAGCGCTTGTCCTTCGGGTCCGGCGCGATGCTGGAATTGCCGCCAACGATGCCGCGCAGTTCCTTCAGGTAGCCACCCAGATGAGCGCCCGCCTTGAGCGGCGACTTGGCCACGGCCTTGAGCAGGTAGCCCGCCGAGCCGGCCAGATCTGCCGCGCGCACGCTGACCAGCGGATTGCCTGCCAGGGTCTGATCGGCAGCCGTGCCGATCAACTCTTGTTGCCGGCTGTTGTCCGGGAGATCGCCATCCTTGCGCGGTCGACGCTTTCGGCCGGTCGCCGGGGGGCGCGGGGTGGGGGTTTCGGTCTCGCTCGTTCGGGTGGATCTGCTCATGTCGGCCCTCGTGTCCGGTCTTGTTGTTTTGCACCGACTCTAGGGGGCAACGGGGGCGGCCATTTCACATCGCACGACAGCGAATTTTCATTTCATGACAAGGGCGATCGCGGGAACGCCGATTGCCCGGGTCGGGACGTGGTGGCTGACGTGCGAAATTCGCGACATTCGAGGACTGCGGCTGTTTCCTGGTGAACGCTGCGGAGATTGAAGCGGCAAACGCTGCTCAGCCTCTGCGGTCGACTCAACGACAGGCAGCGTAGTCATTTGATCGTAACCACGACCTTGCCCTTCACGAAAGGCTGGCATCGGCCCAAAAGCGGTCTGTTGCGAATGTTCCTTCTCGTACTTCACAACAGACCCGCATAGCAGGTTTACCCGCTGAACGCGAAGGGCGTTCAGGTCCGCGCCGTATGAAAGGTGATCGCGTAGCCATCGGGATCCCTGGCCACAAAGAAGCGACCGAATGGGCCGTCTGCGAGCGGGCTCAGGATCACTCCGCCTCGCTTGAGAATGAGGTCGTGCAGGACATCCGCGTCGGTACACGCAATCCACAGCACCATGCCGATACCGAGCGGACCCGTTTCCGGAAGTGCATGGATTGGCTCCCGCAGCGCCAGCGGAATCGGCTCGGTCTTGAAAATCGCTGCTCCGGGAGGACAGTGTGCCGACGCCTCGAAACCGAAAATCTCCAGGTAGAACGTGCGGGATGCCGCGAGGTTGCGCACTTGCAAGGCGATAAAGTCAGGTCCGATTGGAGTTGTCATATCAGCGTCCATCAATCAATATAAGGGACCTGACAATAATATAAGGGTCCTGATATGTCAAAGCCGAAGCTCGTGCCTCGGAAAGGGGGTGACTGGATTGGCTACAACCTGAAAATCACCCAACATCGATTGAGGCAGCGCCTGGACGCCGAACTTGCACAGCTCGGCATCACGGCGCCGCAGAACGCAGTTTTACTTGCCGTCGCCGGTAATCCGCAAATCTCCAATGCCGAGTTGGCTCGTGCGGCGTTTGTGACGCCGCAGACCATGCAGGCGATCCTCGTCAATCTTGAGCGTGGAGGCCTGATCACGCGTAGCCCGCACCCCAAGCACGGCCGGGTGATCATGACCGAGCTTACGGCGACTGGTCAGAAGGCAGTCGCCGACGGCGCGAAAGCTGCTGACGCAGTGGAACAGCAAATGCTCTCCACGCTGTCAGCTGAAGAAATCGAGCTTCTTCGCGAGTTGCTCAAGCGTTGCGCCGCCGCCTTGGACGATCAAACATCCGAGAGCTAAGGATTAGCTTCAGAAAAAGCTCCCCTTTTTCGGAAAGCGGCTCTATGGCTAGCATCGCTTGATGCTGCCGCAGCGTGGGCGAGTGCCAGAGCGGTTATGTATTCCAAATAGGAATGCAATATATAAAATTAATGAATTTTTATTATCGCTTTTTATGGCCTAAGTTGTTTCAAGGACATGGAGAACCGCCTTGAAATCATTACCACTCAACTCAGCTGAAAAGTTTGATAACACACGGGCCAATGAGTACGGACGACAGAGCCGTATCGCACTGGCAGGTTATGACGCCTGTCAGGACTTGGCGGCGTGCATGCTCGCGGCAAGCCTTGGCAATATGGGCTCGGCAAAAATACTGGTAGTCGGTGCTGGCGGTACGGCGCAGGAGATCATCGCGATGGCCGCGCTTGAGCCGGGCTGGCGTTTCACCGCCGTTGATCCATCTGGGCCGATGCTTGAAACCGCGAAACAGCAGTTAGCCGTGAACAGCTTGCTTGAAAGAACGGACCTGCATCTTGGGCACGTTGAAGACTTGGCGGCCGATGAGTCCTACGACGCAGCCACTTTGATCGGTGTACTCCATCATCTCGATGGGGATGATGCCAAAGAACAAATTTTACGGTCCATTCGGGCTCGTCTGAAACCGGGAGCTCCACTGATTGTCGCCGGCAATCAATATGCCTATGCCAGCCAGCCGTTACTCCTCGCTGCCTGGGGGCAACGCTGGCGGCAGCACGGAGCCAGCCCGGACGAAGTGAAAGTCAAGCTTGGTAAAATTCTTCAAGGCGCTGACCCTCCACATTCTGAGGCGGCGGTTCAGAAGCTTTTACATGACGCGGGTTTCGGGGACGCTACCCGTTTTTTCAGCAGCCTGTTCTGGGGTGCCTGGTTGACGTGTAAAACAGTCTGAACAGCAATGTGCGAGGCGGTTTCTGGCCGATTGCTAGCTGCCATTCATCTTCACCTGTTCATCATGTCGCCATGAGGTGTGTCGCCTTCCATCGCATCCTCCGGCGTCCTGGCGACGACTTGCTGAACAGAAAAAGGGGGGCAGATTTATTTTACAGAAATAAAATCAGTCCCCCTTTTTCAATGATCCAGCCGGTGTCACCCCTTGGTCAGATCAACCAACGGCGTCTGCCGCACCTCAGTCTCCCGCCCACCCTGAATCTCGCTCACCTGCTTCAAGGCCTTATCCACTGCCGCCTTATCCGCCAACAAGCTGTAGCTGATGCGGAATTGCTTGTGTTCCTTCGGCCCAATGGTCGGTACCAGGTTCAGTGGCCGCTGATAACGGCGGTTGTAGGAAAAACTTGTCCCCGGCTCCAGCCCCGTGACATAGCCCTGGCCTTGGGTATCGGTGTTTTTCCATAGGGAAAACACGGGCAGTGTCTGAGTGTTGAAACCGACCGAAACACCCAGGCTGCCGGCCTTGTTATGCAACACGGTCAACGTATCGCCCTTGGCATCGGCATACGGCACCACGTTGTAAACCGTTTCGTCGTAGTCCTTGGTCGGTGCGCGGTAGGTTTGCCAGTCGGGCAGATCGCCCTTGGCCTTGTCGTTGAATGGCGACACCTGTTTCACCGGCGCGGCGAAACGAGCACCCTGCTCCAGGAACGGGGTGCTGAAGTTACTGTGATACAGCGCCTGATATTCCTTCGGATAGTCACCGTTGTTGGTCAGGGTGTCGTTGAGGGCGAACACAACGCTGCCGGGTTCGGTGACCAGTTCGGTCGCGACGGAGAAGTCGACCTTCTTGAACGCCTGCTCTTTCAGTTCACCGCGCAGGGTGATGGCGTACGGTGGTTTTTCATCGATGTGCAGGGTGACTGTGTTCGCAGGAATGTTGGCGGCCCGACCGTGCAGGGTCAGCAGTTCGCCGTTGTCGACGCCGGGGTGGCCGACCCATTCGTATCCGCAGCGGGTGACCAGTTCATTGAAACCTTCCAGCCAGCCCAGACCACCGCGGCCATTGAGTTCGATAAAGGACGGATTGACCACTTCCTTGACCGGCGAATCCCAGCCCATGCGCACATTGCCGACCGAGGCCTGCAAGACGTTCATTCCGCGAGTCGGCACTACCGAGAGTTTCATCGTGCCGTTATCGATGTCGACGATGCTGACGCCCTCCTGCCGACCGCCGTGCAAGGTGCGCAGGGTGACACTGAAGGGTTTGTCGGTTTGTACGCCGAGTTGCTGGCTGGTGATCTGCCAGTTCTGGGCGGCTTTGTCGGTGTCGAGCAGAACGTAATCCCAGGCCATGGCGTGGGAGGCAGCGGACAGTGCGCTGAAGGCAACAAAGAGTTTAAGCGGAATCATGGCAGCAGCCTTTCTTGGAGTTGTGCCATTTTTATAGACTTGATGAAACGTTTCAGCAAGCTTAAAAATCAACAAAACATCGGCAACCGACAAGAAAGATTTGGGACAAATCGGAAAATTGAGTCGATGCCATTGCGAGCAAGCGCTTTCCCTTATGGTTCCAAACATGACGTCCCGGGCGACCCGCGTCATATTCGTCGAAGGTCAGCGCCCTGGGCCGGCAGTGCCCAGGGCAGGAGGCCTTCCTGGCGTTCACACGTTCGGTATGTGCTGCGGGCAAGATGAGGGTTTAGTCACCCATCACCTCGTCCAGTGCCTGCTCGAGGGTGCTGACCGTGCGCTCGATGTTGTGCAGCTTTTCGAGTCCGAACAGGCCGATGCGGAACGTCTGGAAGTCGGCCGGTTCGTCGCATTGCAACGGCACGCCTGCGGCGATCTGCAGGCCGTGGTTGGCAAATTTCTTGCCACTCTTGATGTCGGCATCATCGGTGTAGCTCACCACTACGCCGGGGGCCTGAAAGCCGGCTGCGGCCACGCTTTTGATGCCTTTGCCGGTCAACATGGCGCGCACCCGATCGCCCAGCGCCTGTTGTTCGCCGCGGACCTTGTCGAAACCGTAGGCTTGCGTCTCTTTCATCACTTCGTTAAACCGCGCGAGGGAATCGCTGGGCATGGTCGCATGGTAGGCATGTCCGCCCTGTTCGTAGGCCTGCATGATCTGAAGCCACTTTTTCAGGTCGCAGGCGAAGCTGCTGCTCTGCGTCTGCTCGATGCGTTCGAGGGCCAAAGAGCTGAACATCACCAGGGCGCAGCAAGGGGAGGCGCTCCAGCCTTTCTGCGGTGCGCTGATCAGCAGGTCGACTGCGCATTTGTGCATATCAACCCAAAGCGTGCCTGAGGCGATGCAGTCCAGCACGAACAGGCCACCCACCGCGTGCACGGCGTCGCCGACGGCCCGCAGGTAGTCGTCGGGCAGGATAATCCCTGATGAGGTTTCAACGTGGGGGGCGAAGACAATCTGCGGCTTCTGCGCCGCAATGGCTGCCAGCACTTCGTCCAGAGGGGGTGGGGCATAGGCAGCCTGGCGACCCGTGTCGACCGGTCGGGCTTTCAGCACTGTGGTGGCCGCCGGGATGTTGCCCATCTCCAGGATCTGGCTCCAGCGATAACTGAACCAGCCGTTGCGTATCACCAGGCATTGCTGGCCGGTGGCAAACTGTCGCGCCACCGCTTCCATGCCGAATGTGCCGCTGCCCGGGACCACCGCAACAGCCTGGGCGTTGTAGACCTGTTTCAGGGTCCTGGAGATGTTCTTCATCACGCCTTGAAATGACTGCGACATGTGGTTGAGCGAGCGGTCGGTATAGACCACTGAGTACTCGACCAGCCCCTCGGGATCGATACTGGGATAGAGCTTTGACATGGATGACTCCTTTGGCAGAGATATCAGTGGTATCGACCCTGCCCTAAGCCCTGGCAAATGACAAGATTGCTCGGGATTGAATGGCGACATCTGTCGAGCGATGGGCATCATCAGGTCGATTAATGGACGTGGCAATGCTCGCAGGTGGCTGCTGAGTTGTGGGAGGGGGGGCCTTAAAGGTTCCAACCTCCTTACGTTCGGTCGATAACGACCCGTTAAGAAGGGCGGCAGCCGACTCAGAGCGGACGGTGGCGCCAGGCAATAAATGGCCGCAAGCAGACGTTCATCGCCGCAGCATTCAGGAAAATGCAGCTTCTATAAATGCTTCTAACGCCTTGTCTTCCAGGATTTCGATAGAGAAGTGCCCGAAGCGCTTGGGCAACCAGATAATGCGTGTCCCGGACGGGGATTGCAGGTTCGCGCGGGCCAATGGCTTTCCGTTTTCGTCTTCTGGCTGAACACCGGCGACCATCAGTTCGTCGTAGGCCTTCTCGATGTCCGGCGTCGAATAGCAGTGGCGATAAATCATCCCTTCTCCCGAGGAGTCCAATAGCTCCCTCAGGTTCCCCGCCAATGGCTGTACCAACATGAAACGCTCCTGACCGATCAGCGCAATCGCGTAGCGCACGTGCAGATCACCTCGTTCCCAAACGAGCGTTTTGGAGATCCTGGCATTGAGTATCTGTGCGTAGTAAGCACAGGCCTCTTCGAGATTATTGACCAGTACATCTACGTGACTGAACTTCAGATCCATTGCAGCCTTCCTGTTGAACCGACGTCCATGTTAAGCCGGACCCGCTCAGAGTTCGATGGATTTCATGAGGCTATATTGTTGGTGTAGAAGTGCGCCAATCCGGCGATAAACCAGCGTTCAAACTGAGGTAACCGAGGGGTTGTCCATCGCTGGAGGCGAATCAAAGTGACTGTCCGCTCCTGGCCGATCGCTACCCGCAATTCATCCCTCACCTGTTCATCATCTCGCCATGATGTGCGTCGCCCTCCATCGCGTCCTTGCCATGGTCGGAAAGCTGGGCGTCAAACCACTGGTGGAGCGCCGCTATCAAGGCTGGATCGGAGGTCTTGAAGAGCAATTGGGCGCCGCCTTCAATGTCGCTGTAGTCGATCTCGATTTGTCCGGGCTTGGCGGCTTTCAGTTCCGCGAGGCCGGGCATGTCCTGGCCATGGATGTGCGCCGGGCCTGAAAAATCACCTTTGAGAAACCGCTGCTGGATTTCCTGGAGGTGCTGGCGAACCAACTGCACTTGTGTCGCATCTTCCGGCGTTTTGGCGACGACTTGCTGAATGCCGCCTTCGGCGGTTTTGCTGAAGACATGGGTTGTCGCTGCGAGGCTGAACGGCATGACATCCTTGCCGCGACCTGCCACCTCGGCTTGCCGCTGGGCGTCGGCATGCGAATGGTCGAGGGTCTGAGCGTGCAGGTTTGCAGCCAGCGTCCAGAGCACTGTTAAGGCGATGGCCGTTTTTAGCACGGTCTTTCTCCAATAGAGGCAGGGCGTCGAGCCGATGCCGGCGCTTCAATCCAGCAGGCGCGTGAACGCTGCGACGCCCACAGGCGGCATACCGGATCAATCACTCAGTGTATCGGCCCAGGCGGGACGGCTGGAATCATGCGCCACCCTTCGGGGCACTGGCGCACATTCGGGTAGTAGCCTCGGGCGGAATCGCAGTAGTACCAGTTGGCGGCGGGGGGAGGGGCGGGTGGCGCTGAAGCCGCAGTCCCGGGAGGTGGGGCAACCATCACTGGTGGTGGGCTGGCCTGGTAGTAGTACACCGGCGGGGCCGGATAGTAATAAACCGGGTAGGCGGGGTAGTAATACGGGTTGAAGACGTGCGCAGCTTCCCAGCCCAGGCCCAAACCAATGCCCAGGCCCCACCATCCGGCGTCCCCGCCATGACCGCCATGTCCACCGCCATGGGGCCCGGCATTGGCCGGTAGCGCGAAACTGGTGACCAGCAGGATGATGCCTGCCAACAAGCACCGTCCGATCAGGCTTGATTTGTTCATTTGGGCTCATCTCGACACCGAGGGGTCAATTCGAGCATAGGAGCCGGCAGGGTGGGGCATCTGATCCACATCAGTAAACGGATAGACAAGAGAGCAAGGGGATGGGTGGTCAATCGCGACCTCGACGTCAAAACGTGGTCAAGCGACGGGCAGCAAACGGCCCTGACAGCCCGGTCTTTTCTTGTGAGTAACGTCGAGGTGCCAGGCAACAGGCTGCCAGTACAGTGACAGCACAGAACAAGGCAATTACAATTTGATTAACATCCAGCGACTCGAGCGATTGAATACCCCATGGAAAGCAAGACTGCGCGCCTGACCGTGCTCATTGATCCCGTCAAGAAAAAAGCGTTCGAGGAACTCTGTGCGGCACAAGACCTGACGTCTTCGCAGGTTGTCCGGCAACTGATTCGTGACTATCTGGCCACTCACGGCGCCAGCTATACGACCAAGAGCAAGCATGCCGCCAGTACCAAGTCATGACCCAAACTGGCCGTTAGTCTCTAGAGGGTCGACGTACCCTCAACGTGACTGACCGCTTTGGCCAGCGCGGTGTTGAAGTCGGCGTGGTAATGCTCCGGGCCAATGTCTTGCAGGATACCCACCCTGTCGAGCTTGCCGAGCACCTTCGTATTCGCCTCGCAAAGCTTTACCACGATATTGCGCTTGTGCAGCTGCTGGATGACTTCCTCCAGCACTTGCAAGCCCGTGATATCCATAAACGGCACGCGCTTCAGGCGGATAATCAACAGACGTGGGTCTGTATGGGTCTGTGCCAGCACTCGCTCGAAGGTCTCGGCCGCAGCAAAGAACAGTGGCCCTTCAATCGTGTAGATCAGTATCCCTGGCGGCAAGTGCGCATGGCCATTGGCTCTCAGCTCTTCTTCAAACTCGTGCTCGACGACCTGTTGCACCTCCACGGATGAAGCCATGCGCCGCATGAAATGCAGCATGGCAAGAATGACACCGATATTTACGGCGATCACCAAGTCACTGAACACTGTGAGGCTGAAGGTGATGAGCAGAATAGACACGTCTGCGCGCGGGGCTCGCTGGACCATGCGCTTGAAATGTTTCAACTCGCTCATGTTGTATGCGACCACGAAAAGAATGGCGGCCAGGGCGCACATCGGGATGTTTGCAGCCAGGGGTGCCAGAAACAGAATAATGAACACCAGGGTGACCGCGTGCGTAATGCCGGCCAGCGGGCTTGTGCCGCCGTTACGGATGTTGGTGGCAGTACGGGCAATGGCTCCGGTCGCTGCGAAGCCGCCAAACAATGGCGTGACCAGATTGGCAATCCCCTGACCGATCAGTTCCTGATTGGAATCATGCTTGGTGCCCGCCATGCCATCGGCCACCATTGCAGACAGAAGCGATTCGATTGCTCCCAGCATGGCGATAGTGAAAGCCGGACCAATCAAATCGATGACGCGAGAGAGCGTGATTTCAGGCAGGCTTAACGCTGGAAGACCTTGAGGTATGCCACCAAATGCGCTGCCAATCGTGGCCACTCCCTCGAAATGAAAGGCTGACTGTATCGCCGTAGCGACCGTCATTGCGACCAGCGGGCCAGGCACCCGTTTGAGGCCGGGAATTTTGGACGCGGTGACGACCAGGAACAGACTGAGTGCGGCCAGCAGGGTAGTGGCTATATGAAGATCCGGGAGCGCCTGTAGCAAATGCCAGAGCTTTTCATGGAAGTGCTCTCCACTGATCGCCGGTAAGCCGAAAAAGTCTTTCCACTGTCCGACCCAGATGATCACGCCGATGCCGGCGGTGAATCCGACGATCACTGGATCGGGGATAAACTTGATGATTGCTCCGAGCCGGGCGACCCCGAGCAGTAACAGCATGGCGCCCGCCATCATCGTAGCGATTTGCAGGCCGTCAACCCCATGCTTGGCCGTGACGCCCGCCAGAATCACGATGAACGCACCTGTTGGCCCTGCAATCTGCAAGCGGCTCCCCCCAAAGAGCGAAACCAGCAGGCCGCCAATGATTGCGGTGTAGATGCCTTGTTCAGGCTTGACGCCAGAGGCAATGGCAAACGCCATGGCCAGGGGGAGTGCGACGATCCCGACTATCACGCCAGACACCAGGTTGCGGAGCCAGTGCTTTCGACCCAACAACCCCGCCTTCCATGCCTCACCTATCGCAATCACGGCTAGCTCCTCAGTGGATGCATGTGCATAATATTAACATGCAGTGATAATTTAAATACCTTGGAACCACTGCTTCGTACGGCTGGAGATGTGGCCTGTAAAAGCTCGGACGGACCTGAGCGGGCATACACTGCATATAGAGAATTTTGAGAAAGCGCGTAGCGTGGTGACAGACATGAATCGCAAAGCTGTGAAAAGCAAACATGCCGAAGGCGTAACCTTTGACACCCACTTGATCGCAAACCCGACCAATCCCAAAGAGTGGATCGTATTCTTCAAGAAGGACGCCGGGAGGAGTTATTTTTTGGTTGATGACAATGAAGAGGTCGAGTCTTTCGGACATCTGGATGACTTGATCGCCGAACTTCGAGATCTGGGCCTCAAGACCGCTGAAATCCATATCTGACCTTTGGATGACGCCTTGGCGATGGTGACCCTCGATGTGATCAGCCGGCGTTCATCCATGGGTGATCGGTACAGGCAGGTCGAACCTGCCCCAGCCTGTCTATCTGTGTGTTCTGCATAAAAGACATCCTTGCCGCGACCTGCCACCTCGGCGTGCCGCCGGGCATCGGCATTCGAATGGTCCAGGGGCTAGGCGCGACGGCAGTTTTTTTAGCTCGGTCTTTCTTTCATTAAAGGCAAGGCGTCGAGCCGATACTGGCGTTTCAATCCAACAGGCGCGTGAGCGCCGCGACGCCCACAGGCGGCTCTGCCGTCCAGGGCACAACGATGACTGCATGCCGGGTTTGGTCGGCGACGCGCGCCATCTGTTTGCGCTCGCTCTCCAGTCGCGCTCGCAACAACGGGTCTTGGGTGTCCGTGGCCAGTAGCGACTTGTTGACCACCCACGCAAAGGGTTCGATGTTGGCCCGGCGCAAGTCATCCTGCAGCGCTGCGGCCTGAGACACGGGCGTGGCTTCGGGCAGCGTCACCAGGATGATTTTGCTGTAGTGCGCATCCTGCAGGCGCATCAAGGGCGTGACGATGTGGTCCGAGGTCTTGCCTTCGAACGCCCGAACCATCTGGCGGTGATAGGCGCCAGTGGCATCCATCAGCAGCAGCGAGTGTCCGGTGGGGGCGGTGTCCAGCACCACGAACGAGGTTCTGGCTTGAGCAACCACGCGGGAAAACGCATGGAAAACGGCAACCTCTTCGGTGCAGGGGGAGCGCAGATCCTCAATGAGCAAGGCTGTCTCATCTTCGGTCAAGGTCGGCGCGCGGGACGCTACGATCTTGTCCACGTATTTTTGGGTTTCGAGCTTGGGGTCGATGCGGCCGACGCTGAGTCCCTGCACATCGGCGTTGAGGGTCACCGCCAGATGCGCCGCAGGGTCGGTCGTACTCAAATGCACGGATTTGCCGCGCTGGACCAGGCCTAACGCGATGGCGGCGGCAATGGTGGTTTTGCCAACGCCACCTTTGCCCATGACCATGATCAGCCCGCGCTCGTCCTTGGCAAGCTCGGCAACCAGTTCCGAGAGCCCGTGATATTCGAGGTGTGATGGCGCTTGGGATGCCGGGCTTGTTGACCGGGCAGGCTGCGGGTCAAGCAGCCCGCGCAGCGCGGGCAAGCCAACGGAATCCACAGCCTTGAGGGGAATGTAGTCGACGGCCAGCGGGCGCAGCGAAGCGGGCATCTCGTCGAGCGCCTGTTGGCCAATGGCCTCGATGGCGGCAGCAATCGGGTCATTCAAGTCGCTGCGTTTGAACACGGCGTTCACGACCAGACGCTGATTTTCCAGACCCAACTCACGGAGTTCTTCGCAGGAGCGCGCCGCTTCGGCGAGCGCGCCTTTATCGGGCCGGGCCACGAGCACGACGGTGGTCAGGGCAGGGTCATTGAGCGCAGCCAAAGCCTGATTGAACAGCTGCTCCTGCATTTTCAAACCCGAGTGCGGCCCCAGACAGGACGCCCCACGATCATTGCCTTCCAGAAATCCGCTCCACGCTTTGGGCAGGCTCAACAGCCTGAGCGTGTGCCCTGTGGGAGCGGTATCGAAGACGACATGGTCATAGGCTGCGCCGCCTTGCGACAAGAGGTGGGAGAACTCATCGAAGGTGGCGATTTCGGTCGTGCAGGCCCCCGAGAGTTGCTCACGCACCAGCGCAATGTCTTGATCGCTGGCTTGCGAGCCCATTTGCTCGACCACTCTGGCTCGGTAGTCGGTGGCTGCGGTTGCGGGGTCAATGTTGAGCACAAACATGCCAGGCACGTCCGGCACCGCGACAGGCTGATTGCTCAGCTCGATGCCGAGCATCTCATCAAGGTTCGAGGCGGCGTCCGTGCTCACCAGAAGCACGTTCTTGCCTGCGTCCGCCAACGCGATGGACACCGCCGTGGAGACCGACGTTTTGCCAACCCCGCCCTTGCCGGTGAAGAACACATATTTGGTGGGCTGATCGAGCAGTTTGATGGTTGGCTGCATGGTCACTCGGACCTCTCCTGCGGAGCACGACTGGGGATCTGAGTTTAGACTGATGCCCGGCATTAAAAACATTGTCTTATGAGCCAGGCGGAACATTCAGGGGCTTGTTGAAGCGCCCTACAACTCACTTCCTGAAAGCTACAGGACCTTGCGTCGTTGCCTACGGTTACGCCAGAATCCGCCGGCTTGTGCGCCTCGGGGCTGCTCGGTAACTTGGTTCGCGTCACTGCGCATCAGTGATCGGGTTTAGTCGCCCTGTGGTGTATCGAAGCGCATCTGCATCTGGATAGTCAGGTCATGTCAATGCCTGCATTTCATGGTAGCTGTGCGCAGGGCGCCTTCGGGCGCGCCGGTTTGGTACTCCCCGGTCGACTAACCTGCGTACAGCTGCCACCCCTTGTTTAGTCGCAAGTGATGACGGCTCCACGTTTTTGGAGACCGAACATGATCAAGCCTTCACCCAATCCCCCGGACACCCATCCGACCTCTTCAGACGAAACCACCCTCGACCTTCACGTCCCCTCGATCGCCGACATCAAGGCCACGCCGCGCACGCCCTGCAGCCTGTTCAGCGTCGACCCCGAGGCCACGGCCGAAACCCTGATGGTGTACCTGGTCGAGACGCTGGCCTCGGTCGATGTGATGGTCCACCAGTTGGTCGATCATCTGGACGGTGGGTCGCGTCATGCGTTGCTGGGCATCTCCAACAGCATCATGCTGGCGGAAGTCACGGCGAACCGGGTGCTGGATCAGATCGATCCGCGCGAGTAGGGCCACCCTGGGTGAGTGACCATCAAAGCGGCAGGGGCGGCATTGCGCCGCCCCTGTTCAAGCGACGGGCCACTGCGGCTCATCCATGGCCGAAGCGACCCATCAGTGACCCGCGTTTCACTTCAGGTCGAAGCGATCCAGGTTCATCACCTTGGTCCACGCCGCCACGAAGTCGTGGACGAACTTCTCTTGCGCCCCGGCGGTTGCATAGACCTCCGCCAGTGCCCGCAATTGCGCGTTGGAACCGAACACCAGATCGACGCGAGTGGCGGTCCATTTTGGCTGGCCGGTCTTGCGGTCGCGACCTTCAAACTCTTCATTGGCCTCCGAGACCGGTTTCCATTCCACCCCCATGTCCAGCAGGTGGGTGAAGAAGTCGTTGGTCAGCGCTCCCGGCCGCGTGGTGAAGACGCCATGGGCGGTTTTTCCGACGTTGGTGTCGAGCACGCGCAGGCCACCGATCAGCGCGGTCATTTCCGGTGCGGTGAGGGTCAGCAGTTGCGCCTTGTCGATCAGCAACTGCTCGGCCGGTACGCGGTAACGGGTCTTGAGGTAGTTACGGAAACCGTCGGCGATGGGTTCGAGAAAGCCGAACGACTCGACATCGGTCTGTTCCTGGCTGGCGTCCATGCGTCCCGGCCGGAAAGGCACCGTGACGTTGTGCCCGGCGGTTCGCGCGGCTTGTTCGACACCGGCACCGCCGGCCAGCACGATCAGGTCGGCCAGCGACACTTTCTTGCCACCGGTATTGAACTCGTTCTGGATGCTCTCGAGTTTTGCCAGCACCTTCGCCAGTTGTTCCGGCTGATTGGCCTGCCAGGACTTCTGTGGCGCCAGACGCAGACGCCCGCCGTTGGCACCGCCGCGTTTGTCAGAGCCGCGGAAGGTGGAAGCCGCCGCCCAGGCCGTGGAGACCAGCTCTGAAACCGTCAGGCCCGAAGCCAGCACCTTGCTCTTGAGCGTGGCGATGTCGCTGTCGTTGATCAATTCATGGTCGAGGGCTGGGATCGGGTCTTGCCAGAGCAGCTCTTCGTCAGGCATTTCCGGGCCGAGATAGCGCGAAAGCGGCCCCATGTCGCGGTGGATCAGCTTGAACCAGGCGCGGGCGAAGGCGTCGGCCAACTGGTCGGGATTGGCCAGGAAGCGTCGGGCAATCGGTTCGTAGATCGGATCGAAGCGCAGGGCCAGGTCCGAGGTGAGCATGGTCGGATCACGGCGTTTGGACGGGTCATGGGCATCGGGAATGATGCCGGCGCCCGCGCCGTTTTTCGGTTTCCACTGGTGCGCGCCGGCCGGGCTCTTGGTCAGTTCCCACTCGAAGCCGAACAGGTTTTCCAGGTAGTTGTTGCTCCATTTGGTCGGGGTGGTGGTCCAGGTCACTTCCAGGCCGCTGGTGATGGTGTCGGGCCCTTTGCCGGTGCCGAAGCTGTTTTTCCAGCCCAGGCCCTGTTGTTCCAGGCCGGCCGCTTCGGGCTCTGGCCCGACATTGTCGGCAGGGCCGGCGCCGTGGGTCTTGCCGAAGGCGTGGCCACCCGCGATCAGCGCCACGGTCTCTTCGTCATTCATGGCCATGCGGCCGAAGGTTTCGCGGATATCCAGCGCTGAAGCCACCGGGTCCGGTTCGCCTTCCGGGCCTTCCGGGTTGACGTAGATCAGGCCCATTTGCACGGCGGCGAGGGGGTTTTCCAGGTTGCGACCTTGCGCAGTACGGCTGTCCTCGTTTTTCCCTGGCTCGGCGACGAGCGGCACATCACCGGGCGCCTGCACGGGTTTGCTGTCTTCTTTGCCGTAGCGCGTGTCGCCCCCCAGCCATTTGTTTTCCGAGCCCCAGTAGACGTCCTCATCCGGTTCCCAGACGTCCGCGCGGCCGCCGGAAAAACCGAAGGTCTTGAAGCCCATGGATTCCAGGGCGACGTTGCCCGTGAGCACGATCAGGTCGGCCCAGGAAATATTGCGGCCATATTTTTGCTTGATCGGCCAGAGCAGTCGGCGAGCCTTGTCCAGGCTGACGTTGTCCGGCCAGCTGTTGAGCGGGGCAAAGCGTTGCTGGCCGGAGCCGGCACCGCCACGGCCGTCACCGGTACGGTAAGTACCGGCGGCGTGCCAGGCCATGCGAATGAACAGCGGGCCATAGTGGCCGAAGTCTGCCGGCCACCAGTCTTGCGAGTCCGTCATCAGTGCGTTCAGGTCATTCTTGACCGCCGCGAAGTCCAGGGTCTTGAAGGCTTCGGCATAGTTGAAACCCTCACCCATGGGGTCGGACAGGGGCGAGTGCTGGTGCAGGATCCTCAGGTTCAGTTGGTTGGGCCACCAGTCGCGGTTCGTGGTGCCACCGCCGGCGACATGATTGAACGGGCATTTCGATTCAGTTGCCATGTGTGCGCTACCCTCGGTCGTGTCCATGTCGCCATCCGGCCCGGTGCGGGCGGGAAAACGGCAAGTGAAATTAAAGACTCAGGCGGCGGGCCCGGCAGGTCGATCAACGGATCGTCGGGGTTGCGCGGGCATTCATGACAGTGGCAATCGATGTGTCGACAGATCACCCACGGTACGCCTGGTCGGTTTCTGACTCATTCTTGTCTCGATATCAGGTCTCGGCCGGCCAGAGTGCACCGGCAGAAGCTAATGCTAGTCGCCCATTGGCAAGTCAGCTAATAGTCGCAGTATTGGCAGGTGATAGGCGCAATCTCTTAGCCCTGCACAGAGTGTTGCAGGCGTTGCTTGGCAATGTGCCACAATAGCTGTTCGTTACGGCATCACGATCAGGCGGATTGAATGGACGGCCTTGGTTTTCGGCACGAGCAGGATCGTTACATTGCACAGCAGGTGCACATGGATCGATTGAATCAGTTGTTTCGCCAATCGGTTTCAGCGGTTTTCGGCAGTTTTCTGGCCGTGATCATGTTGAGCTGGCTGTGTTGGGATCGTTTTGATCACAACGTGGTTTTCTGGTGGATAGCCCTGCTGACGGGGGCGACCTTGATACGCATTCTGATGTTCGTGGTGTATTTCCACAGCCCGGCAGCGCTGCGCACGCCGCAGCGCTGGGAACTCAAGTATTGGCTGACGCTGGTGTTGTCCGCTGGCATCTGGGGTGCTGGAGCGTTGGCGGTCATGCCCAGGGACGACCTGTTGGCCCAGGCGCTGGTCATGTTGTTTACCGTCGGCATGTCCGTCAGTGCGGTGTCCTGTTACTCGGCCTACCGCTACATGACGGTGGTGTCGATTTCCCTGGTGCTGTTGCCTTGCACCCTGTGGCTGCTGTTCCAGCCGTCAACCCTGCAAATCGGGATGGCCGTGGCGGTCCTGGTGTTCGCTTCATTCGTGTTCAGGGCCACCAGCAGCCTGGCCAATGCGGTGGAAACGGCCTTTCGGCTAACCCGCGAAATGGAGCTGGCACACAGCATTTCCACGCGCGCGGCACAAACCGATGAGCTCACCGGCCTGAAAAACCGGCGGGCTTTTTTCCAGCATGCCCAGCAGGTCTATAGTCATTGCCGAAATTACCAGTTGCCGCTGTGTGCGGTCATGCTGGACATGGATCACTTCAAACACATCAACGACACCTACGGGCACCAGATCGGCGATCAGGTCCTGCGACAAATGGGTGTGGTGATCGGCCAGTCCTTTCGCGAGGGCGACATCCACGGTCGACTGGGCGGGGAGGAATTCGCGGTGTTGCTGCCCAATACCTCCATCGAGACTGCCCAGGGCATTGCCGAGGACCTCATCCAGTCCATTTCCGGGCTGATGACCGGCCCGGTTCACTGCATAACGGCCAGTGTCGGTGTGGCGGTCATGGTGCCTGGCGACAATGATTTGCACAGTTTGATGTGCAACGCCGATAAAGCGCTGTACCGCGCCAAGGCCCGTGGGCGCAACCAGGTCGCGGTGGCCGAGTAGCGCCCGGTAGCACCGGCCGGGTGCTCATCCCAGTATGAAATACACCTTGCGCACCGCCGTGAGGTTTTCCCAGGTGCCTTGAAATCCGGCGGCAACCACGAACGAAGAACCGGGGCCAAAAGTGCAACTGACACCCTGCGCGTCGGTCAGGCGTACGGTGCCTTCAAGGATATGGCACAGCTCGTCGTAATCGCATTGGCAGCGTTCCAGATGCGGGCCGGCTTCCCAGATGCCGGCCACGGCGTTTTTCTGCGGGGCCACGAAATGGCGCCAGCTGCTGCTGCGATAGGGCGCATCGACAATGGCCGGGTCATTGACTTCGAGCTCTTTGGCGATCAGCTGCGGGTTGGCGAAGTTGATCACGTGCTGGGGCAGGGCGCTGGACATGCGGTTCTCCGGTTCAGGAATCGAAGCCGATACCAAAGGCATCGAAGGTTTTGAGCAACAGGTCGCGATGACCATCGCGGTCTTCCCGGGCCAGCGAGCGCTGCGCCAGCTTCACCCCGGCGTAGCGCAGTGGCTCTGGCGGAAAACGGAAGGGCGCCCTGGAGGTCATCATCAGTTCTGTTCGTTCGGTGGCTTCGCCGGCCAACAGGTCGAGCATGTTCAGCGCGGCAAAACGGCTGGCCGACACGCCTTGTCCGGTGAAGCCGAGGGCGTAGGCCACGCGACCCTGCAGGTCACAGCCGGTGAACATCGTGGTGCGCGCAGAAGTGTCGATGATGCCGCCCCAGGCATGGCTGAAGCGCACGTCGCGCAACGGCGGGAACGCCTGGTGGAACTGCTCGGCGAGGCGCTTGAAGCTCGCCGGTCGTTGCGTCAGCGCTTCATCGCGGCGGCCACCGAAGTGATAGATGGCGTCGTAGCCGGCCCAGAGTATGCGGTTGTCGGCGGTCTTGCGCAGGTAATGGAACTGGTTGCCCGAATCGGCGATGCCGTAGCGGCCGGTCCAGCCGATGGCCTGCAGTTGCTCATCGCTCAGCGGCTCGCTGACCAGGCTGTAGTCATATACCGGGATCACGCTGGAGGCCAGGTGTCCGAGCAGCGGCGGGGCGATGTTGGTCGCGAGGGCGATTTGCCCGGCTTCCATCCTGCCGTTCGCCGTGCGCAAGCGCAGACGGTCGCCGGTGTTCTGAAGCTCCAGCACCGGGCTTTGCTCGAACAACCGAATGCCCTGCTTGAGGCAGACCCGGCGCAACTCGGCGGCCATCTTCGCCGGGTTGAGCAGCGCGTAGTTCGGTTCGAACACCCCGGCACCGTACAGCGGTGAGTCCAGGCGCTGTGCCAGTGCGCGGCCTTCAAGCCATTCGCACTCAATGCCGAACCGGGCGTAGTTGCGTTGCATCGAGCGCAAACCCTCGACCTGCCAGGGTTGGCTCGCCAGGTTCAACTTGCCTTCGCGCTCGAACTCGACCTGCATGCCGAAGTGCTGCAGGTCGGCCGCCAACTCGTCGAGGTTCTGCCGTCCCAGGCGGATCAGTCGCTCGGCTTCCTGGGGCCAGCGTTTCAGTGCATTGGAAACGCCATGGGAGATGCTCGGCGCGCAGAAACCGCCGTTGCGTCCGCTGGCTTCACCGCCGCAGTGCCGTGCTTCGATGATCGCGATGTTCAGGGTTGGCCAGCGTTGACGAGCCAACAGCGCCGTCCACAACCCGGTGAAGCCGCCGCCGACAACGGCCAGGTCGCATTGCAGGCTGCCCGCCAGTGGCGATGCGCTTGGCGCTTGTGCGACGGTGTCCTGCCAGAACGGGTGGGCTTGTACGTTGTCGAGCGAGTCGTGGTGCGGTGGGGACTTCATTCAGCAACTCCGGCGTTGTGGGGGGGGGCAATGGTCGGTCAGCTGTCGGGCAACGCCAGAATCGCCCGTGCCGCAAGGTCGGTGCCGCGAATCGCCTGCATGCGCTCGCTGAACGCCTTGAGGCGCTGTTTCATCTCGTGGTCGGCCAGCAACTGTTCGAGGGCGGCGGGCAGTGCCGCCAGCGGATCGGCGAAGCGTGGCAGGTAGCGGCCGACGCCGACTTCCTCGGCGCGCGCGGCGTTGTCGTGGCCGTCCCAGCAGTAAGGGATGATCAGTGACGGCAAGCCGAAGTACAGCGCTTCGCAGAAACTGTTGTTGCCGCCGTGATGAATGAACAGCTCGCATTCCTTGAGCACCGCCGGTTGGGCAAACCAGCTGTCGAGGTACACGTTGTCCGGCACGGTGGTGTACATGTCGCGGTAGGCGCCGACGTTGATCAGAAAGCGATAGGGCAGGGTTTCGACCGTGCCGATCAGTCGTTTCATCATCTCGGTGTCGGCAGCACCGAGGCTGCCGAAGCTGATGTAGATCAGCGGCGCTTCGTTGTGCCGCGGAAAGTCAGGAACGATGTAGGGCGCTTCGCGGCGCACGCAACCGTCGAGGTAGACGTAGCGTTGCGGGTCCAGAGGTTGCTGGCGTTCGTAGCGCACCGGCGTCGGCGACAGCAGCAGGTTGAGCCACGGCGAGTCGACGAGGAACTGGCCGGGCGGGCAGGGTGGCGTGCCGTTGCTGGCGAGAAACTGCGAAAAGCGCTCATGGGCCGGTGCGACGGCTTTCAGGTAATGCTCGGTGAAGCGCTCGCGGCCTTCGACATCACTGGCCAGGCAACCGGACAGGTAGGGCGGCACGGCGGCGTCGGGGAGTTCGGTTTCCGCGCAGGAGACCATCCGCACCCAGGGGCAGCCGGCGTTGGCGATGGCCGGAAACATGACCACGTTATCGAGGACGATCACATCCGGTTTCAGCCGGCCGAGCAATTGCTGCAAGGGTTTTTCCGCTTCGATCGCGGTGTCGATGATCGCGTCCCAGGCCGGTGCCACGTAGCTGTCGATCTGTTCCAGCGGGGTCTGGTCGAAGTAGGGAATGTTGCGCTCGATGAAGCGCTCCCAATAGTGCTGGTGCTCCGCCGCCGACAATGGGCTGGCTTGCGGGATCGGGTACTCGTCGAAACCGTATTCGGCGAAGAGTCCCCGGAAATGCTCGTGGCAAATGAACACCGGTTTGGCGCCCAGCTCGCGCAGCGATTGGGCGATACCAATGCAGTTCAAGGCTGCGCCGAAACTGGCTTCTGGAAACAGGGCGATTAATTTTTGTGTGTGCATGGCGCCGCCAGATCCAAGGCGGGAAAGTCCCGCCGTTTCTGAAGATGATTTGATGCTGTCTTATTTTATAAAAAAAATCATCAAGTTTTTTGAGGCGCTTCAACGGCGCCCGAACGGGTGGCTCTGCGGGATGCCACGGTTGGCGGTTTGCGGGCGTTGCGCGGCGCTCAGGCGCAGGTGCAGGCGCAGCAGGTCGGCGGCGATCTCCATTTGCCCGCGCTCGATGTGCGCGATGATTTGCAGGTGCTCGCGCAAGGCTTCCTGCAAGCGGTGCACGCTGACCGATGGCAGCAGGTTCGGCAGGCGTCGCAGGCTCTGGTGCTGGAGCAGGGCGTCGCCGATGAAACGGTTGCCGCAGCTCTGGGCCAGCAGTTCGTGGAAGCTGATATCCAGCTCGCGGAACTGCTGGATGTCGAAGTCTTCCACCGGGCGTGCAAGCAGGGTTTGCATGGCGCTGCGCAGCAAGGCCAGGCGTTGCGGATCGGCGTTGAACTGCCCGCTGAGCAGGGCTTCAGGCTCGAGAATCAGGCGGAACTTTAGGCTTTCTTCCAGCGCGGCAAGGCTGTTCAGTGAGGGCCGAAACAGCCAGGACTGGCCGGGGCCGCGTTCAATCGCCTGGCTCTCGGTCAATTGCTGCAGGGCTTTCTGCGCCGCCGGCCGGCCGATGTCGTACCGGCGCATCAACTCGCTGATGCTGATGCTGTCGCCCAGGCGCCCGGCCATGCGGTCGCGCAGGACCGAGGCGGCCAGCTCTTCTTCTTCGGCCTGGGGCAGGGCGGCGTTGAAGGCCTGGCCGGCGGGGGGCGCGATCAGGCGATAGCCCTTGCCGGCTTCATGGCTCAGCAGGTTTTCTTCCAGCAGCACTTTGAGGGCGCCACGAATCAGGGTGCGCGAGACCTGAAAGGTGCGCGCCAGTGCCTGCTCGGCCACCGGGTCACCGGCCGCCAGCCCGGTTTCCTGGGTGTGCTCCAGGATCCTGCGGGCCAGTTCCAGGTGGTTGGTACGGGGTTTTTTCTCGGCTGTTGTGCTCAAGCGTTTTATCTCGGTTCGGTCGCTTCGGACTCAGGCGCTCATCTTATGCCATGCGCCGCTCAATCGTCAGGCGCAGAAAAAAAGCGTTGACATCTTTTGATGCTGGTCCTAATTTCTAAAAAAAAACACATGTAGTCGTTTCTCGTTTTGCCGTACTGCCTTCGAAAAAACAATAAACAATCGTCGGGTGAGTATCATGAGAAAGCTGAAAGACGTGCTGTGCGTGGGGTTGGCCGTTTCCCTGGCGATCGCTACACAGGCTGCAAGCGCGAAAGACATGGTGATTTCCATCTGGGACGGCTACATGGCCCCGGATGCGCTGGACAAGTTCAAGGCGGCCAGTGGCGTCGATGTCGACAAAGCCTTGCACGCCACCAACGAAGAGATCATGGGCAAGCTCATGGCGTCTGGCGGGGAAGGGTACGACGTGGTCTTCGTCTCCTCGCCCTTCGCCGAAGTCCTGCACAAGCAAGGCCTGCTGGCCGACATCGACCCGGTCAAGGTCCCCAATCTCAAAAACCTTTACCCCGAAGCCACTCACCTGGAATACGACCCCGGCAACCATTTCTCGGTGCCTTACACCTGGGGCACGACGGGTATCTGCTATCGCGCCGACAAGGTGACCCCGGCGCCGCAAAGCTGGAACGACCTGCTCAACCCCAGCGACGCGCTCAAGGGCAAGGTCACGATGCTGGCCACCGACCGCTGGATGCTCGGGGCCGGTTTCCTCGCCAAGGGCTGGTCGGTCAACGACAGCGACCCCGGCCAGATCGCCGCCGTACGCGATCAACTGATCGCCACCAAAAAACGCATCCTCGCCTTTGACGACACCACCTTCTATTCCAAGCTCGCTTCCGGCGAATCGTTGATGGCGCACGCCTGGGACGGCTGGTGCAACTACGGCACCCAGGCCAACGCGGCGATCAAGTTTGTCGTGCCCAAGGAGGGTTCCGACCTGTGGGTGGACACCATGGTCGTGCTGAAAAGCTCGAAGCATCAGGACGAGGCGTTCAAGTTCGTCAACTTCATGCTGGCCAAGGAAAACCACGTCTGGGTCGCCGAAAACATCCTCTACAAAATCCCCAACCAAGCCGCAATGGCCGGTTTGTCCGCTGACCTGCTCAAGCAATACCCCAACCTGACCATCGCTCCGAGCGAACTGGTGAAGATGGAGCAATTGCGTGACCTGGGCGGCACCACGCAGAAGGCCTACACCCGGGCCGTCACCGAAATCATGGCGGCACAGAACTAAGCCCCGCACAACGCAAGCCGCATCGAACCGAGGCATGTCCTGCATGCCTCGCCACGCTCGCAAGCCGCCTCGGTCCTGAGGCGGGAGGATATGGGTAATGAGTGCTTTGCATGCTGACAGGCGTCTGTCGGCCTGGCTTCTTGCGCCCGGCTTCGGCTGGCTGCTGACTTTTCTGGTGATTCCTTGCTTGCTGGTGCTGGTCTACAGCTTCGTCGAACGCGGTGCTTATGGCGGTATCGATTGGTTGTTCACCTGGGAAAACTACCAGCGCGCATTTGATCCGCTGTACCTGAGCATCCTGCTCAAATCGGCAAAAATCGCCGGTCTGGCAACGGTCTTCGCGGTGCTGATCGGCTACCCGGCGGCCTACGCCATTGCCCGTGCGCCACGGCGTCGGCAAGCGGTATTCCTGTTTCTGGTGATGCTGCCGTTCTGGAGCAACTACCTGATTCGCACCTACGCCTGGATCGTCCTGCTCAACCGTGAAGGCCTGATCAACCGCCTGCTGCAACTGTGCGGCTACAGCGGTGAACCCATCAGCCTGCTGTACACCGAAGCGTCGGTGGTGCTGGGGCTGGTCTACAACTACATCCCGTTTGTGATCCTGGCGATTTTCTCTTCCCTGTCGCGGATCAACAACGAACTCTGGGACGCCTCCAAAGACCTCGGTGCTTCGGGCTGGATGACCTTTCGCCGGATCATCCTGCCCCTGAGCGTGCCCGGCATTGCCGCCGGCGCGGTGTTTGTCTTCGTCCTCAGCATCGGCAATTTCATCACCGCCGATTTGCTCGGCGGCAAGCAGGTGCAGATGGTCGGCAACCTGATCTACTCGCAGTTCCTGACCGCGCGGGACTGGCCGTTCGGCGCGGCGCTGAGCTTCTTCCTGATCGCAATCATGCTGGTCCTGTTGTTCATCCAGGCACTGGTGGCCCGTCGTGCCGAAGGGGGCCGCCCATGAGTCGATCACCTTCCGTTGGCGGCAGCGTCCTCAATGCGCATCTGGGGCTGGTCTACGCCTTCCTCTATGTGCCGATCCTGGTGTTGATCCTGCTCTCGTTCAACAAGTCCGGCTTGCCCACCGCCTGGGGCGGGGTGTCGCTGAAGTGGTATGCGGCGCTGGCGCACAACTCGGCGATTTTGTCGGCGGCGCTCAACACCCTGATCGTGGCGCTGTCGGCGACCTTCATTGCCTGTGTGCTCGGCACCTTGCTGGCACTGGGCATCGAGATGCGTCGCAAGGGCGATGACAAGGGGCAGGTGGTCGACACCTTGTTGATGGCGCCGATGATCATCCCCGACATCGTCCTGGCCATCGCGCTGCTGAGCTTCTTCAACCTGCTCAAGGTCGGGCTGGGACTGCACTCGATCATCATCAGCCACGCGGTGTTCAACATCGCCTTCGTCTGCGCCGTGGTGCGCACCCGGCTCAAGCATTTCGACTATTCGATTCTCGAAGCCTCGATCGACCTCGGCGCGAGCTGGTTCACCACCTTTCGCCGGGTGCTGTTGCCGGCGATTTTTCCCGGTGTGCTGGCCGGTGGTTTGCTCGCGTTCACCCTGTCGGTGGACGAATTCATCATCGCCTTTTTCAACTCGGGATCCGGCCAGGCCTCGACCACGTTACCGATGCAGATCTACGCCATGATCCGTTTTGGCGTCACCCCGGAAATCAACGCCCTGGCGACGCTGGTGATGCTGGTCAGCATCACCGCGCTGCTGGCTTCGCAGCGTCTCAACAAGGCTCCTCGCACCCATGAATAATTCATCTGCGGTACTGATCCTGGACAAGGTCAGCAAGTCTTATGGCAACGGCCTGGCCGTCGACGAGGTATCGCTGAACATCCGCGAGAACGAGTTCTTCGCCCTGCTCGGGCCGTCCGGCTGCGGCAAGACCACGCTGCTGCGCATGCTCGCCGGTTTCGAGACGCCCAGCGGTGGCTGCATTTACCTGGACGGCAAGGACATCTCGCCGCTGCCGGCCAACAAGCGTCCGTTGAATTTGATGTTCCAGTCCTATGCGCTGTTTCCCAACATGACCGTGCGCAAGAACATTGCCTACGGCCTGGAAATGGAACGTCTGCCGGAAGCGGAAATCCGCCGCCGGGTCGACGAAGTGCTGGGCACCGCGCAACTCGGGGAGCTGGCCGAGCGCAAGCCCGATCAGCTGTCCGGTGGCCAGCGTCAACGGGTCGCCCTGGCACGGGCGCTGGTCAAGCGTCCGCGGGTATTGCTGCTCGATGAGCCACTGGGCGCGCTGGATAAAAAGCTGCGGGAGAAAATGCAGCTGGAGCTCAAGCGCCTGCAACTCGAAAGCGGCATCACCTTCATCATCGTCACCCACGACCAGGAAGAAGCGCTGGTGATGTCCGATCGCATGGCGGTGCTCGACGGCGGCAAGGTCTGCCAGTGCGGCAGCCCGAGCGAACTCTACGAGAACCCCAACAGCCGATTCGTCGCCAACTTCATCGGCGTCAGCAACCTGTTTGAAGGCGTGCGTTCGGGCGAGCGTTCGGTGCGGGTCAACGGCCAGGAGCTGGTGGTCGAGACCGACGTACCGCTGGTGCCCGGTCAATCGGTGGCCCTGGTGGTGCGCCCGGAACGTTTGCAAGTGTTGACCGAAGAGGCCGGCACCTGCGCCAACCAGGTCAGCGGCAAGATCGTCGAAATCGCTTACCACGGCCTCGACACCAATGTGCATGTGCAGACGGGCCTCAGCGACAAGGCCCTGATCGTTCGCGTGCCGTCCTCGCAATTTGAATTCGCCCGTTTCGCAATCGGTACGACCATCCGCTTGGGCTGGCAGCCTCGCCATGCCCGTGTGTTGACGCGCTGAACAATAAAAAGACCAGGCAGGAGTATCTCTCGATGAAACAGAAAGTGATCGCCTTCTTTCCGGAAGCCGCTTATGGCCCGGCGCTGAACTCGGTCGGTATCGCCCAGGCCTGCGAAGCCCTGGGCCACAAGGCGGTGTTTCTCACCGACCCCGGAATGAGCGGCGTGTACGCCGGCTACGGGTTTGAAGAACACATGGTCAACATGTCGGCACCGATGCCCCCCGAGGACATGGCGCGTTACTGGGTCGACTTCATCAACGGCCACATTCCCAACTTCCGCAAGTCGCCGCTGGAGCAGATCGACAACTACGTGAAGGAGTGCTGGGCCGCCATCGTCGAGACCGCCAAGTGGGCGCAAAAGGACCTGCCGGCGGTGCTGGACAAGGTCAAACCCGACTTGATCTGCGTCGACAACGTGATCCTGTTTCCGGCGATCAAACAATACGGCAAGCCGTGGGTGCGGATCATTTCCTGCTCGGAGAACGAGATCGAAGACCCGGATATCCCGCCGCACCTGTCGGGCATGAGCATCGACGACAAGGCCGGGCATGCACAATTTCGCCAGCGTTTCGAAGAGGTGGTCGGGCCGATCCACGACGACTTCAACCAGTTCCTGCAAGCCCACGGCGAGCAGCCCTATCCGCTGGGGACCTTCTTCGAAGCCTCGCCTTACATGAACCTGCTGCTGTACCCGGACGCGGTCAAGTTCGAGCGTCGCCATCCGCTGCCGGCCGAGCGTTTCCATTACCTGCAAGGCTGTGTGCGGCACGACACTCACTATGAAATTCCAACGTTCCGCGCCCACAACGACAAGCCGTTGCTCTACGTCAGTTTCGGCAGCCTCGGTTCCGGTGATGTCGACTTGCTCAAACGCTTGATTACCGCCGTGGGCCAGCTGCCGTATCGCGCACTGTTCAATGTCGGCGAGCACCTCGATGAGTACCCGGACCTGCCGGACAACGTGCAGATCTCCAACTGGTTCCCGCAGCCTTCGGTGATTGCCCAGGTCGATGCGGTGATCCACCACGGCGGCAACAACAGCTTCACCGAGTGCCTGTTTTTCGGCAAACCGGCGATCGTCATGTCGTACGTCTGGGACGGCCACGACAACGCCATGCGCGCCGAGGAAAGCGGCCACGGCTTCAAGCTCGACCGTTACCAGTGGACCGAAGCGCAATTGGCGGAAAAACTCGTCGCGTGCCTCAACGACGAGGCCATGCGCCAACGCCTGCAGCGCACCAGCGCACAGATGCAATCACGCAAGGGGCCGGCCGACGCGGCCGCGATTCTCGACAAGGTGCTTAACGATGCCTGATTCATCCACCACGGCGGGATTCACGCCGTACCTCGAAGCCGTCAGCACTCGCACCGACCTGGTGGACTGGGGCGTGCAGAGTGACGCCGTCGAAGGTGTCTCGCATTCCAGCGGCCGCCTGCTGTTCAAGGGCCCGAACAACAGCCCGGAAACCGGGCTGTGGGTCTGCACGCCGGGTCGCTGGCGGCTGGCGATTCCCCGTGACGAGCTGTGCCATTTCATCGCGGGCGCGGCCACGTACCGCCACGACAGTGGCGAAGTGATCGAGGTTCGCCCCAACACCCTGGTGCTGTTCCCGGCCGGCTGGACCGGCGAATGCCACGTTCGGGAAACCCTGCGCAACGTCTACATGCTGGCCTGAGCCTGTGACCTCTGTAGGAGCGAGCAAGCTCGCTCCTACAGTTGCCAGGCGTTAACCCTTTTTTTATTGGAGAAGATTTATGACCACCCCGTTTCTGTACAACCCGCTGGACATCACCGAAGTCAAAGACTGGGGCGTGATCCCGACCATGCTCGAAGGCGAGTCCCGTGTCTCGGGCGTGGTGCTGCACAAAGGTCCCGAAGGCCAGTCCGAATGCGGTGTGTGGATCTGCACGCCGGGCAAGTGGTTTTGCCATGTCACCAGCGACGAGTTCTGCCATTTCCTCGAAGGCCGCTGCACCTACGTGCATGAGTCCGGCGAAGTGATCGAGATCAAACCCGATACGGCGGCCTTCTTCCGCAAGGACTGGAAGGGCGTGTGCACCGTCCACGAGACCGTGAAAAAGGTCTACATGATCCGGTGAATGCCATGACAGATGCACTTGCGTCATTGCCCACCCGTGAGCACCAGCGCGCCGCCTTTCTGGCGCGCGCCGGTTACGCGGGGGCGTCGTTGGTCGCGTTGCCGGCCGACGCGTCGAGCCGGCGATATTTTCGCCTGGAAGGGGCCGGTTTGTTGCTGATGGATTCACCGCCCCACAGCGAGCCGATTGGCCCCTTTGTCCGGATTGCCCGTCAATTGCACGGGCTGGGATTGTCGGCACCGGCCCTGTTGCAAGTCGATGAAGAGGCGGGGCTGGCGTTGATCGAGGATTTCGGTCACGACACCTACACCCGCTTGCTGGCGGCCGGGTACCCGGAGCGCGAGTTGTATCGCCTGGCGGTTGATGCGTTGGTGGCGTTGCATGGCTCGGCGCCAGGCGCGGAGCTGGCGGCCTACGACGCCCGGCAATTGAGCGACGAGTGCGCGTTGTTCATCGACTGGTATGCGCCGTTGTTGATTGGCAAGGAGGCGGCGCAGGCTTTGCGCGAGTCGTATCTGCAGCAGTTTGCCGATGCCTTTGCCGATGTCGCGCAACGTCGCGAAGCGCTGGTACTGCGCGACTTTCACGTCGACAACCTGATGCTGCTGCAAGGCCGCGAAGGCGTCGCGGCCTGTGGTCTGCTGGATTTTCAGGACGCGCTGGTGGGCGCTGCGGCGTACGACTTGATGTCGCTGCTCGAAGACGCTCGCCGCGACATGTCCGAAGGGCTGCGCGTGGCGTTGCTCAGCCATTACCTGGTGCAGCGCCCGGAACTCGACGCCGCGCGTTTTCTTGAGGACTACCGGCGACTGGCCGCCCAGCGTCACGCCAAGGTGCTGGGGATTTTCGTGCGCCTGGCCGGACGCGATGGCAAGCACGGTTACCTGGCTCACCTGCCGCGTACCCTCGGTCTGTTTGTTCGAGCGCTGAACGCCGAAGCCCTGGCGCCGCTGCGCGAGTGGCTCGACCTGCACTTGCCGGGCTGGCGCGAGCCTTTGCCCGCCGCGACCCTGGCGGCACTGCGCGAAACCCCTTATCGATTGGTTCAAGGATCATCCCATGGCCACGTTCAACACTGACACCGCCTCACGCTTCATCAACGCCGAATACCTGCCACTGACCAGCGCGCGCGTGCGCCAGGTGCTGGACCCGGCGACCCTGCAACCGGTCGGGCAAGTCGGCCTGTGCGACGAAGCCGATGTGCAGGCGGCCATCGATGCCGCAACTGCCGCGCAAAAACACTGGCGCCTGGTCGATGCGAAAAGCCGCGCCGCACGCCTGCATCAACTGGCCAATGCGATTGAGCAGGACGTCGCCTGCAACCGTGAAGTCGCACGCTTGATGACCCTGGAAATGGGCAAGCCGTTTCCCGAGGCCATGGGGGAGCTGGCCAACTGCGCGCCGATCTTTCGCTATTACGCGGAAATGGCCCGGGACGATGCGGGCAAGGTCGCCGGCACCACGCAGATCGGTTCTTTCCAGCATGTGCGCTATGAGCCCTACGGCGTCAGCGTGCATATCATGCCGTTCAATTTTCCGATTCTGCTGATGTGCTGGACGGTTGCCGCCTCGCTGGCGGCGGGCAACGCCTGCATCGTCAAGCCGGCGGAAGCCACGACCCTGTGCACCCTCAAGTTCATGGAGCATTTCACCTCACTGCTGCCGGGGCTGATGTCTTGCGTGCCGGGCGATGCCGCCACCGCGCAGTTACTGGTGAAATCAGCGCAGACCCACGCGGTGGCCTTTACCGGCAGCGTCGCCGCCGGCCAGGCTGTTGCAGTGGCGTGCGCGCAGCAGATGAAACCCTGTGTGATCGAAGCCGGGGGCAGCGACCCGTTGATCATCTCCCGACACGCACCACTGGAGGTGGCCGCTGCGGGCGCCGTGACTGCGGCATTCCATCTGAGCGGACAGATCTGCACCTCGGCGGAACGCTTCTACGTGGTCGATGAGATCCACGACGAGTTTGTCGCGAAGTTTGCCGAGCGCACCCGCGCCTTGCGCATCGGCCATGGCCTGGAGCGTACGGAAATCGGGCCGATGGTCAGCGAGGCGGCGCGCGACAAGGTCATGCGCCTGGTCGACGACGCCCTGGCCAAGGGCGCGACGCTGGTTTGTGGCGGGCGTACACCGCCACAGCACAGCGTCGGCTGGTTCTATGAACCGACCATTCTGACCGGCGTCACCGGTGACATGGCGATCCTTAAGGAGGAGTGTTTTGGCCCGGTGGCGGCGATCTGTCGTGTCAGCGATTTCGACGAAGCGGTGCGCTTGGCCAACGACTCGCCGTTCGGCCTGGGTGCTTCGTTGTTCACCACCGACCTTGCCGAAGCGATGGAGGCCGCCGATCGCCTGGAGTCGGGGATGGTCTGGGTCAACAACCCGCTGATCGACAACGACGCGCTGCCGTTTGGTGGCTGGAAGATGTCCGGCCTGGGGCGCGAGTTGGGACGCCAGGGACTGGAAGCGTTCCGCCGCTCGAAAATGGTCATCATCGATCATCAGCCGAAGATCCAGGACTGGTGGTATCCGTATGCCGACGATGTGTTCTATCGCGATCCGGCGTGAGGCGTTGACCCATTGGGGGGATTTGTCATGAGGGACAACGTTGGCTGGCCGACCCTGGCGGTGATTCTCGCCGCCGGGCAGGGCACTCGCATGCGCTCGCCGCTGCCGAAAGTCATGCACGCGGTGGGCGATCGACCGCTGCTCGGCCATGTGCTGGCGGCGGTCGAGGCCGCCGGCATCGAGCAGGTGGCGGTGGTGCTCGGTGCGGGTGGGCCTGTGGTGGCCGACTATCTGCGGCAGGCGGCACCGACCGCGCGGCTGTTTACTCAGCATGAGCAGTTGGGGACCGCCCACGCGCTGCTCGCCGCCCGTGGAGCCTTGCAGGCCCACGAGCAGGGCTGTGTGCTGGTGCTGTTCGGAGACTCACCGCTGATCAGTGCGCAGACGCTCTCGCGGTTGCGTCAGGCGTTGATCGATGGCGCGGCGGTGGCGGTCGCCGGGTTTCACACCGATCAGCCTGGACCCTACGGACGCTTGCTGGTGGAGGACGGCCATTTGCGGGCGATCCGCGAGGCCAAGGATGCCAGTGCAGAGGAGTTGCAAGTCAGCTTCTGTAACGGCGGGGTCATGGGCCTGCGCGCCGACAGCTGTCTCTGGCTGCTGGAGCGCATCGGCAAGCAAAACGCCCAGGGCGAGTACTACCTGACCGATGTCGTGACCGTGGCTAACGGTGCCGGTTTGCCGGTGACGGCGGTGGAAGTGGAGGAGGACGATGTGCGCGGGGTCAATGACCGCGAACAACTGCTCGCCGCCGAACGGATTTACCGGCAGCGCCAGGCAAACCTGTAGGCGCGGGCCGCCTGGGCCTTCGCTACGACTTCGTGCGGATGCCGGGCAGTCACTGCCGGGCGCTGATGACCCCGAGGAACCGGCCAATCACCAGCGTCAGCAAAATCAGCGAAGCCTGACCTCAGGCCTTGACCCAGCGCTGGCGGCTCCAGCTGCTCAGCGAGTCGACGGCGAACACCAGCAACAGCATGGCCAGAATCACCGTGCTGGCCTGCGCTTCCTGGAACAGGCTGAGGCTGACATACAGCATCTGGCCCAACCCGCCTGCACCGACGAAACCCAGCACACTGGCCATGCGGATATTGTTCTCCCAGCGGTACAGGATGTAGGCCAGCAGTTGCGGCAGCAGGTTGGGCAGGGTGCCGTAACAGAACGCCCACAGCGCATTGCCGCCTTGCAGGCGAATCGCTTCGGCCGGTTGCGGCGGGGTGTTTTCCAGGGCTTCGGCGAACAGGCGACCGAGTACGCCGGTGGTGTGCAGCGCCAATGCCAGGGTCCCGGCGTTCGGGCCGAGCCCGGCGGCCAGCACCATCAGCGCCGCCCATACCAGCTCCGGCACCGCGCGCAGGGCGTTGAGCAGCAGGCGCGAGGCGCTTTTGAACGGCCAGCCGAAGCGCCCGGCGGCGGGCAATGCCAACAGCAGGCCGAACACGGCCGCGAGCAGGGTACCCAAGGCCGACATGGCGATGGTTTCCAGGGCGCCACGGCCGATGGCTTGCAGGTGACCGGCGCTCAGGTCCGGGCTGAGAAATCGCTGCGCGTAGGCGCCCATCTGTTTCAGATTGCCGCTGGCGCCCAATTCGCCGAGGTCGATGCCCAGGTAGCTGAATGAAGCGACGATGGCGGCGCCGATGCCGAAGAGCAGCGCCAGATTGAGCAGGCGATTCATGCCAGCCTCCAGCGCAGCAGGCGGCTGAGTTGATCGGCGAGCAGGACCAGCACGAGGAACGTCAGCAACAGGCTGGCGACTTCACCGCTGGCGAACATGCGCAGCGACAGATCCATCTGCTGGCCCAGGCCACCGGCCCCGACGAACCCCATCACTACCGAAGCGCGAATCGCGCATTCCCAGCGATACACCGTGTACGACAGCAACTCCGCCGCGACATTGGGCAAGATCCCGTAGGCAAACGCCGCGAGCCGGCCACTGCCCGCTTGCAGCAGCGCGTGGGCCGGGCGCTGGTCGACCGACTCGAAAATCTCCGCGTAGACCTTGCCGAGCATGCCGCTATAGGTGATGGCGATGGCCAGCACCCCGGCCGTGGGGCCAAGGCCGACGGCACGCACGAACAGCAGGGCCCAGACGATTTCCGGCACGCTGCGCAGGAAGATCAATAACCCGCGCACCGGCCAGCGCAGCAGTTGAGCCCAGGGACTCGGGCGTCCGGCACGGGACGCCGCCGACAGCGACAGCGCCCGGCTGGCCAGCAGGCTGGCGGGGACGGCCAACAGCAAGGCCAGGGCCATACCCGCCGTGGCGATGGCCAGGGTCTGCAAGGTCGCTTGCACCAATAGCTGAAGGAATTCTTCGCCATGGGCCGGAGGCCAGAAGGCGGAGACGAATCGGCCTATTTCGCTCTGGCTGTCACCCGCCAGCAGCACGCTCAGGTCCAGCTCGCTGAAATGGATGCCCGGCCACAACAGGGCAATCGCCAGCAGGCCGAGCAGCAGGCGCGGCCAGGCGGCGGGGTCGCGGTTGTCACGCGTCAGCATCGGGGTATCTGCACGCTCAAGGGCGGCGGAGCAACCGGGGAAAATTGCAGTTGCTCGTTGGCGTAGAGCCTGTCGAGGAGGTCACGGTCGACCTGGCTGGCCGGCAGGTCGAACAGGATTTGCCCGTCGCGCAAGCCGATGATCCGAGAAAAGTGCGCCAGCGCCAGTTCCACCGCATGCAGGCTGACGACCAGGGTGACGTTGTGTTCGCGGGCATGACGGCAGAGGACCGAAAGCGTGTGCTCGGCCAGCACGGGGTCCATGGCCGACACCGGCTCATCGGCCAACAGCACTTCCGGCGCTTGGTACAACACGCGGGCAATGCCCACGCGCTGCAGCTGTCCACCGGACAATTGCTGGCACTGCGCGAACAATTTGTCGCCCAGGTCCAGCCGGGTCAACGCCGCGCGAGCGCCGGGAATGTCCAGCGGATGCACCAGGTTCAGCAGGCTTTTGCCCAGGCCCCACTGACCGATTTTCCCGGCCAGTACCGCCGTGACCACGCGCTGGCGGGGCGGCAGCGGGGGCGCTTGATGCACCAGGCCGATGCGTGCGCGCAGGCGCTGACGCTGCCGGGAAGACAGCTGCCAGGCGTGCTCGCCCAGCACCTGCAGTTCACCGCTGTTGGGTCGCAGCGCGGTGGCCAGCAGGTTGAGCAGGCTAGACTTGCCGGCGCCGGACGGGCCGATGATAGCCACCTGTTCGTTGGCGCCAATGTGCAGGTCCAGGCCCCGCAAGGCATGGACGCCGTTGCCGTGGGTCAGGCTGACGCCACTCAAGTGCAATGTCATTTGAGCAGGTCGGCGGCGCGTGCGGCTTCCTCGATGCCCTTGTAGTTCTCGGGATTGGTTTCGATGAAGCGGCTGGCGGCTTGCAGGTCGAGAATCTCCTTGTCCGCCGGTTTCGCCGGATCGAGGGCAAGGAACGCGGCCTTGATCTTCGCCGCGAGGGCCGGGTCAAGGGTTCCGCGCACGGTCCAGTTGTAATCGAAGTAGGCCGGTGTGGTGGCAAACACCCTGACCTTGTTGGTGTCGACCTTGCCGGCCGCCACCAGTTTTTCCCAGACGCTGGCATTCAACACCCCGGCGTCGACCTTGCCGGCCTGGACCCAGGCCACCGTGGCGTCATGGGCGCCGGAGTAGCCGACGCGACTGAACCAGGTTTCCGGCTTGATGCCATCCTTGAGCATGAAATAGCGCGGCATCAGGCTGCCCGAGGTCGAGGACACCGAACCGAAGGCAAAGCTCTTGCCCTTGAGATCGGCCAGGGATTTGACGGCCGGGTCGGCGGTGATGAATTTGCTGGTGAACTGGGCGTCCTGCTCACGCTGTACCAACGGGATGGCGTTGCCGGTTTTCAGGCGAGCCTGCACGAACGTGAAACCACCGAGCCAGGCCAGATCGATGCGGTCGGTGGCCAGCGCCTCGACCACCGCCGGATAGTCGCTGACCGGCACAAACTCGACCTTCATCCCCAGTTGCTGCTCCAGATAGGCGCCCAGTGGCTTGAACTTGCGCAGCAGTTCGGTCGGGGCTTCGTCAGGAATGGCGCTGACTTTCAAGGTGTCAGCGGCCTGGGTCAGCAGGGTGCAAACAGACAGGGTCAAACCGACGGCCAATGCCAGGGTACGCTTGAGCATGGAGGTTCTCCGGTGCATTAACGGAAGAGTGACGATGCGCCCGTTGCCAGCCAATTGCGGCAGGACGCTTTGTGAGGGTAGACGAATCGGAGCGAGAGGAGGGCGAACCTACAGAGCGACGGCCATCCGGTCAAGGCCCGGAAAACGTGCGATTCCTGCAGGAGCCGGCGTCAGACACCGGCAGAAGATGCAACATCAAGGTTGACTGACCCGCCCTCATCGTCGGAACGCCGCCCGGAGCAAGGTTGCCGTCACAGGTTTTGTGGTCATTGAAATCAAACTGTGGGAGCGAGCCCGCTCGCGATGGACTCAAGGGCGACGCGCTGATCCAGAAAGCACGCGTCATCGTTAACGTCCATCGTCGGAACGCCGCCCGGAGCCGGCTCGCTCCTACAGACGGCCGTGGAACGCCGCGTCGAAAATTTCCGCCGCGCCGGCCCGGGTGATCGGCAGTGGGTTGCCGCCAGCCGACGGATCGACGATGGCCATGTCCGCGATCAGGCCGGCTTGTTTGTCGTCCACCCCCAATTCAAACAGGGTGTGGGGCACGCCGATGTCCTTGCGCAATTTGAGGACGAAGGCCAGAAAGCTGTCGAAACCCGGGGAAGGCAAACGCAAATAAGCGGCCAGGCGGGTGATGCGTTCTTCAATGGCCGGGCGATTGAATTTCAGCACGTAGGGCATCAGGGTGGCGTTGGTCATGCCGTGGTGGGTGTCGTACAGCGCTCCGATCGGATGGGCAAGGGCATGCATGCCGCCCAGGCCTTTCTGGAAGGCGGTGGCGCCCATCGCTGCGGCCGCGAGCATTTGCCCGCGCGCGTCGAGGTCCGAAGGGGTGTGCACGGCCCTCACCAGTGCGTTGGTCACCAGGCGCATGCCTTCGACCGCGATGCCATCGGCCATCGGGTGAAAACCGGGGGCGCAATACGCTTCCAGACAATGGGCCAAGGCATCCATGCCAGTACCGGCGGTGACTTTGGCCGGCATGCCGACGGTCATGACCGGGTCGCTGATGACCACGCGGGGCATCATTTTCGGATGGAAGATGATGCGTTTGGTGTGGCTCGCCTCGTCGATGATCACCGCCGCACGGCCCACTTCAGAACCCGTGCCCGCCGTGGTCGGCACCGCGATGATCGGGGCAATGCGGCTTTCATCGGCGCGGGTCCAGTAGTCGCCGATGTCTTCGAAATCCCAGACCGGGCGGGTCTGGCCGCTCATGAACGCAATGAGCTTGCCCATGTCCAGGCCGCTGCCACCGCCGAAGGCGATCACCCCGTCGTGATTGCCGGCACGCCAGGCATCGAGCCCGCCGGCCAGGTTGGCTTCGACCGGGTTGGGCTTGAGGTCGCAGAACAGCGCCACACCGAGGCCATCGGCGCGCAGGGCATCGAGGGCCGCCGTGGTGATCGGCGCTCGCGCCAGGCCACTGTCGGTGACCAGTAACGGTCGCTGGATCCCCTGGCTGCGACAGGCCTCGGCCAGCTCGGTGATACGGCCGACGCCGAAGCGAATGCTCGTGGGGTAGTTCCAGTTTCCGGTCAGGCTCATGGCTCAGATCTCGTGGCGCAAATGGAAGGATTTGGCGCGGGTCAGGTGTTCGTAGCCCAGCCGCGACAAGGTCACGCCGCGCCCGCTGTTCTTCACGCCGGTCCAGGCCAGGGCCGGGTCCAGGTAATCGCAGCGATTCATGAACAGGGTGCCGGTGTCGATCTCGTTGCCCAGGCGTTCGGCGGCGGCGAGGTCCTGGGTCCAGATTGAGGCGCTGAGCCCGAACTCGCTGTCGTTCATCAAGGCGATGGCTTCGTCGTCACCGGACACCGGCATGATGCCGACCACCGGACCAAAGCTTTCATCGCGCATGATGGACATGTGATGGGTGACATCGACCAGCACCTGCGGCGCAAGATAGGCGCTGCCCGGCACATCGGCGGCAAAGGCCAGTGGATCGATCAGTGCCTTGGCGCCCTGGGCCATTGCTTCGGCGATCTGGGCGCGCACGAAGACCGCCGCGCCGGGCGTCACCAGCGGACCGAGCGTGGTGGCCGGGTCCAGTGGATTGCCCAGCACGTACTGGCGGGTCAGGTCGGCGAAGCGCTCGATAAAGGCTGGGTAGATTTTTTGATCGACATAGATGCGTTCCACGGCGCAGCAGCTTTGCCCGGAGTTGAAAAAGCTGCCGTCCACCAGGTTCTCTACCGCCTGTTCGAGATGGGCGTCGGCCCGCACGTAGGCCGGGTCCTTGCCACCCAGTTCCAGGCCCATGCCGAGGAAGCGTCCTGTGGCCGCGCTTTCCATGGCCCGGCCGGCTTCCACCGATCCGGTGAAATTGACCTGCTGCACTTGACCGCCGGCAATGATCGCGGCGGTCTGGTCATGGTCGAGCAAGAGGTTCTGGAACAGTCCTGGCGGCAGTTGGGCGCGGTGCATGGCGGTGGCAAACCGCTCGCCCACCAGCAGGGTTTGCGAAGCGTGTTTGAGGATGACGGCGTTGCCGGCCATCAACGCCGGGATAATCGTGTTGACGGCGGTGAGGTAGGGGTAATTCCAGGGCGCGATCACCAGCACCGTGCCCAGTGGTTCACGTTTGATCAACCGGCGAAAACCGGCGATGGGCGTGGGTTCAACCGCTGTCAGGGCCTGCGGCGCAATGGCGATCATGTAGCGTGCGCGTTCCTCGAAACCCCGCAGCTCGCCCGCACCAAAACGCACCGGACGGCCCATTTGCCAGGCCAGCTCCGGGACGATCTCGTCTTTCATGGCCAACATCGCGTCCACCGCCGCGCTGCAAAACGCCGCGCGTTCGCTCAATGGCCGGCGTTTCCATTGCGCCTGGGCGATTTGGGCGGCGGCCAGGGCCTGTTCGATCTGTGCCGCATCGGCATAGGGGCGCTCGGCGTAAACCCGGCCATCGACCGGTGAGATCAGTTGAATCGTCGAAGACATGTCGGTCTCAATAGCGCTCGAAGCCGCGCTGCAATTCCCAATCGGTCACCCGCCGGTCGTACTCTTTCTGTTCCCATTCGGCGGTGTGCACGTAGTGGTCGATCACTTCATCGCCGAAGGCTTCGCGCAACATGCTCGAGCCCTGGAGGGCGGCACTGGCCTCGCGCAAGGTCTTGGAGACTTCGGGCAGTTGCTCGTCGAGATAGGCATCACCCTCGAAGGGTGGGGCGAGGTCGAGCTTCTCGTCGATCCCCGCCAGCCCGGCCGCGATCAACGCGGCGAAGGCCAGGTAGGGGTTGAGGTCGGCGCCGCCAATGCGGCATTCGATGCGGATGGATTTGCTGCCCTCGGCACACAGGCGAAAGCCTGCGGTGCGGTTGTCGCGGCTCCAAACCGCTCGGGTCGGTGCAAAGGTGCCTGCCTGAAAGCGCTTGTAGGAGTTGATGTAGGGCGCGAGAAAACAGGTGATGTCGTTGGCATATTTGAGCTGCCCGGCCACCCAGGAACGCATCAGTTTCGACATGCCGAACTCGGCCTTGGCATCGTAGAAAAGAGGTTTTTTGGCGTTCTTGTCCCACAGGGAATTGTGGATGTGGCTGCTGGAACCGGCGGCGTCATAGCGCCACTTGGCCATGAACGTGATCGCCTTGCCTTGCAGTTGCGCGATCTCCTTGCAGGCGTGCTTGATGATGACGTGATGGTCGGCCATGGTCATGGCATCGGCGTAACGAATGTTGATTTCTTCCTGGCCCGGTCCCCATTCGCCCTTGGAGTTTTCCACGGGAATGCCGGACGCCTGCAGGTGCTTGCGAATCGCCCGCAGCACCGGCTCTTCGCGGGTGGTCTGCAGGATGTTGTAGTCCTCGATGTAGTGACCGGCGGTTTTCGGCTTGTGGTAGTTGCGCTTGTGGATGGCTTCATAGCTTTCGTCGAACAGGTAGAACTCCAGCTCCGAGGCGAACATCCCGGTGTAGCCGCGCTCGCGCAGGCGCTCGACCTGCTTTTTCAGGATCGCCCGGGGGCTGTGCGGCAGGTCCCGTCGATGGTGATGGTCGAGCACATCGCAGAGCACCAGCGCCGTGCATTCAAGCCAGGGCACCCGACGCAGGGTGCTCATGTCGGGCTTGAGCACAAAGTCGCCGTAGCCCTTGCTCCAGCTGGCGGCGGCATAACCGGGCACCGGCTCCATGTCGATGTCGTCGGCGAGCAGGTAATTGCAGCAGTGGGTTTCTTCATGGCCGCTGTCGATGAAAAACTCGACCTGGAATCGCTTGCCGACCAGTCGCCCCTGCATGTCGACCATGCACACCAGGACGGTGTCGATTTCGCCGGAGGCGGCAGCACGCTTGAGTTCGTCAAAACTGAGGAGAGGCTCGGTCATCACGGCAAGTCCTGCGCAAATGGTGTTGGGCCTGTCTGAATCAGCTGTTGCAGACGCTCTCCAGAAAAACCCAAAACCTGCAGATGCGAGCATCGTGAGCAATAAGCTGCACTAAGCTTAGCCTACTGTTGCTTTTCGCAAGTTTCGCTGATCGAAGCCTTTATGAGTCGGGTTGAACACTGCCGGGAACGGACCCATCGGTGCAGGCCGGCACGGGTTCGCGAGGAGAAAAGAGATGGCAAAGAAGAAAAAGCACAACACCTACCGACACCTCAAACACCAATACCCGCAGTACCTGGACGCCGTGGAGGCATTGGGTGCGGCCGTGCGTGAGGCGGGGCCGCTGGAGGAGAAAGTGGTCCAGTTGATCCAGCTTGGCGCGGCGGCGGCCATCCATTCCGAAGGCGCCGTCCACAGTCATGCCCGGCGGGCGGCGCAAGCGGGGGCAACGCCGGAGGAAATCCGCCATGCACTGATCGCATTGACCAGCACGATCGGTTTCCCTACTGTCGTGGCCGCCCTCAGTTGGGCGCAAGATGTGTTGGGGGAGGAGGCACCCTAGTCTCAACTGCCTGGCATCGCGTTTTACCAACACATTCAAGGCATGGTCGTAACGTAACGGAGTGGGTCGGGCATTGATCGAACGACGGCAATTCAGCGGAGGCATGAAGGGCAAAAACCTTCGCTATCTCAATGAGCACACGGGTGACCAGCGAACGGTTCGAGCAGGATTTCTGCTGCTCGAACATTTCTCGCTGCCGGCGTTTACCCAGGCGCTGGATACCTTCGTCACGGCGAATCTTCTGCGCCCGGAGGCTTTTTCTTCGCGAACCTTTGGCCTGAACGAAGGCGAGGTCGTCAGCGATCTGGGACTGGTGATTCGCCCCGATGCCAGGCTCGACTGTTCGGAGATCAAAGCGCTGGATCTGCTGGTCATTTGCGGTGGCTACCGGACGGAGCTCAAGGCCAGTGAGGGTTTTATCAACCTGCTGAGAACCGCAGCAGAGCAGGGTGTCAGTCTGGCCGGCTTGTGGAATGGTGCGTGGTTCCTCGGCAAGGCCGGTTTGCTCGACGGTTACCGCTGCGCCATTCACCCCGAGCATCGTCCGGCGCTCGCGGAGTTCTGCAAGGCGACGCAAGTCAGCAGCGAACCCTACATCATCGACCGTGACCGGCTCACGGCGTCCAGCCCTTCCGGGGCATTCCACATGGCGCTGGACTGGATCAAGGGTCTGCACGACAAAGCGCTGGTCGAGGGTATCGAGGACATCCTGGCTTTCGAAGAGTCTCGCTACCGGCGTATCAAACCCACTGAAAATATCTGCGTGAGTGCGCCCTTGCGCGAGGTGGTGAAGTTGATGGACGCCAACCTCGAGGAGCCTCTGGAGCTGGAGCAACTGGCGGTCTATGCCGGCCGTTCCCGTCGACAACTGGAGCGCTTGTTCCGGGAGCAATTGGGCACGACGCCGCAACGCTACTACATGGAGCTGCGGATCACTGAAGCGCGACGATTGCTCCAGCACACCGAGCTGTCCCAGGTCGATGTGCTGGTGGCCTGTGGCTTTGTTTCACCCAGTCATTTCAGCAAGTGCTACAGCTCGTACTTCGGTTACCGGCCATCGAAGGAAAAGCGACTCGTCAAATAACATTCAGCTCGGGCAACTGACCGCCAGCTTTTGCCCGAATGCCCTGCGCAACCGGCCGATGGCCTGATGGATCGAAGGTCCCTGAACGGCCGGTGGTTCCTGGCTCTCACCGAATTCTCGCCAGATGAACAGCGTCAACTGCGCGCCATCGGTCGGTGACCGAGTGTTGGCGTTTGCGCCGAAGTTCTCCAACAGTCGGTAACGTTCGTCCTTCCAGAACAGCTCTTCTACCCAGTGATAAACCGGAATGTAGTGAAAGTGGATCGGGAAGCCCGGGTCATGGCCGAATCGGCTGATGTAGAGCCACTTGGGCTGCAACTCCGATTGCAGGGTTTTCTGGATTCTGGCGAGCAAGCCCCCCAACTCGGCCAGGGCCGCGTCGGGTAGATCGGCCAGCGAACGGGCATTGTGTCGGGTTCCCAACACCAGATAGCCAGGGAGTCTGGACGACATGTGATGGTTGAGAATCCAGTGCGCCGTCTCGTGGATGATGAATTGTCGTGCTATTTCCATGATGGGTGTCCGTTGTCGAACCTGGTACTGAGCACCTCTGGATGTCCCGTTCAAAGAGGGCGAGTGAGATTGCCCTTACCGATAGTAGATCCAGTTCTTCGTCTGCGACACGCTTTTGTGTTCACAGTCGCGGGCGATACAACCTTCGGAGCCGAACATGATTCGGCTCCTGCGCTGCGCTCTCGTAGGCTACCGCTCAAGCGCGGGACTTCAGCCCTTGATGTACGCCAGAAGGTCCGCATTGATGACGTCGGCGTGAGTCGTGCACAAGCCGTGGGGCAGGCCGGGATAGGTTTTCAGCGTGCCGCGCTTGAGCAATTTGATCGACAGGTGCGCCGAGTCGGCGATCGGTACGATCTGGTCGTCTTCGCCGTGCAGCACCAGGGTCGGTACGTCGATGTTCTTCAGATCCTCGGTGAAGTCGGTTTCCGAGAAGGCGCGAATGCAGTCGTATTGCGCCTTGGCTCCACCATTCATGCCCTGGCGCCACCAGTTCTCGATGATCGCTTCGGACACTTTCGCGCCAGGGCGGTTGTAACCGTAGAACGGACCGCTGGGGAAATCGCGATAGAACTGTGAGCGATTGTCGGCCAGGGCTTTGCGCAGACCGTCGAAGACATCCATCGCAATGCCGCCGGGGTTTTTCGCCGTGCGCAGCATGATCGGCGGCACCGCGCCTATCAGCACCGCCTTGGCGACGCGCCCGCGCCCATGGCGAGCCACATAGCGCGCCACTTCACCGCCTCCGGTGGAGTGACCGACATGCACGGCATTCCTGATATCGAGGTGCGCCATCAACTCCGCCACGTCGGCGGCGTAGGTGTCCATATCGTTGCCGACAGCGGTCTGGGAGGAACGCCCGTGGCCCCGACGATCGTGGGCGATGACGCGAAAGCCCTTGTTGAGGAAAAACAGTAATTGCGTATCCCAATCGTCACTGGAAAGCGGCCAGCCATGATGGAACACAATCGGCTGTCCGGTGCCCCAGTCCTTGTAGAAAATCCGCGTGCCATCCTTGACTGTGATCAACCCCGAGCCACTGGCATTGCCGTCGCTTTTGCCTGTCGAGGGCGCTGCGGATTGCGTCTTCTGCGCCGCCAGCGCGGGTACGCCAACGGCCATGGCGGCGGCTGCGATGGCACCCGTCGTCATCAAGGCGCGACGGGAAGTTCCGCTTTTTTCATCAGTCATTTTTCAACGCTCACATGAGTTCCAGAGGTAACGATTGCCGGGTTCCAGGCAGCCCGTCGGGGGATGGCACCGAGCCCTTCGTCTGAAGGGAATTTATGGGCAAACGCTGGCGTCAACCACTAGACATGGGTGTTTCAAACTAACGCTTTGGTATGGGCAGCCTGCCTCGAAACGCTGTGCCGATTTCGTCATTTTCCATGACCAAACCCATCAAGCCACGGCGGCTCGAATGGACCACCCTGAACGGTCTGTCCAAGGAGATGACCATGATCCAACTGAGCCTGATCGAAGCCCGAGAGTTGGCCGAATCGATCCTGTTGCACAACGGTTTTAACCTGGCCCATGCGCAAGCGGTGGCGGCGACGGTGATCGCCGGCGAGCGAGATGGCTGCGCCTCCCATGGTTTGTACCGGATTCTGGGGTGTGTGAATTCCCTGCGGGCCGGCAAGGTGTCGGCCACGGCCGAGCCGCAGGTGATCGACCAGGCACCGTCGATCGTGCGGGTGGATGCCGGGGGTGGATTTTCGCAGTTGGCATTCAAGGCGGGGTTGCCGTTGCTGGCGCAGAAAACCCGAGCCAACGGTATTGCCGCACTGGCGATCAACCGCTGCGTGCATTTTTCCGCGCTGTGGGTGGAGATCGAGCAACTGACCGCAGAGGGGCTGGTCGCGCTGGCGTGCAACCCGAGCCATGCCTGGGTAGCGCCGGCCGGGGGACGTCTGCCGGTGTTTGGCACCAATCCCATTGCCTTCGGCTGGCCGCGTGCGGGACAGGATCCTTTCGTGTTCGACTTTGCCACCAGCGCCATCGCCAGGGGTGACATCGAACTGCACCGCCGCGCCGGCAAAGCGATCCCCGAAGGCTGGGGCGTGGACGCGCAGGGCCAGCCGACGACCGACGCCAACGTGGTGCTCGACAGCGGCGCGATGCTGACGTTTGGCGGGCACAAGGGCTCGGCACTGGCGGCCATGGTCGAGTTGATCGCCGGGCCGTTGATCGGTGACCTGACCAGCGCTGAATCGCTGGCTTACGACGCCGGCAGCAAGTCTTCGCCGTACCATGGCGAGCTCATCATCGCACTGGATCCGCGACGCTTCCTGGGCGACTCGGCGCCGGTGCATCTGGCCAGGGCTGAAGCGTTGTTTCAGGGCATTGAAGGGCAGGGCGCACGTTTGCCGTCGCAGCGCCGTTATGCGGCGCGGGCGCGCAGCCTGGTGGAGGGGGTGCAGATTCCCGAAGCGCTGTACAACGACCTCAAGGCACTGCTGACCTGATTGCAACGGCACTACCTGACCTTTAGGAGCGGCCGGTCGACGCTCCTACAGGGATTGCAGTGTTTTTCAGATCGGGTCGCGGTGGCTGGTGCCGTCGACCAGTCGGGCGATGCCCAGCGGATTGGCGTTCTTCAGGGCGTCGGGTAGCAGCGCATCCGGGCAGTTCTGGTAGCACACCGGGCGCAGGAAACGCTCGATGGCCAGGCTGCCGACCGAGGTGCCACGGGCATCGGAGGTGGCCGGGTAGGGACCGCCATGCACCATCGCATCACAGACTTCGACCCCGGTGGGGTAGCCGTTGAACAACACCCGGCCAACCTTTTGCTCCAGCAGCCCCGGCAATTGCCCATGCGCCTGCAGATCTTCTGCCTCGCCTATCAGGGTCGCGGTGAGTTGCCCGTGCAAACTGTTCAGGGCCTGTTGCAGCTGAGCCGCATCGGCCACTTCGACCAGAAGGGTGGTCGGGCCAAACACTTCTTCCTGCAGCAGCGGATCACCCTGCAGCAACAGGCTGACATCGGCCTTGAACAGTTGCGGTCGGGCCTGATTGCCCTGTTGCTCATGACCGGCCAGGTGCGTCACCCCTGAATGGTTGAGCAAGGCCTGCACACCTTTCTCATAGCTGCCGAGGGTGCCGGCGTTGAGCATGGTTTGCGCGGGCTGCCCGGCCATCAGGGTCGCGAGCTGAGCGCTGAACGCGCTGAACTGCGGGGAACGGATACCGATCACCAACCCCGGATTGGTACAGAACTGACCGCAGCCCTGGACGACCGAAGCGACCAGTTCGCCGGCAATGCTTTCGCCGCGCAGCCGCAGGGCTTCGGGCAATACCACCACCGGGTTGATGCTGCTCATTTCGGCGAACACTGGAATCGGTTGTGGCCGCGCCGCCGCCATGTCGCATAACGCACGGCCGCCCTTGAGCGAACCGGTGAAGCCGACCGCCTGGATCGCCGGATGCTTGACCAGCGTTTCGCCAACGCCGGCCCCGTAGATCATGTTGAACACGCCTTTGGGCATGCCGGTCTGCTCGGCGGCGCGGATGATCGCACCGGCGACGATGTCGGCGGTCGCCATGTGACCGCTGTGGGCCTTGAACACCACCGGGCACCCGGCGGCCAGGGCTGCTGCGGTATCGCCGCCGGCCGTGGAGAAGGCCAGCGGGAAATTGCTCGCGCCGAACACTGCGACCGGGCCGACACCGATCCGGTACTGACGCAGGTCGACCCGTGGCAACGGTTGACGGTCGGGCAGGGCACGGTCGATGCGCGCAGCGTAGAAATCGCCGCGACGCAGGACTTGGGCGAACAGGCGCATCTGGCCACTGGTGCGTGCGCGCTCACCCTGAATGCGTGCGCCCGGCAACGCGGTTTCGCGAGTGACCAGGGCGACGAACCGGTCATCCAGCGCGTCCAGTTGCGCGGCGATGGCGTCGAGAAAGTCCGCCCGGCGCGTGGCCGGCAGGTTGCGAAAAGCCGGGTAAGCCGCCGCCGCGGCCTGGGCGGCGGCGTCCACTTCCTCCACCGTGGCTTGCATGAACGAATAGGGCAGCGCTTCGCCGGTGCTGGCGTCACGGCTGTGCAAGGTGATGCTGCCAGCGGCACTGCGCGCACCGCCGATGTAGTTGTGGCCGAGGATCTCGGACATTGAGTACTCCTGTCGCAAATGAGGAATGGAACCCTTGTAGGAGCGAGCTTGCTCGCGATGGACGTCAACGATTACGCGTGCTTTCTGAATTAACGCGTTGTCCCTATGTTCTTCGCGAGCAGGCTCGCTCCTACAGGTAAAAAGCTCACGCCAGCGAATCAGCCCGACGCGGGGCGGCCGAGGCCGGGTCCAGCGCGGCAATGCGCGCCGCCGATTCGGCATCCACCGAACGCAGCGACTTGCCACGGGTCTCGCGGGTCAGGCCGACGGCGACGATGGAGATCAGTGCGGCGACGACCAGGTACCAGGCGATCGGCGTCGAGCTGTGGTACTTGTTGAGCAGGGTGATGGCGATCAGCGGAGCCAGGGAGCCGGCGAAGATCGGCGCCACCTGGTAGCACAGCGACAACGCGGTGTAGCGCACGTGGGTCGGGAACATCTCGGCCATCAGTGCCGAGTAGGGTGCGTAGGTCATCGACTCGATGGCCAGGCCCAGGGTGATGGCCGCCATGATCAGCCAGTTGTTGCCCGTGTCCATCATCGGGAAACCGACGAAGCCCCAGAAAGCGGTGAGCACCGCGCCGACCAGGTACACCGGTTTGCGCCCGACCAGGTCCGACAGGTAGCCCATCAGCGGAATCAGGAAGAAGTGCAGCAGGTGAGCGCCGAACATCAGCAGCAGGATTTCCGAGGTGTCCTTGTGCACCACCAGCTTCAGGTAGGTGATCGAGAACGTCACCACGGTGTAGTAGAGGATGTTTTCGGCGAACCGCGCGCCGATGCCCACCAGCACCGAACGCCAGTGATGGCGCAGCACTTCCACCACCCCCAGTTGTTGCTGCCGGGTTTGTGCCTGGCGTGCCTGGGCTTCCTTGAAGATCGGCGCGTCATCGACACTGGTTCGAATCCAGTAGCCGATCAGCACCACCACCGCCGAGAACCAGAACGCCACGCGCCAGCCCCAGGCGAGGAATTGCTGCTCCGACAGGTTCGATGACAACAACAGCAGGGCGACCGTGGCTACCAGGTTGCCGGCGGGCACACCGGCTTGCGGCCAACTGGCCCAGAAGCCACGGCGATTATCCGGGCAGTGTTCCGACACCAGCAGAATCGCACCGCCCCATTCGCCGCCAAAGGCGAAGCCCTGGATCAGGCGCAGCAGCACCAGCAACACCGGCGCGGCATAGCCGATCTGGTCGAAACCGGGCAGGCAGCCCATCAGGAACGTGGTGATGCCGACCACCACCAGGCTCAGTTGCAGCAGGCGCTTGCGGCCGAACTTGTCACCGTAGTGACCGAACACCAGGCCACCCAGCGGCCGGGCGAGAAAGCCCACGGCATAGAGGGCGAAGGCGGCAATGATGCCGTCGATGGGGCTGTCGGTCTGGCGAAAGAACAACTGGCCGAACACCAGTGCCGACGCCGTACCGTAGAGAAAGAATTCGTACCACTCGGCGACAGTGCCGGCCATGGCCGCGGCCACGACGCGCTTGAGTCCCGAGGGTGTGGTTGCGCTTTGAATGTGTTGAGCGTTGGACATGATGACGTTCCCTGTAGAGGCGCAAAAAACAGGCAGCCGGGCCAGACCCCCGAGGGCCCGCCCGGCAATCACTCAGAGACCGACGTCCGGCAGCTGCGGACGGTTGGCCAGGGCCTTGGCCATGATCTGTTCGACGAACACCCGGTCGGCTTCTGGCAGGGCCAGGCGCGGTGGACGGGTCAGGGCGCTGCCGCGACCGGCGATGGCTTCACACAGCTTGATGCACTGCACCAGGTCGGCACGGGCATCGAGGTGCAGGATCGGCATCAGCCATTCGTAGATCGGCATGGCTTCGGCAAAACGTCCGGCCTTGGCCAGGCGGAAGATGGTTTCACCTTCTTTCGGGAACACGTTGGACATGCCCGACACCCAGCCCTCGGCACCGACGGCGATGCTTTCCAGCACCACATCATCGAGACCGGCGAACAGCACGAAGCGGTCACCGACTTCATTGCGCACGTCGATGAAACGACGGGTATCGCCCGACGAATCCTTGAAGCACACCACGTTGTCGCAGTCGGCCAGGGAAATCAGGATGTCCGGGGTGACGTCGTTTTTGTAGATCGGCGGGTTGTTGTAGACCATCAGCGGTACGTCGGCGTTTTTCGCCACGTAGCGGTAGTGCTCGGCGGTCTCGAACGGCTTGGAACCGTAGACCAGCGCCGGCATCAGCATCACACCGTCGACGCCGACCTTGCGCACGGCGTTGGCGACCTTGGCCGCTTGCACGCTGGTGAATTCGGCGACGCCGCAGATCACCGGTACACGGCCGCGAGAAGCGTCCACGGCCACTTCAGTCACGGCGATTTTTTCTTCGGCGGTCAGCGAGGTGTTTTCACCGACCGAACCGCAGACCACCAGGCCCGACACGCCGTCACGGATGACGTTGGAGATCACCTGGTGGGTTTTGTCCAGGTTAATGGTGAAGTCATCGTTGAATTGCGTGGTCACCGCGGGGAAGACGCCACTCCAGTTAATTCGCTTGCTCATTGTTGCCTCCGGTTCGTTAATTGTATTTCGTATACGATATTTAAAGTGAAAGCATTCGGCTAGTGCTTTTTTCAGGTTTTTTCGGGTTTATCCGGCCGTTGGTCTGGTGAAGCTCATGTAGCGAGGGAGCAAGCACCCTCGCCACAAAGGCTTTGCATCGATATCAAGCACCGGGCCAGGTATCCGAAAGGCGATAGCCCTGTGGCCATGGATCGCTCGGATCGAGCAACAGTTGGTGGGTGCCGGTGATCCAGGCTCGCCCGGAAATGCACGGGTAGATGGCGGCGCGGCCGGCCACTTCGGTCAGCGAATCGATGCGGCAGTGGAACTCGGAACCGATGATCGAGCGCCCGATAAAACGCTCGCCCACCTGCATCAAGCCCTTGGCCTGCAACACCGCCATGCGTGCCGAGCAACCGGTGCCGGTGGGCGAGCGGTCGATTTTGCCCGGTTGAATGACCACCGCATTGGCGCCGGTGGCGATGCCGTTCTCATGGACGATGGGCGCGGCGATCTGGCAGAACGAGATGTGCGACCAATCGGGGTTCAGCGGATGAACGAAGCCCAGTTGTTCGTTGGCCGCACGGGTGATTTTCAGCCCGACCGCCACCAGATCGGCGGCCTCGTCGGGGCGGATGGAAAAGCCCAGGCCCTTGGCATCGGCGATCACGAAACTGTCGCCGCCGTAAGCCGTATCGACCTGCAGCGAACCGATGCCCTCGACTTCGATCCAGGCATCCAGGCGATCGGCGAAGGAGGGCACGTTCTTGATTTCCACCCGTTCGACCTTGCCATCACGGCAGTCGGCCACGGCCTCGATCAACCCACCGGGGGCTTCCAGCACCAGGCGGGTTTGCGGTTCGGTCATTGGCAGGATGCCGCTGTCGAGCAACACCGTGGCCACGCACAAGGAGTTTGATCCGGACATCGGCGGCGTGTCGGCCGGCTCCATGATGATCCAGGCCATTTGCGCCCGCGGGTCCTTGGCCGGCACCAGCAGGTTGACGTGACGGAATACCCCGCCGCGCGGCTCGTTGAGCACGAAGTTGCGCAGGGTTTCATCCCTGGCGATCCAGCGCGACTGCTCCCATACGGTGGCGCCGGGCGGTGGCGCGACACCGCCGACAATCACGTCGCCGACCTCGCCTTCGGCGTGGCAGCTGACGACGTGGATGACTTTTGATGAACGCATGCTGTGCTCCTTGTTTCGCCTGTCAGGGCCTCATCGCGGGCCATCAATTACTTCACAGATTTGAGAAACGCCGCCGTCTCCGCATGCACCGGATTGCCGATGACCTGGTCCGGCGAGCCGATCTCGTGCACCAGGCCATTGCGAAAGAACGCCACGCGGTCGGACACGTCGCGGGCGAAGCGGATCTCGTGGGTCACCAGGACCATGGTCATGCCGTCTTCGGCGAGCATGCGCATGGTGTCCAGCACTTCGCCCACCAGTTGCGGGTCGAGGGCCGAGGTGGCTTCGTCGAACAGCATGTAGTCCGGCGACATCGCCAGGGCACGGGCGATGGCCATGCGTTGCTGCTGACCGCCGGACAGCTTGCCGGGGAAGGTCTTGAGCTTGTCGCCCAGGCCCACATGGGTCAGTTGCTTGACCGCCAGTTCTTCAGCTTCGGCCTTGCTTTTGCCCAGTACCTTGCGCGGCGCCAGCATGACGTTTTCCAGCACCGTCAAATGCGGGAAGGCGTTCCATTGCTGGAACACGATGCCGATCTTCTGCCGCAGGCGGTTGAGGTCGGTGGCGCTGTGATGGACCTCGACGCCGTCGACACGGATGTTGCCTTTCTGGATCGGTTCCAGGCCGTTGATGCACATCAAGAGGGTCGATTTTCCGGAGCCGGAGCCGCCGATGATCGACACCACCTCGCCCTTGTTCACCGTCAGGTTCACGCCCTTGACCACTTCGAGGTTGCCGAAGGATTTATGTACGTTGTCGATCTCAATCATTTTCTTGCCACCTTCTTTCCAGACGAGCGCCGAGGCGGGCGACCACCAGGCTCATGACGTAGTAGATAAGGCCCGCGATGCACAGCACCAGCAGCGGTTCCTGGATGCGGGTCACGATGGTTTGCGAGGCGCGCAGCAGTTCGACGATGCCGATCCACATCACCAGCGCGGTGTCTTTCATCACCCCGAGCACCAGGTTCAGCCAGCCGGGGAAGGCCACCCGCGTGGCCATCGGCAGGACGATCCAGCGCAGGTCCTGGAGAAAACTCAGGCCCAATGAACGACTGGCGCGGCGCACCGTGAACGGCACGGCCAACACGCCGCCGCGCACGATTTCGGTGAAGTACGCAGCCGTGTAGACCCCCAGCACGATGCACCCGACGCTGAAGGCACTGATGTTCAGGCCGACGATGCTTTTGAGTGAGTTGAACAGCACGAACTGGATCAGCAACGGCACGCTGCGAAACACATCCAGCACCCAGGCCAGCGGCAGGCTGGCCCGTGGCAACAGCGCCCGCAGCAGGCCGAACAGCAGGCCCGCCAGGGAACCGAGGATGATCGACCAGAACGTCAGCTGCAGGGTGACCCAGGCCCCGTTGAGCAGGAACAGCAGGTCATTCGAGGAAAAATCGGTGGCAAACATGGACAGCTCCTCAGTAACGGAACAACCGCCAGGCCATCAGCCGGGCTGTCGCGACGATCGCCTTGGCAATCGCGTAATACAGCACCGCAGCGATGGCGAAGTACTCGAAGGTGCGGAAGGTTTTGACGTTGTATTCCTGGGTCACGCCGGTCAGGTCATTGTTCAGCCCGACGATCACCCCCAGCGACGTCATCAGCACCGCCCAGACCATCTGATTGGTCAGCGGGTAGAAGACGATGCGCAGCAACTGCGGAACGATGATCATGCGGTAGGTCTGGAAGGCGCTCATGCCCAGCGATCGTGCGGCACGCACCTGGGTGTGGGGCACGGCCTTGAGCCCGCCGCGAAAGTTTTCCGCCAGGTAACCGGCATTGTTGAAGGTGATCCCGGCCAGCAACGCGAGCCACGAACTGACATGCAAGCCCAGCGAGCCGAGGCCGAAGTACAGGACGTAGATCTGGAACAGCGATGGGGTGTTGCGGGCAATCGATACCCAGCCATTGCCGATGCCGCGCAACAGCGGATGCCTGGCTTCACGCATGACCGTCAGGGCCAGGGCGATCAGCACGCCGAAGATCATCGACAGGGCGGCGGTCTCGAAGGTGACCAGGGCGCCGCTGAGCATATCGGGCAGGGCGCGCAGGGCCGAGCGCCATTGGAAGGTGTAATCAAACATGCGCGGGGCTCTCCAGTTGGGCAGCAGGTTGCAGCCAGGCCGGCAGTCGCCCGCTGGCCGTGGCACTGCACGCGGCATCGACGCATTCGGCCAGGCTGGCGAAATGCACCTTGCGCCCCACCAGGCCCGGGGCGTAATGGGCGTACTTGCCGGAGTTGGTCATCAGGGTGGTCGCGGCTGGCGGAATCACCGGCTCGCCGAGCATGCACCAGCAGGTGTCGGTGACCAGGGTGGCGCCGAAGGCCTCGATCACCGCGATATGCCCGGCCTCGCGCGCCTGTTCCAGTACCGCACGCCCGCAGGTGATGGCGAGCACCACGTCCGGGTGTTTGTGCCGACCCCGGCACAGCCGCGCCAGGTGAGCGAATTCGCCGAGGGAAAAATGCGGGTTGCCCAGCGACACCACATCCACCCGCGGGTCACGGGCGCTGTTGAGCTCGCGCCAACTGAGCATCAAGTCCTGCAGGCGGATTTTTTCCACGGGGATGCGTGTGCCGGCGTCCAGCACCTGTGCCGGGTCGATGGCCTCCGGGGTGACCCCGGCGATGTGAAACAGCGGCGCCGCCGAGGTGGTGGCGAAAGCCGCACCGAAGGCTTTCAGGTCGTCCAGGCTCGGCTTGCGCTTTTCCAGGCCCAGCACCAACGGCACGCGGCTGCCGGCCAACGCACCGATGTGATAACCGAGCAGCGGGTAAAAGGCATCGTCCAGCTCACCAAGGGCGGGCAACTCGATCTGCAACCGCGCCTTGCGTTGCGTGTCCAGATGGCAGCCGATCAACGGGGCGCGGCCGGTCAGGGCGATGCAGATGTCGAGGTAGTCCGGATACTTCAGGGTACGCGCGCCCAGCACGCTGTTGGCGTAGACCACGGCGTTGGATTCGGCCCAGACAATCTGCTCGCGTGCCTTGGGCGCCGAGTCGAGCAAGTAGGGCGCACAGGTGTAGCTGAGCTGTGCGCCCATCGCCATGTAGGCATCGCCCAGGGCACTCGCGGGTTCGCCGAGGGCCGGGTCGACGCCCAATTCGCGCCAACGGCGCTGGTCCACGGAGATCGAATTGAGGGTGGTGGGCACCCGGACTTTCGCCCCCCATTGCACCAACTGTCGGGCAAAGCGCAGGCTCGCCGGTCCCGTGTAGATGCAGCCATCGATGTGCGCCTGGGTGACATCCACCAGGCTACGGGCACCTTGCAGCTCGGCCATGCGCAGGACGATCTGCATGGCCACCTGGGCGGCTTTGTCCTGCTCGCCGTCGAGCAGGGCCTGATCCTGTTCGGTCAGTTCAAAGGTGTGTGTTGCATCTGTCTGCAACGGGCTGTCGATGGCCTGCCAGGCATCGCCCGGCGGCTGATCGAACACGCTCACCGTGGTGTTCTCGACCCGGGCGAAAGCCCCGCCGCGCAAGGCGGCGAAGGCCTCCTGGCCGATGCATAGCACCGGCAGGGAACGCTCGAAAATGGTCTGAGCCACCAGCACGCCCAGGGTCAGGATCTCATCGGGTTCGGCCAGCACCAGTGCCGCCGGTGCATGGCCATTGCTGATCAGCTCCATCAACACGCTGCTGCCGGTGCACGAGCCACGGCCGCTGGGAATCGCCAGCACACAACCGGCCAGGTATTCGCCGCTGAGAGGATGGTGGCGATCGATGACCTCGCCACTGGCGGAGTCCACCCCGCCCCAGAAACTCAGGCCGACATCGGCGAACAACAGGGCGCCTTGAGCAGCGCCCGCGACCAGGCTGCGACCGGTCAGAAAAGTGGACCTGGGCATACCGGGCACCTTAGTAGTAAACCTGTGGCACGGTCAGGTTGGTCGGCGCGATATCGGTGCCGACCCATTTGACGAACAGCTCCTTGTAACGACCGGTGCGCACTTGCTGGTTGACGAACAGGTTGAGGTAGTTGAGCAGGCCATACTCGTTGCGCTTGGCGCCGAGGGACACATAGTCGATGACGTAGGGGGCGTTACCGGCGACTTTCAGATTTTTGTATTTACCCGACTTGAGCGTGGCGGCAGCGACGGTGTTGGTGACCACGGTTGCGTCGATGTGGCCCTGGGCGACGGCCAGCAAGGTGTCGTTCTGCGACTGATAAGCACGGAAACTGCCGGTGCCCCAGTTCTTCACGTCTTTCTCCAGGGCGATGGCCTCATAGGTGCCGCTGGTATTGCCCACCGCTTTGCCCTTGAGGTCGTCAAAGCCATTGATGCCGGTATCGTCGCGGGTCAGCACCACCATCTGGAACGCGAAGTAAGGCACGGTGAGGCCGACGGTCTTGGCGCGTTCGAGGGTGTCGGAGGTGGAGGCGACGATCACATCGGCTCGCCCCGAGACCAGTGCCGGGATGCGGTCCGGGAACGGCGTCTCGACCACTTCGGCCTCGACCCCGAGGATCTTCGCCAGGTCATGGCAGTAGTCCACGTCGAAGCCGGCCGGGTTGTTGCCCCCATCGCGGAAACCCATGGGCGGGAAGTCCAGGGTGACGGCACAGCGCAGCTTGCCCGAGCCGATGATGTCGTCGAGCTTGTCGGCCTGTGCGGTGGCGATGAAGGAAGTACTGAGAACAGCGCTGAGGGCTACGGCAAATGCGGGGTTTTTCATAGAGGCCTCGTTGGGTTAAGTGCTGTTGAATATCGTATTGGGGATTTCGTATACGATATTAACAATAGCAATCAATGTGCCTGTTTCCAGTTTCAGTCGTGAAATTGTTTTTGGGCCTTGGGTTAGAGGCGTTTCAGGGGCGTTGTGACTGGAAGGGTTGCGCCGTTGCTGCGCTGGGCGGTGTTACATATGGGAGCATCGGTTGCGCTGATGCCCCGTTAAGAAACATGGGAGTACCTATCCGTTTCTGCGGTAACGGCCGCTGGCGGTTTCGCCCTGACGGCGAGTCACTTGGAAAAGCCCCAAGTAACCAAGGGCTCTTGCCCCTTTCGTTCGGTGCCTCGCCCAGGCTCGGCATGCCTTCGCTCCGGTCCTGCTCCGTGAGCCCGCCGCCATCGGCCATCCATGGCCGGGGGCGGCTAAACCGGCATCCATGCCGGGTTGCCCACTGCGCAAAACCTGCGCTCAGCCTCTCGAGGGGGCAAGAAGATCAAAAGCAAACGCGAGGCGGCCTGACAGCCGACCTGATTGCAGGGTTGGCATGGGCGCCGTGGCGCTTTCTTGCAACAACGGGCGATTGATGGGCAGGTGCAGGGTTTTCGAAGAAGCGTCGTTTGAGTTTGCTGACACTCAGCGGTGCGAGGTCTTCGTTGTGTGAAGTGTTGGAAGCCAGCGCCAGCCGCCCTTCGCGTTCATCAATGATGACACCGGTGTTTTTGGCTGAGGGTTTCGGCGTCGGCCAGTAAAGGGTTGGCGGTTGGCGTGCCGGTCTCGTCGGCACAGTGTTGGGGGCTACTTCACTGGAGCGAATGGACTCAGTATATAGGTCAGTTGGCCTTTTTGCCGACGACGCGCATTTCGATTGGGGGCTTAATAAAAAATACGGAAACTTCTTCGGCCTCCAATCGCTTGAATAATGTTACCGGACTCGTCCTCGGTGATGGCCATGCCAATCTCGGTAGATCCGCCAGCCCGTTGATAGAGTCGCGCCATGGAGCCCAATATTTTTGGCCAAATTATCGATCCGGTCGCCAAGCATTTTTCCTGATAGCAGCGGTTTTTGGCGCTGATGCGGTTTGATCCAAGCTAACGGAAATCGTTGACTTACCTGAGATCCGCTTCTCCCTTGATGGCCAAAACGCTGCAGGGCACCTGATACAGAACATGCTCCGTGGTACTGCCTACCAGCTTGTCGACCCCTTTGCGATGGGTATTTCCCATGACGAAGACATCCGCTCGAGTATGAGTGGCAAAATCGGCCATTGCTTTGGTTGGCGGCCCTGCTATGAAGTGTTGTCGCTCAGGTGGCACGCCGTGGCGTCCAGCCAAGGCAACAAAGCACTTTTCAAGTGACCGGCGCACGTCGTTGCTGAAGCCTGGCATCGTCACGGCACCAGTACCTGCATCAGAGAAATGTGTGTGTGTCAGTTCGTAGGCATACAGCATGTGCAATTCAGCCTCACATTGCGTAGCCAGTTCGTTCGCCGCCTGAATGACGCTGTCGTTGATTCCGCTGATCTGACCCTCTGGATGCGATGGATCAACCGCCGCCACAATCACCCGAGGAAGCGGACACCTGACTTCGCTGACCAGATGTATGGGGGGCTGACATTCACGCAACAACTGCCAATCCAAAGGCGTGACGAAGACGCGTTTGAGCGCTGATTCATGATGTACGTCCTTGATGATCAGGTCCGGCTGCATTTCAGCCACATGTTCGAGGATCGCTTGCAGCGGGTCGCGGGTCAAAGCAACTTCGGTGGTCACGTTGATACCTTTCCTGCGCATGAGTTCGGCCTCATCCGTCAACCATTGCAGGTTCTCCTGTCGGCAACTCTCACGAAGTTGTTCGCTGTTGCTCATTAACCGCATAAGGTCGAAGTCTTCGATGAACACAGCGACATGCAGCGCTGCGCCTGTAGCGTCGGCCAGTGCGATTGCCCGCTCCATCGCCGGCGAGTGACGCATGGTGGGACCTGCGATCAGAAAGAGTCGTTGATACTGCCTCATGTGACACCTCCAATGTTCCGGGTTATCCGCTAGCCCCCCAGCACTCTCGCTTGTCCCACCATTGGCGATCTTTTATCGCCTCATTAAGTGGATCAACACTATCAATATACGCCTGCATCACCGGCTTACCAGTTGCCAAGACTGTCGAAGGGGATAGCAGACCTTTGCATCACGATCGAGCAGGAGACGGGATTGCTGGAAACGCGCGCCACGCCACCCGCCTTGACCACGGGGCATAACCAATGCGGATGCTGGTAGTCGAGCACCTGAATCGATACTTCGTAAAAAACGAACTATTCGCAACGAATAAACGATTTTTGTTGTGGTAACAGGCTCGCTAGCATGACTCCTCCAGCCTATTGCTGCTTCATTCGGAGACAGTAAATGACCGCCATCAGCGTCGGCCAATCCTGGATGTGGGCCGCCTTCATCATGTTCGTCCTTGCCATGCTGGCGCTCGATCTGTTCGTCTTCGGCGGGCGCAAAGCACATCGTGTTTCGGTCCGCGAAGCGCTGGCCTGGGTCATCGCCTGGGTCAGCCTGGCACTGGTCTTCGCCGCACTGCTCTGGTGGTATCTGCACAACCATGTCGGTGCCGAAGTGGCCCAACGTACAATGCTCGAATTTCTCACCGGCTACCTGATCGAACAATCGCTGTCGATCGACAACATGTTCGTTTTCGTCATGATCTTCAGCTACTTCGCCGTGCCGCCAGAGTTGCAGCGCCGAGTCCTGCTCTATGGCGTGCTTGGCGCCATCGTCATGCGTGCCGGTATGATTTTCGCTGGTGTTTGGCTGGTGCAGGAGTTTGCCTGGCTGCTCTATGTCTTCGGTGCTTTCCTCGTCATCACCGGCATCAAGATGCTGATCTTTGCCAACCAGCAGCCAGACCTCGAAAAGAACCCTTTGCTGCGCTGGCTGCGTAGCCATCTTCGCATCACCGACGGCTTTCACGGCGAGCGCTTCTTCGTGCGCCAGAACGGCCTGCGCTGGGCGACGCCGATGTTCCTGGTGCTGGTACTGATTGAGGCCAGCGACCTGGTGTTCGCAGTGGATAGCATCCCGGCTATCTTCGCCGTCACCACCGACCCCTTCATCGTGTTCACCTCCAACATCTTCGCCATCATGGGCCTGCGCGCACTGTATTTTCTGCTCGCCGACATGGCTGACCGCTTTCACTTGCTCAAATATGGCCTGGCCATCGTACTGGTGTTCATCGGCGGCAAGATGCTGGTCGCGCCGTGGTGGCACGTGCCGATCCAATGGTCGCTGACCACAGTCGGCGGCATCATATTGATTTCCGTCCTGTTGAGCCTGACTTTGACGAAGAGCAAAACACGGGTTACGGGAAAGCAATGATGAATCAGAGATGTTGGCGCTGATGCGGTTTCGACCCAGGCTAGCGGAAATCAAAAACCTTCCCGAATACTTGGTAATCGATGATCTTATGCGTGTCTTCACAAACCGCCTCGTCACGAATCTAGTGAACGACCGTTTTAGGCGATTTCAGCCTGTCGCAACTGGCTGAAAACGGCCAAAAGAAGACAATGATAGAAAAATAAATCCCCATTTCGATGGTTCCCTTTTAGATGATGCGCATGTTGAAGATGCAGAGTGGCTAGCTGTTGTCGAGGTCCATAGGACGCGCTTGACCACTCCCCAGAGCGCCAAAAACCAGGAGTAGATCACTACAGGGGGGGCGCGGTGGTAGTCTTCAATTGCTACCGCCTTCACAAGCTGGTGTATTGGTCTACGCTGAGGCGGCAAAAGGCCACTGCCTACTCAGGGTTCTAGGATGACGTGCGCCATATCTAAGTCCGCCCCTTGGCTTGTTCCCTAACGTTTCCTCTCCACGGATGCGAGACATGATTGAATCGATCACCCTTTCCGGCATAGCAACCTACAGCCCTGTGTGGACCACTTAGATGGTGCGTCGCGCTATGCGCTGCTGGGGATCTCCAACAGCATCATGGTGGCGGAGATCACGGCGAACCGGATGCTGGATCAGATCGACCCGCCTGAGTAACCTCTGTTAATGCAGCGGCTCTTTTTGGGGGCCGCTCATTCCCATAGGGAAATGCGTATGACCTCCCGACCAGGTCGGCCGGTAGGCCGCCTCGTGTGTTTTGGAGGTACACGCCCCCTCGAGAGGCCGCGTGGAGGTTCTGCGCAGTGGGTACCGCGGCAGGGATGCCGCGGTAGCCGCCCCCGGCCATGGATGGCCGATGGCGGCGGGCCCACGGAGCAGGACCGGAGCTAGGGCATGCCTCGCCCAGGCGATGCACCGAACGAAAGGGGCAGAGCGCTTTGGTTACTTTCGCGCGCTTCGAAAGTGACCCGCCGTCAGGGCGGAACCAAAAGCCGCCATCACCGAAGAAACGGATCTGCCCACGACTCCAACCCCGAAACCCTCTACCCCCGATCCCCCCGATACTGACTCGGCGACAAACTGGTCAACGCCCGAAACTGCCGGCTGAACGCACTGTGGTCGGTATACCCGCAGCGCAAGGCAATCTCGGTAATCGGCAGGTCGGTGTGCAGCAACAACCGCGATCCCTCTTCCAGGCGCGCCTTGTGAATCATCTGCCGTGGCGTGAGCTGGAACACCCGTTTGCAATGACGCTCCAGTTGCGCCACGGAATAGCCGGCGATGGCGGTCAATTCGGCGAGGCTGATGGGCTGGGCGAAGTGATTGCGGATGTGCAAATCCACGGCGGCAAGTTTCTGATAGGCCGGATGATTGGACTGCGGCGATTGCAGGTCGCGGGAAATACCGGCCAGGCCGACGATGTGCCCCTGCTCATCGTACAGAGCGAGTTTGTGGGTCAGGCACCAGATCGGCTGGTTGCCGAAATACAGGTGCAGTTCCAGTTGATCGGCCAGTACCCGGCCGCTGGAGAGCACGCGTCGATCCTGTTCGGTGTACAGCGGACCGAAGTGCTCCGGGAAGACCATGTCGGCGGTGCGTCCCAGCAGATCCTCGCTGTGTTTGAAGCCGCAGCGCCGGGCCAGGGTCTGGTTGACGAAGGCGTAGCGGGCCTCGCGATCCTTGATGAAAAACACCACATCGGACAGGGTATCGAGTAGCGGCGCGATCGGCTGGAGGCTGTTCAGCAGCGTCGGTAAATCGCAGGGCTTGAAGGTGGTGAGCGAGGGGTACATGGCGTTGGGGGCCTGATGGCGACCCCCGGGATCATAGTGGCTCGGCCGCGTGGCCGAAACCCCTGGCGCGGTCATGATGCTGGCGGGGTATCGTCCAGGGACATCAGGGTCTCGATGCGCGCCGGGCTGAACGGCGGGCGCGGCGTCGAGGGTTGCCAGCCAAACAGATGCTGTACCGCGCCGCCACACACGCGCCCCTGGCAGGCGCCCATGCCGCAGCGGCTGGCCAGCTTGGCCGCGCGCCAATCGGTGTGCCCGGCCAATGCCCCATGGGGCACGTCTTCGCAGCGGCACACCAGGGTGTCGGGGCGGGCCAGCGACTTGAGTCGCGGGTCGAGGGCGAATGCCCGGTTCAGCGCTTTGGCAAACCCCTGCCAGCGTGCCCGGCGTGGCCACAATTGTCGGGCCGCTTCGACGTCACCCATGGCGGCGTGGCCGGCAATAGCACCTTCGACCAGGGCCAGTTCACTGCCGCCGAACCCGGTGCATTCACCGGCCGCGTAGTGATCGACGCGGCTGGCTTGCCAGGCATTCACTGCCAACGCCTGGCCTTCGAGGGCATAACCCAGGGCCTGACCTAATTGAACGTTGGGGATCAGACCGAAACCACAGGCCAGCCGGTCGCACGCCAGTTCGACGATCTTGCCTTGCTGGTGCAGGCGTACACCTTCGAGTCGGTCGTTGCCAAGGGCCGCCAGCACATGGGTGCCGGTTCGGTAGTGGCGATCGAACAGGGTGAACGACTGCAGCAGTTTGTTCGGCCAGCGCGGCAGTTGCGCCGCGAAACCGGCGACGGCCTTGAGCGAGGCTTGTTCGGCGATGCACTGCAGGGTGGCCCCGTGCTTTTTCGCGGTGGCGGCACTGGCCAGTAACAGCGGCCCGCTGCCGGCGATGACCACGCGCTGATCCTGCACCGGCAGCCCGGCCTTGATCAGCGCCTGCAAACCACCGGCCCCGGTGACCCCCGGCAGTGTCCAGCCGGGGAAGGGCAGCAGCAATTCGCGGGCGCCGGTGCACAGAATCAGTTTGTCGTAGCTGATCAGCCAGCCGTGCTCGTCGTCTTCGACCAGCAGTTGTTTCGGACCGGGATTGGCGATCACCCGGGTGCTGGGGTGATGGCGGATGTTGCGGTGGGACTGCACACGCTCGCGCAACCGGCGGGCCTGGACCGGCACGCTGGCCTGTGGACCGTCGCGCCAGATTTGTCCGCCCGCCAGCGGATTGTCGTCGAGCATGACAATGCGGGCGCCACTGGGCGCGGCGGCCAATGCGGCGGCCATGCCGGCGGGACCGGCACCGACGATCAACAGATCGGCATATTCATTCATGGGCGTGTCTCCACCTGCATGCCGTCACGGCAAAGGGTCTGGCAGGCCAGACGTCGTCGACCGTCGATGGTTACCCGGCATTCCTGGCAGATGCCCATGCCGCATAGCGGTGCGCGGCGTTGACCACTGACCGAAGTGCGTGTGCAACCGTCACCGCCCAACGCCAGGGCCGCAGCGACGCTGGTGCCCTCGGCGACTCTCAGGGCATGGCCGTCGAGCATCAATTCAGGCATAGGCGGGTTCTCCGAGGAAACGCTGCGGCAGATAGGGTTGAGCGGCCAATGGCGGGGTTTCGTTGAACAGTTGCGCGACCAGCAAATCAGCGGTGCCGGGGGCTGTGGTAACCCCCAGGCCTTCGTGACCGACTGCCAGCCACAAGCCCTGGCGTTGCGGGTGCTGACCTACCAGTGGCAGGCCATCCGGGCTGGCGGCGCGAAAGCCGGTCCAGGCGCGGATGCCATTGAGTCGCGCCAACCCCGGCATGTATTGGGCCGCGCGCTTGAGCATTTTCGCCAGCATCCAGCCTTCGACCTGCGGATCGGTGGTACCGAACTGCCGCGAGGCACCGATGAACAATTGCCCGGTCGGACGCGGCTGGATATTGCAGGCCGTCGAGGGGCCCTTGGCGTTATGGGCGCTGGTGACGTAACCCAGTTCCACCAGGGTATGGGTGACCGTGGCGGGGTAGCGGTCAGTGATCAGCAAGTGGCCTTTTTTCGGCTCGATGGGCAGCTCCGGGCACAGTTCATTGGCCTGGATACCGTTGGCCAGCACCACGGCCTCGGCACTCAGCCACTGGCCGTCATCAAGTCGCACCCGGTTGCCATCGACCTCGATGACCCGCGCCCGGCGCTGGCGGATGTTCGGTGTGTCGAGCATCCAGCTGGCCGTCGCAGGTGCGTACAGAATGCCGTCGCCATTGATCAGCAGACCCCCTTCAAGGCCCTCGGACAGCTCCGGTTCACGCTGGCGCAAGGCACTGGCGCCGACCAGTTCACAAGCCACGCCCTGGGCTTGCAGGTTCAGGTATTTACTGTGGGCCACCGCCATCTCTTCGGCGTTGGCCGCCAGCCACAGGGTGCCGTTGCTGCGGTACGCACAGGCGTCGGGCAAGTCTGCTGCCTGCTCGCGCCAGCGCTGCAGGGAATGATTGCTCAGGGCCAGTTCCGCCGGGTTGTCGTCGAGCACCAGCAGATGGCCCATGCCCGCCGCCGTCGCGCCATGCAGGCCGGCGTCGAGCACCAGCACCTGCAAGCCACGCCGCGCCAGCGCCTGGGCGCAGGCCGCGCCTATGATGCCGGCGCCGATCACGATCACATCGGCCGCATGACTGCGATTCACGGGCGGATGCCCCAGGCGAACGGGTCGTCCTGTTCGATGATCAGGCTGGCCTCGGCGCTGATGAAGGCGCGACCACGAATGGTCGGCACGATACGCTCGCCTTGCCACTCGAAAGAGCCTTCGAACTCGCTGCCGATAACACTCGCTTGGCGCCAGATCTGGCCGGGCTGCAACTTGTCGTCGGCCGCCAGGCACGCCAGTTTGGCGCTGGTGCCAGTGCCACAGGGTGAACGGTCGTAGGCCTTGCCGGGGCAGAGCACGAAGTTGCGGCTGTCCGCGTGATCGTCCGCGGCGAACAGTTCGACATGGTCGATCAGGCCGCCGTCTTCGCCACGAATGCCCTGGTCTTGCAGCGCTTGTTGCACCGCGTAGGTGTAAGCGGTCAGGGCATCAAGGTTGTCGCCAGCCACCCGCAGCCCGTGATCGGCGATCAGGAAAAACCAGTTGCCGCCCCAGGCGATGTCGCCGGTCACCTGACCGATGCCCGGCACCTGCACTTGCAGCGCCTTGCGATAACGGTAGGCCGGAACGTTGCGCACACTCACCGAATGGTCGTCGTGCAGGGTGGCCTGTACCGTGCCGACCGGCGTCTCGATGCTGTGCACGCCGGGGCCGATTTTGCCCAGGTGGGCCAGTGAGGCGACGAGGCCGATGGTGCCGTGGCCGCACATGCCCAGATAGCCGCTGTTGTTGAAGAAAATCACGCCGGCACAGGCGCTCGGGTCCACGGGTTCGCAGAGCAGGGCGCCCACCAGCACGTCACTGCCCCGTGGTTCCAGCACACAGGCCGCACGCCATTGGTCATGCTGCTCGGCCAGGCGTTGGCGCCGTTCAGCCATGCTGCCGGTGCCCAGATCAGGAAAACCGGCGGTCACCAGGCGAGTCGGTTCGCCGCCGGTGTGGGAGTCGATCACGGAGATGCGTTTCATCGGAGGGCCACGTCCATTCGGTTGAGTGACCGAAAGAGTGGCCCGTACAGCGGGGTGCAGGCTTGATGGATTTAACCGATGCCGATGACGAAATCGGCACAGGCAGTGCACGAAACCTGTGGGCGCTGGCTTGTCGGGTCGCCGCATCGCAGCGATGGGGCCAGCAAGGCCAACATCAATGTCGAGCGCGGGGCCGCCTTTGCCGGCAAGCCTCGCTCCTAAAATGCCGATCAGGTCAATGAGCGTGAGGCAGGTGTTTGAACAGGGTCTCGCAGACCCCGGCGATATGTTCGTCCAGCAGCTTCACCGCCAGGTCGACATCCTTGGCACGGCACGCCGCGATAATCTCGCGGTGCTCATGATCGGCGCGTTCCTTGCCCGCCGACAGGCTCATCTGCATGCGCAGGTAACGCTCCAGTTTGTCGTTGACCGAACGAATCAGGCTGACCAGGAACGGCCGTTGCGCCGGTTCGTAGAGGCAAGCGTGCAGTTCCCAGTTGAGCTCGGCCCAGCGCCCCACGTCGTCCTCGCCGATGAACTCCTGGCAGATACGCTCGGCGCGGGCGAAGGTTTCTTCGGTCATGTTGGGGATCGCCAGGCGCAACACCTTGTCTTCGAGCAACATGCGCACTTCGAACATCTGCGCCAGTTCCGCGTCGGAAATGCGCGTGACCATCGCCCCGCGATTGCGCTGGAACATCACCAGCCCTTCGGCCTCCAACCGCTTGAGCGCCTCGCGCACCGGAATCTTGCTGACGTTGAACTGGCGGGCAATGTCGTCCTGGCGAATCGGCTCATCCTCGGCAAAATGACCGGCGACGATCGCGTCCCGCAGATGACGAGTGATGATTTCCGACGTCGAAGGCGTATTGCCAAGGTCGGGAGCGTTGAATTTGGGTAGGTTCACGGCGGCGGTCGTTCGGACTGATAGATAGCGACAGGGTATACGAAATTCGTTCGCTGATCTTGCCTGGCGGCGACGGGCTCCCGCCTGCAAGCGTCCCGCAGGTCCGCCCGGGAATGGGCGGACCAGAGGCAATACAGGGCCGACGAGACTCGATCAGCCGCGAACCGCCCGGGAGCGCCAGACCATCATCTTTTCGATCTGCATCTCTTTCATGGTGTGTGGAATGCCTCCCACGCCATGCCCGGACAGGCGCGCTCCGGCGAACGGCATCCAGTCGACGCGGAACAGCGTGTTCTCGTTGACCATCACCGCCGTGGCGTCGAGGTCCTGATAGCACTGCATGGCGGTGTCCAGATCGCGGGTGAACACTGCGGCCTGGAAGGCATAGGGCAGGGCGTTGGCCAATTGGATCGCGTCGGCCAGATCGTCATAGGCGTAAACCGCCACCACCGGGCCGAACACTTCCTTTTGCATCACATTCGAATCGATGGGCGGGTTGAGCAGCACGGTCGGCGCATAGCCGTTGTAGTCCAGAACGCGACCACCCGAGATCAGACGGGCCCCGCCGGCGACGGCTTCATTGACCCATTGGTCCACGCGACGCACTTCACGTTCAGCGATCAGCGGGCCGACATCGGTACGGATATCGGTCGGATCGCCGACCACCATGGCATCGCCCAACTGGCCCAGGCGCCCGGCGACCTGTTCGGCGATGCTACGATGGCAGAAGATCCGTTGCACGCTGACGCAGGCCTGGCCGGCATGCCAGAAACCGCCACGGGCGATGCGCGGCAGGGCGTCATCGAGATCGGCGTCTGCCGCGAGGATCACCGGCGCCACGCCGCCGTGTTCCAGCGCGCAGCGAGTGCCCGGTGCCAGGGTCGAGCGCAACATCCAGCCCACTGCCGCCGAGCCGATGAAACTGAAGAAACCCACCCGCGGATCGGCGACCAGTCGGCCGGTGACGGCGTTATCGGTCGGCAGCACCATCTGCGCCCAGCCAGTCGGCAGGCCGGCCTCGGCCAGGATTTGCAGGAGCGTCCGGCAACTGAGCGGGGTGTTGGCCGCCGGCTTGACGATCACTGGGGCACTGACGGCGATGGCGGGCACCACCTGATGCACGATCAGATTGAACGGATGGTTGAACGCCGATACGGCGGCGACCACACCGATGGGCTCGTATTGGGTGAAGGCCACACGGTTCTGCGAAGTCGCGTTCAATCCCATCGGAATCACGTGACCGCCCTCGGTGCGCAGCACCTCGATGCAGTTCAGGATGCCGTCGATGCCACGCTCGACTTCGGTGATCGAGTCCTTCAGCGGCTTGCCGCCTTCGCTGGCCGCCTGGGTCGCGATCTCCAGCTTGCGCGCGGCGATCAGTTCGGCCGACCGCTGCAGGATTTCAATGCGTTGAGGCTTGGACAACCACTGGCTGCGGTCGCGAAAAATCCCGTGGGCGACGCTCAGTGCCTGTTCGACATCCGCCTCGGTGGACACCGCCACCTGGCCGACGACGGCGCCGTTGTAAGGGGCGTGCACAGTCAGGGTTTGTACGGACATGGGGCTTACCTCGTGGGGGACAAAAAGGCAGTCGACCTGCCTGATTACGATTCGGGCCGACGGTCTGTCAGCCTTTGGCGCCACGGTAATCCTGAATGAGTGTTTGCAAAAATGAATAATCGAGAGGGGGTTGTTCAGTTTTTGAGAAAACCTGTCTCCCACCCCCACCAATGCCTTGCGCGTCTTTACGAATGGCGCAAGGGGCCAGCGTTTTGCTTTAAAAAGAGAACACTATCGAGTCCTTCTCAGGTTTCTGGCCTTCAACTTCCTGAGCAAGCCGATGACCGGCCGCAGCACAGACACCCTGTCAAAGAAGGACAGTTCATGCAGGTCTGTGCGCGAGGGTCTTTGATAGCCGAGATTGGCGGTGAAGTAGTAAGCCCGAATGGCGTTGTTCTGATGAATAAGGGTATTGAGGGCCGCGTCATAGTGCATCGGACCGCCGTCAGGGTGTCCTGGCGGTCGCTCCAGAATCTGCAATAAAAAATCCCTCAATGTGCCGAAGCACTTGCCGTTCACGGCGTAGAAATGGGCCAAATGGATAGGTTGGTCGACCACTTTCCAGGAGGGCATGCTTGAGTCCGTTTCAACCGGATGCCCAAAGTAGATGATGTCCCAGTCCATGCCTTCCAGCGACTCGATGGCCTGTTTTCCATACTGGGAAATGCGTCTGGAAAACTGTATGTCGTCCTCCAGGATCAGGATGTTTTTCAAATCCAGGCGCATGGCCTCTTCGAGCACCCCCAGGTGACTCAAAAAGCAGCCTCTGACCCCGACGCTCGGGAAGCCTTCTCCCTCGGTTGGCGTAACAGCCTTGAAAAAGCCCACTTTTTCATCATCTATGTGAAAGCCGTTGCGAGCGAATTCTTCTTCCGTTTCGAGACGGCGATCCTTCCTCGACGCGATATTGATGATTCTTGCTCGATCAAAATAGTCGATCACATTCATCTGTCAGGTCCTTGGGGCAGACAATCAGGGCGGCTGGATGGGGAACCGGCAGAATTGCTGGCGATTTTGACCGTTTCTCTATCGACACCGGGCTGCAGTATAGGCGGCATTTCCCGATGGGTTCGGGTTTCATGAACCGGCGTGCCGCGACCGCGAGAGGGCTCGGCGGCAGGGGGTTCCGTGCGCATTCGGGGCATGCGCCCGATCCCGATCGAGGCTATTGCTCGCGACGGCTTTGGGGGCGCGAAAAACCGCTGGCCTTGCTCAAAATCCCAGGTAGCTGAAGCACACGAGTGCCAGCGCCAAGGCAATACCCAGCGCCGTTGCGGCTTTTTTCGATGGGTTGAACCGGGGCAGGGTTCCGTTCAATGGCAGTAAGCCGGGATTCGAACAAGCGTTGAGGTCATGGCGGCGAGGCCGGAGGGTCTGGTAGGTGTAGCGCAAACCCAGCAGCACGAAAAGGGCCAGCAGGCTGAAGGCAAGCCAGCGAGCCATCGTCGGTTTGACAAGGGTAGCGGCACCCTCGTGTTCACAGATCGCGCTATTGAATTCCAGGACACTGATTTGCTGGGCCGCCGCCGGGGACATTTTTTTGTCGCCGTTGATCGCTGCCAGTTGTGTCAGGTCCAGGTCCTGATATTTCCAGAGCGTTGACGATCCTTCACGGCAGTAGGTGAACGAGACAGGGTTTGAGGCTCTGATAACACAAGCATCGTTGATCCCCATTTTTTTCAGGGTTTCAGTCGCTGACCTCGTGAAGTCCAGGTCGAGCACGGGAACGATCCCGTTGGCGCAAGCCGCGAACGAAACCAACAGGCTCCCCATGGCGCAGATGGATGACATTTTCAAAGTCGGAGCTCCCTGGGTTTCGGGTGGCTTTTTGTTATGGGTGCGGAGCCTGGCTGCAACCTGCCTTCGATGAAGTCTAGACTTAACTTTTGACCCTGGCAGCGGCTTTTGCACGAGCGGGAGCGGGTCAACTACGCTGAGTCTGCGGCGGGGCAGTCATCGATGGCGACTCACTGCTTGCGCTGCGTCCGCCCCTGGAGCACCGATGCCACCCATCATCCCGCGCCTGCTGGCGCTGTTGCTGCTATGTCTGACGTTTGAAACGGCAGCCCAGACCGACGCTTGCCCGGCGGGCGAAAAACAAGTGTGTCTGGACGGCTGCATCTGCCTGCCGGAACAGTTGCTCGGCACCTTGCCTGAAGACATCCATCAGGTCGCGGCACCGGCCCTGGCGCTGTGGCTGACCCAAGCGCGCGCTGAAGCCGCCGTTGGCGTCCAGGCGATTCCAGCGCATATCCGGGAGCAACTGTTGCGCTGGTACGACCCTGGTGTCCTCGATGCCGCGCGCTACAAAGTCAGCGACAACGGCCAGTTCAGCACCGCCACTGCCATGCTGCAAAACCCCGATGTCGGGGCCGTGACGCTCATCGACATCATCCTGTTCCGGGATGCCCAATCCGCCGAACAGAACCTCGCGCTCTGGGCTCACGAGCTGAAGCACGTGCAGCAGTTTCAGCAATGGGGGGTAGACGGATTTGCCCAGCGCTATACACAAGATTTCAATGCGGTGGAGGCGCCGGCTTATGCCATGCAGGCTGAGGTCCGGCGATCGGTGCGGGAAGGGGCTGACTGAAGAGACGCGACGCCCCTTGAGGGGGAGTTATCGACGCAACTGCACCGGACTCACGCCAAGGCGCTGCCTGAACGTGGTCGTCATGTGCGCCTGGGAGTTGAAGCCACAGGTGTGGGCGATTTCTGCCAGTGTCGCGGTCGAGTCGCGCATCAGGGCGCGAGCCTTGGCCAGGCGCCGGTCGATCAGGTAACTGTGCGGGCTTTTGCCCGTTGCGTGTTTGAAGGCTCGAATGAAATAGCCTTCGGACAATCCCAGCAAGTCCGCCATCGCCTGTACACCCAGCGGACCGTCGAGACCGGCGTCAATAAACTCGTCGAGCAATCGCATCCGGCTGGCGGTGATGGCGCCCAGGGCGGGCGTCGACCCTGCCTGGTGATCGCGTGTCCGTTCAGCCAGGGCGAGCGCCCAGGCTTCCCAGTCATCCTCAACCGAAGCCTGTAACAACGCCGCGCGCATTCGCAGCGCCAGGGTCATGGCCTGTTGATCGATGCGATTGTTGAAGGCGCGGTCCCCCATCAACGGCAGGCCATCGGTGCGCATGACCCGCAGGTATTCACCGCCCTTGGGGGACTCGGACAAGACATCACAACCGGCGGGGACAAAGGCCAGGCCATTGGGCATGGCGTCGAAGGGCAAAACCCGGTCGCTGCCGATGGCGTGCAGTCCTCGCTGGCTGTCGAAGGCAAAGCCGATCGCCGATTGGGTGGCCACATACCGGGTCGCGTAAGCGGCGCCGGGCAGCAACTCGATCGCCCAGGGCCCGGCCTCGACACGACGGGTCGGTTCGGATGGGAGCGGGGACGGAGGGCGGTTTCGATGGCTCATGCCCACCATAGTAATGAACAGGGGGCGCAAAAGTCAGGTCAGTTTTCTGAAAGCCGGGGTGATCAAGCCACGTCTAGACTGGGCAAAACCTCAGGGAGACCCCTCATGCACAGACTGACTCGCGACGATATCGAACAGGCGGCACGCCACGTGTACCAGGTCATGCCGGCCACCGCCCAGTACGCGTGGCCCTTGCTGGCCGAACGCCTGGGCTGCACGGTGTGGGTCAAGCATGAAAATCACACGCCGACCGGTGCATTCAAGGTGCGTGGTGGCATTACCTTCATGCACTGGCTCAAACGTATCCACCCTGACGTGCGGGGGATTGTCAGCGCGACTCGCGGCAACCATGGCCAGAGCCTGGCGCTGGCGGCCAGCGCGTCGGGTCTGCGGGCGTTGATTGTCGTGCCGCAAGGTAATTCGCTGGAGAAGAACAACGCGATGCGCGGCTTTGGCGGCGAAGTGGTCGAGTATGGCCGCGATTTTGATGAGGCCCGTGAAGAGGCCGCGCGCCTGGCGCAAGCGCATGGCCTGTACCTGGTGCCGCCGTTCCATGACGAGTTGGTCAAAGGCGTGGCCACCTATGCGCTGGAGCTGTTCAAGGCCGCACCGGATCTGGATACGGTCTACGTGCCGATTGGCTGTGGCTCGGGGATCTGCGGGGTGATCGCCGCCCGTGACGCGTTGGGCCTGAACACCCGGGTGGTGGGCGTGGTGTCCACCGAGGCAGCGGCGGCCAAATTATCCTTTGAAGCCGGAGAAATCCTCGAAACTGCCACGGCCAACACCTTCGCCGACGGCCTGGCCGTGCGCAAACCGGTGCCCGCCGCCTTTGATATCTACGGGGCGGCCGCGGCGCGAATCGTCTCCGTCAGCGAGGATGAGATCGCCGAGGCCATGCGCGTGTATTACACCGATACCCACAACCTCGCAGAAGGCGCCGGCGCGGCGGCCCTGGCAGCGCTGATGCAGGAACGTGAAGCGATGGCGGGAAAAAAGGTCGGCGTGGTGCTGTCGGGCGGGAATGTTGATCGTGCGGTGTATGCCAGGGTGATTGGGTGAAAAAAGGGTTTCTACGCAATACCTGTAGGAGCCAGCCTGCTGGCGATGATCGTTAACGGTAACGCGTAAAAGCGGGTTAAGCGCGGGGCATTTGAGACCATCGCTGGCAAGCCAGCTCCCACAAAAGACTGCGTCCGAGCCGAAAGCGAAAGCTCTGACAAGGCCAGGCGGGCTTGTGCTCCAGCGGGTACTCGACTGAGGTCAAGCCCCTGAATCCTGCTCTCATGGTTACCCTGCCGGGCTCGTAGCTTGCAGGGTTCGATCCACCAGGCGGATGCTGTTGCGTCCGCCACGCTTGGACTCGTAAAGCGCCGCATCGCCTTGTTCGATCAATGCCGCCAGGCTGGAGGGCGGATGGTCGAACAGGTCGGCGCCGATGCTCAGGGTCACCGCTTCGGGCGTGGCGAAGGTTTGTGAGGCCGTGCTGTGAAAGCGGTCGCGCAGGGTGTTGCCCAATTCCACGATGCGCGCATTCGAAGCGTCGTTCAGCAGGATGACGAACTCGTCTCCACCCAGCCGGGCCGCCAGTGCCCCCTCCGGCAATACCGTACGAATCATCTCGCTCAGGGCCACGAGCAGGCGGTCGCCGGCGGTATGACCGTAGAGGTCGTTGACCAACTTGAAGTTGTCGATATCGATCAACAGCAGGGCACCGGGGCGAGCGCTCGAGACTTCAGCCAACAGGCGGGGTGCCCGTACTTCCAGGGCGCGGCGGTTGTACAGGGCGGTCAACGGATCGCGTTCGGCCAGCCGGGCAATCCGCTCCTCCCGCCGGTGGCGTTCGGTCCCGGTCATCGAGAGGGCGATCAGCATGATCGCCATGGCGCCTTCGACCAGCGAAATCTGGATGATCTCGCCACGCAAGGCCGCCAGATCAATCAGCGTGCCCGGAATAACCACCGAGATGGCCTTGGCCACATAGAACAGCCCATGGATCAACAGCACAAAGCGCAGCTGTGCCGCGCCCACGCTCAATGACTTGCCATGGGGACGCAAAAGCAAACTGGCCCAAAGCGTCGGCAGCGCCACCAGCAACGAATTGGCCACCAGCATGATCTTCGACCACGAGGGGTCATCCGGCAGTGCCAGCAGCGCAAACCAGGCGACGACGATCAGCCACCAGGCGCGAGACAGGCGTATGCGGGTGAAGCGTGCCACCCCCATCAGGAACAACCAGTGGGCCATGACCAGCAGGCCGTTGGCAAACCAGATGCCAATCAACACAAGGCCACTCATGCGCAGCAAGGCGAGCGTCGATCCCACGCTGATCGTGGCAAAACCCGCGCTCCAGAACAGCAGCGAAGATTCACGGATGCTGCGCCACTCGACCGCCAGATACAGGGCGGCGGCCGCCGCGAGGGCGATCGAGAGGGCCAACATTGTGGGAGGGTCGAGCGCCATAGCCTTGTGGCCTGCTGATTTGCGTTGAAGGGGGCGATTGTAAGCGTTTGGGCGGATTTTTCGCAGGTTCGGTACTGCGCGGTGAACACCTGTTTTGTGTATTGGCAACCTGCGTCGGATAACGATCCCAGCGGTTCGTATTGCGTTCGTGAAATTTACGATGTATTTTTTCATGAAATTATAAGAAATTAATTTCATGAGGCCCGTATGTTTCAGCAGTCCACCCAGCATGTTGCGAGCTATTACGCCTACAGTTGCGCCAATCGCCTGACCACTCGACCTGCGCTGGTGGGCGAACACGACACTGAAATCGTGATCATCGGCGCTGGCTTCAGCGGGCTGCACACGGCGCTGCGTCTGGCGTTGGCCGGCAAACGGGTGACGCTGCTGGAAGCCAGTCGGGTGGCCTGGGCGGCTTCTGGGCGCAACGGCGGGCAGGCGATTCTCGGCTGGTCGTGCGACATGCCGCCGCTGGAGGCAGCCCTGGGTTATGAACGTGCCCGGCGTCTGTGGGATGGCATGCGCTGGGCCGCCAGGGAGTTGCGTGAACTGCCCGGGCGTCACGGCTTCGACTGCGACTATCGGGCCGGGCACCTGTGGACGTCGGTCATGCCGCGCCGGGTCAGCCTGTTGACCGAATGGCAACGCGAAGCCAGTCACAAGTGGGGTCACGACGGCTTGCAGTTCATTCCCCGCGAGCAGTTGCCCGATTGGGTGGCCAGCGAGCGCTATCAGGCCGGCCTTTATGATCCCGAAGGCGCGCACCTCAATCCGTTGAAGCTGGCACTGGGCCTGGCCGCCGCCATCGAGCGTGCCGGCGGCCGTATCCATGAACAAAGCAAGGCATTGAACTATCGGGAAGAGGGCGGTCGGTTTCAGGTGAACACCGAGCGTGGGTCGATCCGGGCCGATGTGCTGGTCCTGGCGTGCAATGCCTATCTGGATCGTCTCGACCCGAAGCTGGCCAGTTGTGTGTTGCCGGTCGGGACCTATCAGGTCGCCACCGCCCCCCTGACGCCCGAGAAAGCTACCTCGCTGCTGCCGACCAATGTGTGCGTCACCGATAACCAGTTCGTCCTCGATTACTTCCGCCGTACACCGGACAACCGCTTGCTGTTCGGCGGTGGCTGCACCTATCTGGGTGGCATGCCCAAGGACATCGCCAGGGCGACGCGACCATTCCTGGAACGCGTGTTTCCACAGCTCAAGGGTGTCGATCTGGCGTTCGCCTGGGGCGGACACATCGACCTGACCCTGAACCGCACACCGGATGTTGGCCGCCAGGGGGATCGCTACTGGCTACAGGGTTATTCCGGCCATGGCGTGCTGCCAACCCTGGCAGCGGCGCGCGCGGTATCGGATGCGATTCTCGGCCAGGCGGATGAGTTGGCGTTGTATCAAGGTTTGAGTAATGGCAGCTTTCCCGGCGGCAAGTACCTGGCAGCGCCGCTGGAGGCGATCGGCAAAGCCTGGTATCGACTGCGCGACAGCATTTGATGAGTCATTCAGCGGAATCCCGGTCATGAACAAGCAAGAAGAAATCGCCGCGCTGGCGATCCTGATTCACGATTTACGCAAGCACAAGAAGTTCACCTTGAAGGAGCTGGCAGACCGGATCGGTCGTTCGGTGGGGTTTTTGTCTCAGGTCGAGCGCGGTTTGTCCCGGCCGACAGTGGCCGATCTGACGGCGATCAGTGAAACCCTCGGCGTGCCGACCACCTATTTCTATAGCTTGCCCAAACCCAAGGTCCTGCCGTGGGTGACCCGGCCGGACGAGCGCCGCACCGTGTATTACGCCAACGGGATTACCGACATCCTGGTATCGCCGAAGATGCGCGCTTCGTTCTCGATGCTCGAAAGCCATCTGGAAGCCGGCGCCAGCAGTGGTGACAGGCACCTGACCGACAGCTCGGAGCAGGGCGGCTACGTGCTCGAGGGCGAGTTGACGTTGTGGCTGGGCGACGACGAGCCGGTCACGTTACGCGCCGGCGACAGTTTTCAATTCGACAGTCACACCCGTTGCCGCTACGGCAACCTGACCGAGCAGCTGACGCGCGTGCTCTGGGTCTACACATGATCGCCACCCCAAGAACTTCCCAAGGAACAACCACGATGGATGCTGCCTGCTCTGATCTGCTCGCCGAAGTGCGTGCCTTTCGCCAACGCTACCCCGAGGTGCGTTATGTCGACCTGATTTCCCTGGACATTCCGGGGCACTTTTACGGCAAGCGTTATCCCGTAGAGATGCTGGAAAAAGTCGCGGCGGGCAGCGCGCTCAAGCTGCCACAGAACTGTGTGTTGCTGGGTGTGCAGGGCGGGTTGTTCAAGATCGGTGACTACTGCTTCAACGACGGTGACCCGGACGCGCTGCGGCGCCTGGTCCCTGGCACACTCAAACCGGTGACCTGGGAAGAGCAGCCCCTGGGGCAGATGTTGATCACGTCGGACGGCACCGAAAAACCGATCGTTTTCGAACCGCGCGAGGTGCTGGCGCAAGTGCTGGATCGGCTGGCGCGCAAAGGCATTCATCCGGTGGTGGCGTTCGAGCTGGAGTTCTATCTGTTCGATAAAAAGCTGCGTGACGGCTTGCCGCAGTTTCCCCGCGATGCGCTGACCGACGATGCCGACGATCAACCGAACATGCACATCGAGCGCTTGTCGCGCTTTGCCCCGGTGCTCGATGAAATGGTCGAGGCGACGCGAGCACAAGGCATCGATGCCACGGTGATTACGGCGGAACTGGGACCAGGTCAGTTCGAGATCAACTTCGGACATCTCGACGACGGCTTGCGTGCGGCCGACTGGGCCGCGCTGTTCTGCCGCAGCACCCGTGGCGTCGCGCTCAAGCACGGCTACCGTGCCAGCTTCATGGCCAAGCCTTACTTGCAGCACCCCGGCAGCGGCATGCACGTTCATGTCAGTCTGTACGATGCCGAAGGTAAAAACCTGCTGGCCGCCAACCAGCAGCAACCGCTGCGCCATGCCGTGGCCGGTTGCCTGGAGTTGCTGCCCCACAGCATGCCGATCTTCGCGCCGAACCAGAACGCCTATCGACGTCTTGGCGGCACGACCAACGTGGCCACGCATGCGAGCTGGGGTTTTGAAGACCGCGATGCGTGCTTGCGCATTCCGGAGTCGGACGCGAAAAACCTGCGCATCGAATATCGCCTGGCCGGTGCCGATGCCAACCCTTATCTGGTGCTGGCGGCGATTCTGGTAGGGCTCGAGCATGGCCTGGAAGCACGCAAGGAGCCGATCCCGCCACTCAACGAAGACCGCAACAGCGGCATCGATTTCCCGGTGGAAATGCTCGAAGCCGTGCGCGCGATGCAGCATCAGCCGCAACTGCGCGAAGGCCTGGGGGCGGAATTCGTCGATGTGTATTGTGAGAACAAACGTCAGGATCACCTGGCGTTCATGCAGGAAATCAGTGCCCGGGAATATCGCTGGTATCTGTGACGCCTGGGTGTTGAGGTGGCATCCCACCTCAACACCCACCGCCATCGCACCTTGAATGGCAGTGCCTACGCGTCCCGGTCATGGGCGGCCGCCGCCAGCTGCGCGGCGTCCACACGAACGAAAATCGAGTCTCCGATCGCCGTGAGTACGTCCCCGGCGTAGACCTCGCAGATCACGCGACTCTTGCGTCCGACTTCACCTTCCACTTTCGCCCGCAGGGTCAACGGAACGCCCATGGGGGTCGGTTTGATGAACTTGATGCCCAGGTTGCCCGTGACGCAATTGATGCGGGGCAGGCTGGCGACGTCGCGCTGTTCGGCGCGGTAGTGATAGGCCATTGCCGCCCAGTTTGAATGGCAATCCACCAGCATGGCGATCATTCCGCCGTAAACCAGATCGGGCCAGCCACAAAATTGAGCGTCGGGCAGATGTTCGGCCACGACATGCACGCCGTCCTCATGCCAGTAGCTTTTGATGTGCAGCCCGTGGGGATTGCTGCCGCCGCAACCATAACAAACGCCCTCGGGCGCAGCGGTGTCTTGCAGGGAGAGGTCGAGCCTGGACATACCTTGAGGATCCTCGAAAAGTGTGGGGCAAGCCTAGCGGATTTCCAGGCCGGACCGAAAGTGATGAGTGCGTTCTAACCTCAGGTGAATGCGCTGAAGCTATCCACAAATTGCGTGGGTATACCTGTGGATAACGCGCCAGGCAGCAGGAAACGTGTGGCTTGTAATGTGTTGGTCATTTATTGATCTTTTCCTGCGGAACGCGCTTCGTTGCCCATGACGGTCACCGGCTGACGAGGCTGGCGACGGGCTCGCCGGCGCGGGAGGGTCCTTCCATCAGCCCGTCACCTTCCCGTTCAAAGCACAAGACTTCCGGCCGAAAAGCCGGATAATGGCGGCCATTTCGTTTAGCTCGTCATTTTGGTAATCCCGCATGGAAATCAAGGTCAACTTTCTCGACAACCTTCGACTTGAAGCCAAGTTCGATGACTTCACTGTCGTGGCCGACCAGCCTATTCGCTATAAGGGCGATGGCTCGGCACCTGGTCCGTTCGATTACTTCTTGGCTTCTTCGGCTTTGTGTGCGGCTTATTTTGTGAAGCTGTATTGCGACACTCGCGGTATTCCCACGGAAAATATCCGCCTGTCGCAGAACAACATTGTTGACCCGGAAAACCGCTACAACCAGATTTTCAAGATCCAGGTCGAGTTGCCTGCCGATATCTCCGCCAAGGACCGCCAGGGCATTTTGCGTTCCATCGACCGTTGCACCGTGAAAAAAGTGGTGCAGACCGGGCCTGAGTTCGTGATCGAAGAAGTGGAAAACCTCGATGCCGATGCCCAGGCGTTGTTGATGCCCCAGTCGGGCTCGCAAGAGGGCACCTATATTGCGGGCAAGGATCTGCCGCTGGAGCAGACCATCGCCAATATGTCGGGGATCCTGGCTGACCTGGGCATGAAGATCGAAATCGCTTCGTGGCGCAATATCGTGCCCAATGTGTGGTCGCTGCACATTCGCGATGCGCACTCGCCCATGTGCTTTACCAATGGCAAGGGCGCGACCAAGGAAGGCGCGTTGGCGTCGGCATTGGGCGAGTTTATCGAGCGACTCAATTGCAACTTCTTCTACAACGATCAGTTCTGGGGAGAAGACATCGCCAACGCGGCGTTCGTGCATTACCCGGATGAGCGCTGGTTCAAGCCTGGCCCCCAGGATGCGCTGCCGGCGGAAATTCTCGACGAGTACTGCCTGGCGATCTACAACCCCGATGACGAGTTGCGGGGCTCGCACCTGTACGACACCAACTCCGGCAATACACAGCGTGGCATCTGTTCGCTGCCGTTTGTGCGCCAGTCGGATGGCGAGGTGGTGTATTTCCCGTCCAACCTGATCGAGAACCTGTTCCTCAGCAATGGCATGAGTGCCGGTAACACCCTGGCAGAAGCCCAGGTGCAATGCCTTTCTGAAATCTTCGAACGCGCGGTCAAGCGCGAAATTCTCGAAGGTGAAATGGCACTGCCGGATGTGCCGCAGCACGTGCTGGCAAAATACCCGAGCATTCTGGCTGGCATTCAAGGGCTGGAAGAGCAGGGCTTCCCGGTGCTGGTCAAGGATGCGTCGCTGGGTGGGGAGTTCCCGGTGATGTGCGTCACCTTGATGAACCCGCGTACCGGTGGCGTGTTTGCCTCGTTCGGCGCGCACCCAAGCTTTGAAGTGGCACTGGAACGCAGCCTCACCGAGTTGCTGCAGGGGCGCAGCTTTGAAGGTCTGAGCGATCTCCCTCAGCCGACCTTTGAAGGACAGGCCGTGACGGAGCCGAATAACTTCGTCGAGCACTTCATCGACTCCAGCGGTGTGGTGTCCTGGCGCTTCTTCAGTGCCAAGGCCGATTTCGAATTCGTTGAGTGGGACTTCTCCGGGCAAGGGGAAAACTCCAATGCCGAAGAAGCCGCCACCATGTTCGGCATCCTTCAGGATATGGGCAAGGAAGTGTACATGGCGGTCTATGAGCACATCGGCGCCAAGGCCTGCCGCATTCTGGTGCCGGACTACTCGGAAATCTATCCGGTCGACGATCTGGTCTGGGACAACACCAACAAGGCGCTGACGTTCCGCGCCGACATTCTCAACCTGCACAACCTGAGCAAAGTCGGGCTGAGAACCCTGGCCAAGCGCCTGGAAGACAGCGAGCTGGACGACTACACCGACATCACCACCTTGATCGGCATCGAATTCGACGACAACACGCCGTGGGGCAAGTTGACGATCCTGGAGTTGAGGCTGCTGATTTATCTGGCCTTGCAGAAGTTTGAACAGGCGAAGGATCTGGTGGAAGCCTTCCTGCAGTACAACGACAACACCGTCGAGCGCGGCCTGTTCTATCAAGCCGTGAACGTGGTGCTGGAAATGCAGTTGGACGACGATCTGGAACTGGCCGACTACGAAGTCAATTTCCGCCGGATGTTCGGCAATGAGCGCATGGACGCTGCGATCGGCTCGGTCGACGGCAGTGTGCGTTTCTACGGCCTGACCCCGACGAGCACGAAGCTGGAAGGGCTCGATCGACATTTGCGTCTGATCGAAAGCTATAAAAAGCTACACACGGCGCGGGCCAGTGTGACGATTGCCTGACGCCGCTCAGTCAAGGGATTGAACGAATGAATAGCAACCTGTGGCGAGGGAACTTGCTCTGGGTAGCGAAGCGGCCTCAAAAAGATGGGACGGTGGGGCGCTCCGGAAAGCGCCCCCATGCGTGATCGTTGATTGGCGTGCTCACCGTCTTGAGCAAGGGAGATGCACTTAAGGGAACTGTCAGCCTTCGCGAGCGCAAGGGGATCAACCCTCTTGCGCCGACGAGACCCGGGGTGAATGCCGATTCGTCCTGTCGATCCAGTGAGCCGGTCACGGCCAAAACAAAGCACAGGGATACAAGTACGGCGTCGTCGGGCACTCCATAGTTGAAGGGTGGTTTTTCATTCAATAATGGAGCGACTCCCATGCCTACCGCATCCGCCGTGCCCGGCAAGACCCTGCTGAACCCTGACGATCACACCCTCATCATGATCGATCATCAGTCGCAAATGTCCTTTGCGACCAAGTCCATCGACGCTGTGAATCTGCGCAACAACGCTGCCCTGGTGGCCAAGGCTGCAAAAGAGTTCGGGGTCGCGACCATCCTGACCACGGTCGCAGAGAAAAGCTTTTCCGGGCCCATCTTCGATGAAATCAAATCGGTCTTCCCCGAGAAGTCCGTCATCGACCGCACCAGCATGAACACCTGGGAAGATCCGCGCATTGCGGTGGAGGTGAACCGTCACGACAAGGCCAAGATCGTGCTGGCGGGCCTCTGGACATCTGTGTGCATCGTGGGCCCGGCGCTTTCCGCCCTGGATCAGGGGTTCGAGGTGTATTTCATTGCGGACGCGTGCGGTGATGTGTCGGTCGAGGCTCATGAAATGGCCATTCAGCGCATGATCCAGCTTGGCGCGCGCCCGATGACTTCCCTGCAATACCTGCTCGAGTTGCAACGTGACTGGGCTCGTACCGACACCTACGATGCCACCGTGAAAACTTCCATCGCCAATGGTGGCGCCTATGGTTTGGGACTGATCTATGCCAAAACCATGTTCAATGCGTCCGAAGGCCATTGATCGCCTGGCGTTACCGAACAGGTAAAGGGCAGCGGTGCTTCCCGACACACCTGATTGCTGGTCATGGCGCCCCTTGATTGGGGCGTTTCCATTTGTATCGAACGCTTTATCACTCCGGGGGAGCGGGGGCGCTCCCATTTCATGAGGTTGATTTGATTCCATGCTCGAACCGGTTAATATACGGTTCATATGCATTTCATATAGTGGAAGTCATGGGAATCGTCAAAATTTCAGAAAACATGCATGAGAACCTGCGTGTCGCCAGCGACGCGCTGAGTCGCTCGATCAATGCGCAAGCCGAGCACTGGATGCGCATCGGGATGCTCGCGGAATTACATCCAAACCTCGATCACAGCGATATTTGCCGCTTGCTGATTCGTGCCGAATCGGCGGGCGGACTGGATCTGAAACAGCTCTGTGCTGTCGCGGATATCGCTCAAGGCTCCCAGCCCCATGCAATCTCAGGAGCCAGTCAATGAAGGCGAACGTCAGGATCAACAGCCTCGCGGAAATCGCCCAGTCACGCGCAGCAGGCACGCTGGCCGCCGAAGTGCTGGCCATGATCACTCCCCACGTGAAAGCCGGGGTCACCACCAACGAACTCGATCGCCTCTGTCACGACCACATCGTCAACGTGCAGAAAGCCATTCCGGGCAACATTGGCTATCACGGTTTTCCGAAGACCGTGTGCGCATCCGTCAACGAAGTGGTCTGCCATGGCATCCCTTCGAACAGGACGTTGAAGGATGGCGACATCGTGAACATCGATATCGCTGTCATCAAGGATGGCTGGTATGGCGACACCAGCCGCATGTACTTCGTTGGCGAGCCCAGTGCGCAGGCTCGGCATTTGGTCAAGACGACCTATGAAGCCATGTGTGCCGGCATTCGACTCGTCCGCCCCGGCGCCACGTTGGGCGACATTGGTCATGCCATCCAGGCGGTCGCGGAAAAGGAAGGGTTCAGCGTTGTGCGCGAATACTGCGGCCATGGTATCGGCAAGATCTACCACGACGAGCCGCAGGTCCTGCATTACGGTTATCCGGGCCAGGGCCTGAAATTGAAAGCCGGGATGATTTTCACCATTGAGCCCATGCTCAATGCGGGCAAACGTCATGTGAAAACCCTGGCGGATGGCTGGACGGTGGTCACCAAGGATCAATCGCTATCGGCCCAGTGGGAGCACATGGTGGCCGTCACTGACGATGGCTTTCAGATTTTGACGCCCTGGCCCGATCGTAACGACGAATATCCCGCCATCGGGCAGTAACCGCTCAGGTGCACGGAAGACAGGATCTGTCTTCCGTGCATGGCGATAGTGACTGCAACGGTGACTGGTCGGGCGACACTGACGCAGAGACGAAAGACAGCGAGTAAAGAGTTCCGGGTAAAAATCGACAACTTTCGGCGAGCAATTTGTTGTCTGTCTCATTGTTGGCGCCAAAGCAAATAAAACCATTGAAAAAAATCGCCATAAGTTATAAACAAAAAGCTCACTGGCATATTGCTAGCAATCAGTAAGTGGGCATCGCCAGTTTTTGGCTCAGGGAGCGCTGATGAGTGTTCGTCAATTGACCGACTCCCCGCGGCAATCGAACGACTGCGACGTTGTCGCATCTCAACCAAAAGGGACGTCGGGTACTGTCGGCATGGCTTACGCTGGCAACGAGAACATGATCCAGCAAATGCTGGACTCAGCGCGCAACTGGGCCCATACCTCCGCGTGGGCGGTTTACCGCGCCGGTGAACAATTGCATCGGGTCGGTCAGGGCGACGCCTGGATGCAGTGGCCGTCCAGCATCCCGAACGAAGAGTTCGACACGTTCTGCCGGACCCGGCGATTGCACCGCTGGCCCACCGGAAAGGGCGAAAGTGAACTGGGTTGGCTACTCGCGCCGGTCAGCGAAGCCGCAGACCCGGCGCTCGCCGACTTTGCCCTGCGGCTGGGTATTCAGGTCCAGACCAATACCCTTGCCCGTGCGCAGATCACTCAGCGAGTGCTGTATGAGATCACCTACCTGGCCAGTTCGACCCGCGACCGTTCGGTGTTTCTGGTGGGGGTTCACCGGCTGCTGGCCAGCCTGATCGATGCCGAGAACTTCTATCTCGCGCTGTATGACCCCCATAGCGGCAAGATCGACTACCCGTATTACGTCGACATCATCGACGTCGATGCCCTGGAGTCCGAAAACTACGAATACCTTGACCCATCGCACCTGTCGTTGACCGGGCAGGTATTGACCACTGCCCAGCCGTTGCTGATCGACGCCGCCGGTATCCTCGCGGCTGAAGCCGAAGGCCGTTTCTACTGTGTGGGTGACCGTCCCGAGTTCTGGATGGGCGCCCCGTTGAAAAATGCCTCGGATGACGTGTTCGGCATGCTCGCGATGCAGGTCTACGACGTTTCTCGTATCTACAGTGCTGAAGATCGCGCGCTGTTCCTTGTGGTGGCCCGCCACGTCGCCATGGCCCTGGACCGGATTCTGCACCGCGAGGACCTGGAAGAAACCGTGATGCGTCGCACCCTGGAGCTTTCGGCACTCAACGAAGCCTTGAGGCAGGAAGTGGCGGATCGGGAGCGCGCCGAACACCTGCAGAGCGCGTTGTTCCAGATCGCGGAGCTATCGAGTCAACCGGGCGACATGGCTGAGTTGTTTCAAACCTTGCATGGCATCGTCGGTGACTTGCTGTTCGCGCAAAACTTCTACATCGCGCTGTTCGACGACGCGACCAGTGAAGTGACCTTTCCCTATTACGTCGATGAGCGGCAGACGACCAGCCCGGCAGCGCGGCGTGGGTGCCGGGGCTTGACTGAATACGTTATCCGTCAGCGCCGACCTTGCCTGATTGACTCTGACAAAGCCGAGCGACTGGCGGCCGAGGGCGAAATCGAACTGGCCGACGAGTCCGTCCGATCCCATTCCTGGCTGGGCATTCCCTTGTTCGATGGCGACGTGGTGCGTGGCGTGCTGGCGGTGCAAAGCTACACCTCGCAGGTGCGCTATACCCTGCGGGATCAGGATCTGCTGACGTTCGTGTCGCGGCACATTGATACGGCGTTGTCGCGGCGCACGGCCGCCGAAGCGATCCACGCCGCCAACCTCAAGCTGGAAGCGCGGGTGCAGAACCGCACCCGCGAACTCGATCACGCCAATGCCAAATTGCAACACGAAAACTCCCACGATGCGCTGACCGGGCTGCCGAATCGCACTTACCTGCAACAGCGCCTCAATTCGGCCTGGTCGCAGTTCGGCAGGGAAGGCGGGCACCTGGCGGTCATGTTCATCGACCTGGACCGTTTCAAGATGGTCAACGACAGCCTCGGCCACCATTTTGGCGACCTGCTGTTGATGCAGGCCGCCCATCGCCTGCGCGGATGCCTGCGCGACGCCGACATGCTGGCGCGCCTGGGCGGCGATGAGTTTTCGGTCCTCGCGCCCGAAGCGCCGCTGGACGTGGTGATCGAAATCGCCGAACGGATCCTGGTGGCGTTTGACCTGCCGTTTTTCATCAATGGCTATGAAGTGTTTTCGTCCTGCAGTATCGGTATTGTCAGTGCCGACAGTCAGTTCCATCACGAACCGGCGGATTTGCTGCGCGATGCCGACGCGGCGATGTACCGGGTCAAGAGCGCCGGGCGCGACAGTTACGCGGTGTTCAACCAGGAAGTGCGCCGGGAAGTCTCGGACCAGGTGGAGCGCGAAGGGGCCTTGCGCAACGCGCTCAAGCGTACGGACGAACTGCTGCCGTATTTCCAGCCGATTGTCAGCGTTGAAAGCGGCGAATTGCTGGCCCTTGAGGCGCTGGTCCGCTGGCATCAACCGGGCGGCCGGGTGATCGCGCCGGGCGAGTTCCTGCCGGATGTCGAGGGTTTGCGCCTGATCGGCCGGCTGGATCTGTACATGCTCACCAGCGTTGCAACGATCCTCGCACAACCCGAGCACGCCAATTGGCCTGCGGTGCACGTCAATTGCTCCAGCTACAGCATGACGCGCCCGGACTTCGCCAATGAAGTGCTGGCGCTGCTGGCGCGGCACGGGGTCGAACCGTCACGCATTTGCCTGGAGTTGACCGAAGGTGCGCTGGTCGCCGAGCCGGCGATTGCCCGGCTGACCATGCAGCAATTGGCCGACAACGGTATGTCGGTGGTGCTCGATGACTTCGGCGCCGGGTTCTCATCCCTGAGCTATGTGCATCAATACCGTTTCAGCGGCTTGAAGATCGACAAGTCGTTCATCCTCGAACTGACCACCAGTGCCCGCAGTCGCGCGATCGTCCGGGCGATCGTGCGGATGGCCGAATCGCTCGACCTCAGCGTGGTGGCCGAAGGTGTCGAGGATCAAGCGACACTGGACTTGCTGCGTGAAATGGGCGCAGGGCAGGCCCAGGGATATCATTTTGCCAAGCCGATGGGACTGGAGGCGTTGCTGGCCAGTTCGCTGATCGGTCGCTAGGGCTTGTCGGCGTTTTGCATCTGGAGAAACCGCGATTCAGAGCGGTAGAAGCGTTTTTTTAAGGGGCATTGCAACGTGGGCACCGTCCTCTGTAGCAGCGAGCCTGCTCGCGATGAGCTGGAGGACACCGCGGGGCGTCAGGTTCCCCGCGTTATCGTTCACGACCATCGCCAGCAAGCTGGCTCCTACAAGTATTGCATTAGCGTTGTATCCCGGGATTCCGTGAAGAACCTTTTTTGCTGCCGCGCCATTACTTTCTGCATTGCGCCAACACCACTTGGCAGGTGTCCGGCGTGCCACCGGACCGGCCGGCATAGCGTATGCAATTATCCAGGGATTTTTTGCGAGCCATGTTCAAGGTGTCGCCCCATGCCAGACCGCCTTCACCGGAAGTGGGCAGCGCTTTTGCGTAACAGTTCGAGCCGGCGCTCGACGTCGAATAGCGAGCCTTGGCGGCTTTGCCTGAACATCCCGCTGTCAGCACCAGGCTGAGGGCGAGCAACGAGGGCAAGACCCATGACCAGCCTTGTCGTGTGGTGTTTGTAGTCATCCCGTTGCCCCCGTATCAAACGGCTCAAAGCGTGTTTGCGATCATACTGCACTCGGGCTGGACGGTGTGCGCCTGACCGTGGTGACCTGTCGGGGGAAGGGACTGACGGGGGCAAACCATGGTCCTGGTCGCCGGGATTTGAAATCTATGGCGTTGCTCGACAGAATTGCGTCCCGATCCGGCCTGCGGTGCTGGACGTTCGTGGTGAAAAGGGGCTGCAGTTGAACCAACAGACATTGTCCATGCGCCTGGAGCGCGTGGCGGCGCATGTGCCAGCGGATGCACGCCTGGCCGATATCGGCTCGGATCACGCCTACTTGCCGGTGGCATTAATGCGTCGTGGCGCCATCGCGGCGGCGGTGGCCGGCGAGGTGGCAGTGACGCCGCTGCGCTCGGCCGAACGCACCGTGCGCGAGAACGGCCTGGAGCAGTGGATCACCGTGCGCCTGGCCAATGGCCTGGCGGCGATCGAGCCGGGAGACGGCATCACGGCGATCAGCCTCTGTGGCATGGGTGGCGAGACGATCCGCGACATCCTCGACAGCGGCAAGGCGCGCCTGAGCGGCCGGGAACGCCTGATCCTGCAGCCCAACGGCGGCGAGCAGCCGCTGCGTCAATGGCTGATGGACAATGGCTACCGAATCCTTTGCGAGGAAGTACTTCGGGAAAACCGCTTCGACTACGAAATCATCGTCGCCGAGCGCGACGGGCCGGTGACCTATACCGCCGAGGAACTGTACTTCGGCCCGCTGCAGATGCAGGCACGCAGCCCGGCGTTCCTGACCAAGTGGCAGCGCCTGCTGCGCCATAAACAGCAGACCCTGACCCACTTCGCCCGGGCGCGACAGGCAGTGCCCGAAGAGAAGGCCGAGGAAATCGCCCGGCACGCCCGGTGGATCACTGAGCTGCTGAATTGAGCCGCGCAGTCGCGCAAGGCAGGGGAGCGTCTGAGCGACGATCAAAAGTCTGAATACGCTTGCCGAATCATGTTGGTCGCGACGCCAGTCAATGAATGATATCTTTGCGCCATCATGCTGTAAGCCTGGCAACTCTCGCACCTTCACGCAGACGTTTTACATGGGTTAAAAAGGGATGTTCTCGCAATGACGCGCGCCGTTTTCGATACCAAGTCGGTACACGACCTCATCACCCACGCAAATGGACAGCCAAACCAGTTCTGGATACCCGCCTACCAGCGCGGTTATCGATGGAAGCCGATGCAAGTCACGCAATTGCTCGAGGATGTCCGGGAGTTTGCCAAGCGTGAAAATGCTCAGCCCCACGAGTACTACTGCCTGCAACCGTTAGTGCTCAAAGACACACGCCAGGGTCAATACGAGGTGGTCGATGGTCAACAGCGGCTGACAACGCTGCTACTGATACTTCGTCATTTCAATGAGCGGATGGCCGTCAAATATCGATCAAAACTGTTCAGCCTGGCATACGAAACCCGACCGGAGTTGCGGGACTTTCTGGACGATCCTTCTGAGGACACCGCCACCCGAAACGTTGACTATTTCTATCTGTACCAGGCGATCCAGACCATCGAACTATGGTTCGAATCGCGGGACCACGAATTCGAGGAGATCAAATCGACACTGCTCAACAAGACCCGTGTGATCTGGTACGAGCTCTCCGACCGGGAAAATGCCGTGGACGCCTTTACCCGGCTGAATGTGGGCAAGATAGCCTTGACCAACGACGAGCTTATCCGGGCGTTGTTTTTGCGCCAACGGGACGATGCCGAGGGTGCTGTTAGCCTCCAGCAGTTGCAGATTGCCCATGAATGGGATCAGTTGGAAAAAGCGCTACAGAACGACGCGTTCTGGTATTTCCTCAATAACAAGACCAGCGGCGGCCACAACCGCATCGGCTTCTTGTTCACGCTGATTGCCCGCCTCGACGCAGAGCCCTCTTTTGACCCGGACGAGCGATACTCGGTTTTCCACACTTACAACCGCAGGCTTTCGGCAGCAGGCGCCACGACCGCGAGCGAATGGTTGAGGGTAAAGCAGGTATACATGCTGCTGGAGGAGTGGTTCGAAGACCGGCGTCTGTACCATATCATCGGCTTTCTGGTGCAATCGGGCACAACGGTCGATGCCATTTTCCGACTGTCGCAAGACATTCCAAAAAGACAATTCGAACAGAAGCTTCGTAGCCTTGCATTCCTGAAGTTAACCGGCACGGCGATGCCTGAGGCAGCAACGGCTGACGTTCTGAGGGCAACGATTAAACAGTTCCTCGGCGACCTGGAGTACGGCCAAAAGCATGCGCTCAAAATCCGGACAACGCTGTTGCTCTTCAACCTGACCAGCCTGCTGCAAAACCCGGCTTCGAACATTCGTTTTCAGTTCGACAGTTTCAAGGCGAACAGCTGGGACATCGAGCACGTCCGGTCGGTGACCACCTCTATTCCCAAAGGTAAAACTGAACGAGACAGATGGCTGCAACTGGCTCGGAAGCAACTGACGGGCGCAGACGATCAACGGGATCTTTGCCAGGCCATCGCGGCGTACTTCGCGCAAACCGAGTCCGCTACCGACACGCAGTTTCACGATTTGCACACTCGCGTCCTGGCGGCCTTCAAAGAGGACAGCGAAGTTGATGACAGTATCGGCAACCTTACGCTGCTTGATGCTCAAACGAATCGTGGTTACGGCAATGCAGTGTTTGCCGTAAAACGGGAGCGGATACTGGAACTTGATCAACGTGGCATTTTTGTACCGCTGTGTACGCGAAACCTGTTCCTCAAATGCTACAGCCAGGGCGTGGACCACCTGCTTTTCTGGAGCGTCAAGGATAGTCAGGGTTACCTGGAAGCCATGTGCAATACCCTCGTCAATTTCTTTCTGGACAAGCAGGAGCCAAGCGTATGAGCGGCGCAGGAAGCCAGATGGTGTTCGCTGATCTGTTCCAGGGCGGTCAAAGCATTCGCATCCCGCTGATTCAGCGTGATTACGCGCAAGGACGATCCGACAGCATCGATGTGCGCAACGATTTCCTCGTTGCACTGAACAAGGCATTCCAGTTGCCGGAGGACGCCCCGGAACTCCCCCTCAACCTGGATTTCATTTACGGCACCCTCAATGAGGCGGGGCAGCTTCAACCGTTGGACGGTCAGCAGCGTCTGACCACACTGTTCCTCCTTCACTGGTACATCGCGCTGCGGGACGATCAGCTGGAGCTGTTCAGAACGCTTTTCTGCGACGATCAGGCCTCACGCTTCACCTACAGTGTTCGCCCGAGCAGTACGGAATTCTTTGATGCGCTCAGCCAATTCAAACCGGACCACGCCATTACCGCCGAAGCGTCCATCGCTGCGCTGATTTGCGACCAGCCCTGGTATTTTCGCCATTGGAGACTGGACCCTACCATCCAGTCCGCCCTCACGATGGTGCAGGCCATCCACGAGCTTTTCTTCGAAACACCGACGGCAACGTTCGCTCGCCTGGTGGATCGCGAGCGCCCCGTCATCAGCTTTCAGAAACTCGACCTGCGTGATTTTGGCCTGGCCGATGATCTCTATATCAAAATGAACGCCCGCGGGATGCCGCTCACGCCATTCGAAACATTCAAGGCCCGTTATGAACAGGTTCTGGAAAAACAGTTCGAGGGTGAAACGCGCAACATGGGCAGCGTTCAGACGAGCGTGGCGAAGTTTTTCGCCTGGCGTCTGGACACCCAGTGGGCCGATTTTTTCTGGAACATTTGTAACCAGGACAATCGCGATCCATCACCCACGGCGATGCACCTGTTTGACGATGCGGTGATGAACATGTTGCGCCTGATTGCCATTGCGACCCGCGACAGCAGTCAATCTCGCTACAACGATGAATTCGTCAAGCTGAGGGCTGCGGATCAGCGCAACACCTATCAGACGTATGAGGAAAATGGCTGGCTCGACCGGGCCTTTTCGGAAACGGTCCTGATGCTGTTTGAAGGGTGGAGCGCAGGGCAAACAGGTTTCGCCCTGAAGCTACCGGACGACCGAGTCTTCGACGAAAAGGCATTCTTCAAGACGGCCATTGCCGAACCGTTGTCGATCAGCTATCCGCAGATCGTTGAGTTCGTCGCCTACATCGAATTTCTCAGAGCGCATGGTGACAGCCAGCCGCAAGCGTTTCAGGAATGGATGCGTGTGGTGGTGAACCTTGCCGTCAACACTACTTACGTCAGGCCCGAGGATGTGCGACGCAGCATCAATGGCCTGCGCGAGTTGATTCCTCATGCCGTGCAGATTCTTGAATACATCGCTTCAACCCCTGGCCCGGTGACTGGATTCAATGGCGCGCAGGCGTCGGAAGAGGTGCAGAAGGCGAAACTGATCCTGGCAGAGCACAATTGGCGAGGGTTGATAGAACAAGCGGAATCTCATTTGTATTTCCGTGGGCAGATCGATTTTCTCCTGGAGCGCAGCGAAGCACTTCGCTTGTTCGACGACAGTGAGGACGCTCAGTCTGTGGACCATGCCAGCGCGCAACTGGCATTCCAGCGCAGTTTCGATATGGCCCAGAAGACGTTTACCCCACGCGGTCTCGCGAGCTTCAAGGATTTTCTATGGGAGAGGGCCTTGCTCACCCTCGGCAATTACTTCTTGCGCAATGGCAGTAACTGGTCCTTTCTGGTCAATGGCGCGACGGAGCAGGGCAGTTGGAAGCGATTGCTCGGCGGAGCGCGTGATGCGCGCAATATCCTGTTCAAACTCTGGGACCAATTGGACGCTGAGCAGCCGCTGGAGCCTCAACTGCAGCGCATCATCACTTCGGCCCATCCAGAGGTGCCTTGGCAAAAACTGCTGATCGAAACCCCCGAGGCATTCAACTATTGCAGCAGGCGCCAGATGCGCTTCGTCAATGACGATGTGCAGGACATCTATTTGCTCGCCAGAGAACGCATGAGCGGTGCGCATGCCGAACTCAACACGTATGCCCTGCATGCCCGGTTACAGCGAGAAGGTGGTGCAGCGTTACAACCACTCTCGCTTCCGTACTACGAATCCGTATCGGGGGAAGCGGATGAGCCTTACCTGTATTTCCATCACGAACACGCTGGCAGGGAGATACACCTTTACGTCAGTTACAAGCAGGGTCAATTCCTGCTGCAGATCGGAAATACCGAGCTTCAAGGACGGGAGGCGCTACAGGCTCAATTGTGCCAAGCCATCGGTTTTCAACCGCGCCCGGAATACCTGACCGCTGAATGCCCATTGGGCGAGATCGACGAGGCCTTGTTAAAAGTCGCTGCGCTGCTCAAGGCAAACTGAACAACGCGTGACGCAGGGCCTGTCCTCGGAGGACGGCCCCGCGTGCGTTTGTTACAGCGTGGCTGTCAGCCCATGGGTGTGCGAACCCACGGTTGCCGCGACCTCTTCCAGCGGTTGATAGGCCGCTGCCGCCCGTTGCAGCGTCTCGCCGATTTGCGCCCGCAGTTCGACTGGCCGCTCCACGATCATTGCGTCGCCCTGGGACAGAATCCACCAGTGCAACTGCCAGGTGTTGCTCAGCGTCGCATGCACCCGATAGCCGTCCTCCAGGGGTTCCAGCGTCATGTCCGGACTCAAGGGCGTCTCGCGAATCAGGCGTGCCTTGCGTTCACTCACCCAAGCCTGGAAGCGGATTTTTTCCGGCGATCCGAATTGCAGCGCATCGCTGCCCAGGTAGGCGCGCAGGTCGAACTCGTGCAGGCCCTCGGCAGGCTTGTCCAATTGATCGACAGATCGAAAACGATGCACCGCGAACTGGCGCACATCGGTGTACGGATGCGCCGTGGCAATCAAATAGGTCACCAGCCCGCGCTGCACCATCGCCAAGGGGTTGAGCGTCATTTCGCTGAGCTTGTCGGTATGGGCGGAGTAGTACTGGCACTGCACCTGACACTCATTGATCAGTGCCTTTTGCAGGGATTCGAGCCGCTGCGGATCAATGTCCGGCGCCTGCAGGTTCAGGTCCGGTCGCACACTGGCAACCTTTTCCAGCCAACGGGCGGCGGGGTTGTCGTCCTCCAGTCCCTTGAGCTTGCGCCGGGCATGCACAAAACGAGGTTCCAGCACGCTCAGCATGCTGGCGGGCAGCAGGGGGCGGATTGCATCTTCAACCAGCGCCAGGCTCAAGGCTTCGGTCAACGTGATGCCTTGCAATTCGACGTTAACCCCGGGCGTCCAGTACCAGGCTTGCGGCGTGTCCTCGCTGCACTGCAAGGGGAACACCAGGGACAAATCATTCAAGTCTCGCTCGACGGTGCGCCGGCTGATGATGTAGCCGGACGCCTCGAGTCGCCCCAGAAGCTCGGTCACCGTGATGCCCGATTCGCGTTTGGGCAAGTGCTTGAGCAGTTCCCACTGGCGACTGACAGTGGAATGGGATTTGGCTGACGGCACAGTGTTTTCCTTGTGCAGGGGGGGGCAGAGTGCGGCAGCGGAGGACACTGCCTGGCGGTGAACGTCAAGCTGATGTCGGCGCAAAGCGCCCGTGCTTGAGCCTCTCCAGAGATATTTCCCGGATGCATTCTGTCGCGGAATGGCGATAAGCTATCACTTATTGAAGTTCGGGAAAATGCAAAAGAAGTTGTTTCACCCTCGTCGTATCGACGACTGCGCGCTGATCGAAATCATGCAACCCGAGTCTGCCTCTGATGTAGATCCGTCCTGATTCAAATGGAGTTTTTATACTTGGTTAAACACTTCAAGTTCCTGACCTTGCCACACGGTGCCAGTGAGGTGGCGAATGTGTTCGTTCATGGTTATTCCGCCGGGCACGATCTAAGGGATCGTCGGCTGTTGTCCAAGCAAATTCCTTCGACGCTGCACAGTGGCATCAATATCCTCGGCTTCTGGCGCTCGGGTCATTTCATGCAGATGTCAAATGCCTCCCGGCAGTTGATCGCGGGTGCCAGCCGGGTCCATCCCTATTTCGCCGTGGCGGCATTCGCCGCGGAGCGGGTGGCACATTTTGCGCGCAGCCGACGTCGGGCGGTGGAGATGGGCGAGGTGCTGCTCAGTGAGCTGGACGATTACCTGTTGGCCAGGCACCCCTACGTGACCGAAATCAATCTGATCGGTCACTCGTTGGGCGGTCGAGTGCTGGTCAGCGCGCTAAGAAAACTGGTTCGCCAACCGGGTGGTTGCAGTCTCACCATCGGCGATGTGTTGCTGATGGCGGCGGCCGTCGAAGTCGGTGCCGAAGAAGCGCGAGGACTCAAGGCCTGCATCAATGGCCGGTTGATCAATGCCTTCTCCAGGAATGACCGGATCCTGTTGATGAACGCAGACGAGAAGTGCCTGGGTCGCCACGAGGTTGCGAACTTCGACAACGTTGAGATGGACGGCTTCGGCCACCAGGATTACTGGCCGAAGCTGCATAAAGTATTGGCCAGCACCGGTTTCGCCGGATTCCAGGGCCAGCATTACCCCGCGCCCATGGGCAAGGAAGTGGCCTCGCAGGAGGATCACGTGCGTGATGACTATTTGCTCTACGACCTCTTTGAACAGATCGAGCAGTCGCATCCCGCCTTGTTGGGTGAAGCGATCAAACACCTCAAAACCAGCAGTTGGACAGATCTGGACGACAACGAAAGCGATAAGCTCTACGCCTTCACACGGGAGTTTCAGCTATTGGGCGGACATTGCCTGGCGAACATGACGCGACGCCGTGGTTTGCCTTATGCCGAAGTGCTTGAAATGTTGGTAGCGCATTTCGAGTTGGGTGACGACCTGCATGACTGTGCGACGATCCTGGAACTCGAGGCCGCCTTGGTTCGCACGTTTTTCAGTAACGCTTTCGCGGATGGGCATGTGTTGTGCCATTCACCTGAGAAAGTCCTGGAAACCCTTTCGGCGGAGCACTACTTCAAGCACGTCGATGCGCTGGCGGAGCGCTTGACGTTGACCTCCTATTTCAAGTCGCCGACCTCTGACGGCGGCGCGCAGGTCGCTGGCCGGGTGAGCACAGGAATGACGATGGGAACCATTGCCGGTGCCGCCTCCTTCAACGTGTTGTCGATGGTGCCCAAACTGTTGGGGAACTCCGTCGGGCGGGTCATCACCAATTTCAAGACGGCTCTGAAACCTGGTTATTCGGCATTGATTCCGGCGGTGGCCATCACCTTTTATGCCCGGGTGAAACTGGGCAACAGCGGGTTGCATTGAGGGAAGGGGCCGCCAGGCCTTCATGCCTGGCGGCGATCAGGCAGGATCAGGTCGTTAACGCTTTTATTGAAGGCGCTGCGAGAGCAGGAAGCCCGAGCGCGCCAAGTTTCTCTTGCACTTGATTGAGCTTCTGCTGGCGATTGCGGATGAACTCCGAACGCTCGGTGACGACTGCGATGATCTTCTCGAACTCCTTGAGCTGAGGAGCAAAGAAATCGAGCAGTTTTTCATCATCACCAATAATGTCGTAGATGTCCTTGAACGAGCTCTTGATGACCACGGTGATGGACTCTTTGACGGTCTTCAGTTCCTGCTCGAGTTCATGGGCCTTGTAAGCGCTCAGAAGGTCGGAAGTCAGGTTGAAGGCCGCGCCTGCCGGACCCGCCCATTTGGAAATGGCACCGGCAATCTTGGTAGCTTGCCAGGGCTTGAACTTGATGACCACGCCGGTCACGTCACCCAGAATGTTTCGCGCGGCAAATACAGCACCCTTGATGGCATCGGGGCTCAGGTTGGCGATGCCTTTGGCAGCGCCGCCCAGTGACTTGAGCGCGCCTTCGCTCATGGCATTGAGAAAGCTTTCACTTGAGTTGAGTTGACGGCCGATGTCTTGGGAAATACGGCTGGTGACCTTGGATGATTGATCGAACGAGCGATCGATGGAGGCCTTGATCCTCAGGTTGAGCTTGTAGCCGACGCCTTCTTCGGTGTACCCGATTTCATCCTCGAGATAACCACGAATGTCTTCCAGTGACAGTGGACGGAGTTTGCCGAGCAACTCGTTCTCGATGTTGCGCAGCTCCTCGAACAGCTCACCCGCGAGGCGTTTGACTTCGCGACGGCCCTTGGAAATATCCTGGTTGATACGGACCGATTCCTCGTTGTTCTGCTGATCCAGAATTTCCAGCTTGCTTTGTTGTTCCTGGGCTTTGAGCACATGTTGAGCGACGACATCGCGCACGACGTCCATACCCGTTTTGGCAATCAATACTGCAGGTACATTGTCCTGCAGGATGCGACTGGTCATGGCCTTCAGATCGTTGATCCGAGAGCGACTTTCGTAATGCTCGGGTTTGCCGAACCAGAACTCCAGGCCTCGGCCACCGGGGTTAGAGGCCAGGCAGACGATGTTCAGGCGCGTCAGTTCGTCCGCACTCAGATTGGCCGCACGCTGCAGCTTGGCTTTCAGGTTGTCCTTCTTGATGGTGGCCTGATCGTCGAACAGCACCTGTTCGGTCAAGTCGGTCACTTCATCCATCTTGTTGATCACGAAAACCGTCGAAGACAATTTGTTCAAGTCACGCAGTACCCACTTGGCGATCGCGTTGTGGCTTTCCTTGAGGGGGTTGGTGGCGTCCACTACGTAGAGGATCAAGTGCGCTTCGGAGATGTAGCGTTTCGTCAGATCCTCATAAACCACCTGTTCGCCGTCGACGGTCTTTTCCTTGTCGCCGAAAAGTCCAGGGGTGTCGACGATTTCGCACTTGCCAGGAAGTCCCTCGGGGCTATAAATCGCCAGGCGATCGGAGGATTCATCCATGTCGATCTTCATGTCGGCCATGACTTTGCCGAGCCACGCGGCGATCACGCTGGTCTTGCCATCGGAGAATGCACCCAACAGTGCAATGCGCAACACGTCGGCTTCGATCGCCTGAACCGCCGAGTCCAGTTTTTCCATTTCGGCGCAGACATCAGTGCCCAACTCGCCCAGTTCCTTCAAGATTTTCCGAAGTTCATCCAGGCCTTTGATCGCCGCCTGTTTATCAACATTGAATTGCGAAAAGTGTTCCATGGGGCATTTTCTCCAATTGATCTTTAGTACGGTTCATCAACGCCATCTGCTGCTTGATGATGTGCAGCGGGCGAGTCAGAGATGTATGGATGTCGTTGACCTGTCCTAGGACTTTGTCTTCGATCTGGCGGCGGACCGGAGCGAGCAAATCTTTCAGTTCCTCACGCAATGAGCCGATGGCCTGGTCGCGTGCCTCGTCGATTTTTTCCTGGACCTGAGCTTGGGCTTTACGAACGCGCTTGTCCTTGCCGACGAAGAAGTTCATGACGTTGATCAGGACCCCCACCAGGGCGCCGGCTACCGCGCCAATAATGTTCCCGACGACGGGAAATGCCGTACCGATACCCGCCCCGGCCAGGGCATAGGAGCCGACGTTGAACAGCATCCAGCCATAGTCGCCAAGATCGAGACCCAGCCCCAGCTCCGGTGTCTTGTAGGTGGAGTCAATGTCTGAGTGGGTGTAAGCGATTGCCTGTTCGAATTCAACCCGTGAGACGTCCTCCAGCAGTCGTTGCATGGCCTGGACCAAATCATCCTGCAACTCTTCCAGATACTTTTCGAACTGTGTCTGCAGATCTTCTTTTAGCCGCTCCTGACGCTCCCGAAACACGCGCTGGATCTTGCTGGAAATCAACTCGTTTTCGCCGAAATTTTCCTCGACGATCTTGTCGGCAGCGGCGCTCAAGTCGATGAACAGTCCCTTCCAGAGGTTTTTACGACCGTCCTGGACCAGTCGTTCGAATCTGGCTAATCCATCCTTGACGGCGACACGGCACTTGTCGAATTCCGCCTCGGTCCGGGCCAGAAAGGTCTCATGGCTGTCATGGAGCTCTTGCAGGATGCCGAGGTTTTCCACCAGCAGCTCGCGCACCTTGGTCTTGTTGCTTTCAATCATGTCTTCTTTGAAGGTGCCCAGTTTTCCATGAAGCACCTGGGCGACCGACTTGATCTGACTGAATTCATACATGGCCTTCGACGAGGCGAAGTGCTTGCGGTAATTGCGTTGCTGGATGACCAGGTCGCGATCACGGGAAGGGTGGATGGTCGTACGTTGCGTCGCGGGTTCAAGGGCCAGGGCCGAAAAGGCCAGCAATCCCTGAACGCAGTGACCGGACCGTATGGCATTGGCGCCCAGCACTGATTCGAGTACGCCCACGGTCTGCTGCAATGCCGTTGCCGAACCCCCATGTTCGAGGGCCTGTCGGTCTTCCTCGAACTCATAGGCATCGGCGTTGCCGCGCACATTCACCAGTGGACACACTTGGGTGCCGAGACGCAGATAGGAGTGGATCTTCTGCGCGGTGGCTTTTTCAGGCTTCTTGTTTGTGCCGTTGACGTAGAAAACCAGATGCGCTTTGGCCACCGCTTCACGGACCATATGAGCATATTTGCCTTCGTCACCTTCAATGCCGGGGACGTCAATCAACTGGAAGCGTTTGCCCTTGTAGTTAAGGGTGTAGAACGTATTGCCCTTGGTGAAATCTGCCTCGCCCGTACCGATGATTCGTCCGTCTATGCGCAGGGCCAGGGCCTTTTTTTGTTCGAACGCCATGATCCCGGAAAAAACGCCGTCCAGGCGCTGATTCAGCAATTCATCGAGGGCTGCCGAGTTCGTCTCGATAGGGGTAAAGGATCTTTTTCCGAACGCCGGCTCAGGTACGGCGGTCGCTTCATCGAACAGTTCGTCGAGCTCGAAATTGCTCATCTCAGGCTCCCGCCAGCTTCAGGAACATGGCCGAAGCGACTGCCCCCAGCACCATGGCGCCGAAGGTACAGACCATCAGCCGGGTCTTGATCCTGGCGCTGGATGCTTGCTGTGCAATTTGCAATCGTTGAGCGGCTTCTTCCTGTTCGGCTTTCAAGCGGGTACTGGCTTCCTGTTCAGCCAAACGCTTTCTGGCCTCTGCCTCCGCTTCAGCGATACGGTTTCTGGCAGCTGATTCTTCCTGAAGAATTACCGAAAGACGGGCCGTTGCGGTGCGCAGGGTGGTGATCTGCGATGCATATTCCTCATAGACCCTGTAGAGGCCTTCACGCAATCGGTCGATATGCTCGGCCAGCGCCTTTTCGTATTTCTCCAGGTCGTGAGCGTTTTGCTCCAGTAGCGCCTCACGGGATTCTTCCTTGAACAGGATGCGCAACGACTCGATGATCGTGCTCTTTCCTGCGTTGGTTTCGCCAAAAAACGCCATGGTAAACATGTCCCATTCGGCGTGCGTCTTCAGTTGGACGAGTTCGTCATCGAAGCGGGTCTGGATGGTGCGCAGCTTCTCGGTCATGTTGCCGAGTTCGCGCTTGCCGTCCCTGTGTTCGACATTGAGCTCCAGAATGTTAGCCATGGCGCTGGCGATGCTGTCGGAAACATCGGAATACAGGCGGTTGAGATCTTGAGGCGCGTTCATTGCTTTTCCTTGTGTGCGTGAATCAACCTGAACATCAATGTTCGAGGACGCTCGAGTCGAGGGACGATAAACGTGTGATAAATACAGGTCGTACTGAGTGTCCTGTAACGCGACGACATTTTGTGTCGTGCCTTAGTGGGATTTCAGGCCTTCGGCACGGTTTATCGGCAAAGTATGAAAAAAATCCAGTGGTGAAGGGAGGCTAACGGTTTACCTTCAGCACGACTCAATCTGTCGCACCGCACCCGCATGCTCGCGTCATCGAACAAGGGAGGATCTGTCATGCTGAAAAACATTCTGGCTGCTGTGGGCGTCGCGGTGATCGCCAGGAAAGGGTATGAGTTGTTCCGGCAGTACAAGACGATGGAGGCGCAGGTCGAATTCTTGCGCAAGGGGCGCGGGGAGGCTTAATGTCACCCGCTCATTTTTCTCAATCCCGTATTCGGCAAGGAAGTCAGCATGATTCAATCGGCAGCCCAGACAATCTCGTCGCTGTGGCCAATGATGGGGACGTTGGGAGCCCTTCGAACGCCTTCCCGGCGCTCAACATTCGATATCGATAGCGTGACGCCGGATCGGGTCAAGGTGCTTGCCGGCCAATCAGGGATCGTGATTCCCAAGGCAGCCTTCGAAGCGGTGGTGGAGTATCTGCACGACAATGGCCACCATGCGGGCAATCCCTGCACGATTGAGTCTGACAATGATCATGGCAAGGCTGGCCCCTTGTGCAAAATCGCCCGACGATTGCCGGCAGGGGGGTACGGTCCGCGAAATATCACCTATTTGCTGCCGATTCTTGAGCAACTGGGCGTTGTGGGGATCCGACCTAGTCGGCCCACAGCTGTCTGGTTGACCACGGTTGCGGGGACGGCTTCGGTCGATCCGCTGCCCATACTGGCCGCCGCTGACGTCACGCCGGCGGGAAGCCTGAGTGCAGTCCAGCAGGCCTTCGCCCGTCATTTGGCGACGTTGTGGTCAGGCGCGCCAGGCTCTTTCAAGCACCGTTATCTCACCACCACGCATCACTCCTGGAAACCCTGGAACGCGCGAAGCCAAGGCGACGATTGGTGGTGCCTGACCCTGGCTCAGGCGCAAGCGCATTACTCCTGGCCTGAGAGCGCTGCACCGCATGACTTCGCCAGCATCGCGGCCCGACTTCGCACCGCTTTGGCCGAAAACGATCACGCGGCTGCGCTGCAGGCTTGTCTGGACATATTCGATTGGGGCGGCGTCGCGCGAAAGGAGGACGATGCTTCCCTGGTCTGGGTCAAGGCGCAAGCGGCGGCCAAGACCCTGTGCGGCTCGATCCTCGCCGCGGTCGAATTGCTCCGGCCTGGATGCACGCAGTCGTTGAAGGCGTTCGATGGCAAGGGCCTGCTGATGAACTCGGCGATGACCAAGATCTACGCCGCCGCTGACCCGAAGAACATCATCATCTACGATGGGCGGGTAGGGGCTGCCTTGGGGTTGTTGGCGCGTCAGTGGCTCGAAGCCGCTGGAGAGAGCGTTGTACCGGCGGACCTGGCGTTTCGCTGGGGCCCCAATACCAAGACACCGAGCAACAAGGTCGAAACCCGCGATCCCTCCCGGGGTGGCTTCCAGTTTATCCAGCTGTATCGAAGCACTGCCCGGGAACCGAACCCGACTCAGACTTGGGCCGAGCTCGTACGGATGACCAATCGCCTTTTGCGCGAGGTGATCCGCCTGCGAGCCCAAGCGCAGCAGAGTGTGACCTTGCTGGCGCTGGAGCGTGCATTGTTTATGGTTGGCTATGACGTGCGTTGCCTGCCGGCAGCGGTCAAACACCCACCCGAAGAAGCCGGGTCCTGGCCGAGTGCTTGATTCGGCCATACCGATGGCCCGCAAGAGGTCGTGATGGAGTTCCAGACTCAACGGTTGCGCAACGCACGCCACGTCGTGGTTTTCTCCGGTGCAGGCCTCAGCGCCGAGAGCGGCATCGCGACATTTCGTGATGCCCTGACCGGGCTGTGGGAGCATTTCGATCCCGCAGCGCTGGCCACTGCCCAAGCCTTCCGCAACGACCCCGCCTTGGTGTGGAGCTGGTACGAGTGGCGGCGGGCCAAGGTGCTTGCGGCGCAACCGAACGCCGCGCATCGGGCGATAGCCACCCTTGCTCGATGCATTCCCAGGCTGACCGTTGTCACCCAGAACGTTGATGACTTGCTGGAGCGCGCCGGTTGTGCCGACGTTCTGCATTTGCATGGCAGCCTGGGTTCACCGCGTTGTTTTGCCTGCGCGCGATCGTACAGCTTCGGTGCCGATCAACCCGTTGAAGCGCAAGAGGGGCGTCGCATCGAGCCGCCGCGTTGCCGGCATTGCAACGGCAAGGTCAGGCCTGGCGTCGTCTGGTTCGGCGAGTCGCTGCCGGATGACGTGTGGCGCAAGGCCGTGTCGGCAGCGAAGGATTGTGATGTGCTGCTGTCGGTCGGGACGTCCGGACTGGTGCAGCCGGCGGCGGAGATTCCCCGCATGGCCTTGCAACAGGGCGCACAGGTCGTACACATCAATCTGCAACCGGAGGCTGTGGCAGGGGATCGCGAATTCAGCCTCACCGGCAGGGCGGCAGAGGTTCTGCCACGCCTGCTCGAACAGGCGTTCGGATAGCACCCGGACTGCGGCGTGACCCTTCAAGGCGCACTCATTGGATGAACCCGATGGGGCGCTGCAGGCTGGCAGACTTCAGTCGACACTCGGCCAGCAACGCCTGTGCCATTTCCTCAGCGTTCGAAAATGGCTTGAACCGTGCCCGTCGTGCCACGCTGGCAAAATCCCCAGGCGTCAAACGCCCTTCACCGCGTAGCCGCTGGCCGGCGGAGTGTTCCGGGTCTTCAAGGTTCAGCGCCTTCAGATGCGCTGCAAACAAGGCCAGGGCCTGGACCTGGTTCAGATAACCAAAATGCACCTTCAGATCGAAACGCCGCAAGGAAGCCTCGTCCAAGTCCTGTATCAGGTTGGTGGAGGCGATGAAAAGCCCGCGATAGCTCTCCATTTGTGTGAGCATTTCATTCACCGCGGTGATCTCCCAGCTCTGGCGTGCATTGCGGCGGTCTTGCAGAAAGCTGTCGACTTCATCGAGCAGCAGGACCGCGTCTTCCTGCTGCGCGCGTTCGAAGGCTCCGGCAAGATTCTGTTCGGTCATCCCTACGTAGGGAGAGACCAGATCGGACACGCGCTTGACCATCAATGGCTTGCCCAGCTCTCGCGCCAACCAGCGGCCAAAAGCGGTCTTGCCGGTTCCTGGCGGCCCGTAGAAACACAGCCGTGCATGGGGGTGGGTGCGCAAACCATCGACCAGTCCGGCGAGGGGCAGGTCGGCATTGATCCATTGCGGTGAATAGAAGGCCGGCAGGCCGTTGCCATCGCCCTGCTGCAGCTTGTCAAAACCCTGGGCTTTCAAGGTACCGTCGATGATGCAGCGGATCGTGCTGTCGAGCATGGTGCCTGCGCGTTTCGAGACGCTGTGGCCCACCCGTACTGCGCGTTCCAGGACCGCCGGGGTGACCTGCTCGTTGGCCGCAAGGTGTTCGACCAACTCGTCGCTGAGTTTGCCGGCGACACACTCACGCAACATCCGTTTGCGCTGCGCCTGTGGCGGGTTAGACACCTCGATCACCAAGTCGAAGCGACGGATGTGGGCGGCGTCGATGGCCTCGATGCTGTTGCTCAACCAGAAGCACGGCAGCGAATTCTCTTCGAGCATGCGGTTGATCCAACCCTTATGGGAGCGGGCATTGGCGTCTGCGCCGACAGTCAGGAAAATGTCTTCGATCTCATCGAGTACCAACAGCGCCCGTTGTGAGCGCAATACGCTATTGGCCGCGCGCAGGGAGCACAATCGTTGCTTGGCAAACACCGGATCGCCATCGCGGTCGGTACAGGCCACTTCATACAGCGCGCTGTCCAGGCTCTTGGCGAGCAAGCGGGTCAGTTGCGTCTTGCCGGTGCCCGGTGGCCCGTAGAGCAAGATATTCACACCCGCTTTGCCTTGCACCAGGGCCTTGGCGAGGTAGCGTTGAGCGATATCCAGGGGGCGTTTGACATGGCTGTAGTGCTCTCGGCTCAAGCTGCCCGGCGGGCTCAAGCGGAATGCATAAGAAAAAAACTCCAGCGGGGTGCCCTTGCTGTATCGCAGCATCGCGGGCAGTTGGGTGTTGCTCACCAGGAGTATGGAACTCAATGCCATGGATACGCGGTGGCCGGTACCGATTTCCAGCAAGCCAGCCCGGATCAGCGGGCTATCAAGCCCCAGGCCTGCCTCCACCTCCGGCAGGGTGAGGCCCAACAGTACCGATAACACTTTCATTGCGCGCTTGAAGCCCAGCATCCCCAATTGATCGGTGGCGTCACTCAGCACCGGATCGTTGTGCATCAGTACGCAGAAGCCGAGTATTCGCAACTCGGCCTCGCTCAGGTTCAACAACGCCCCCAATTCGCCGAGATTGCTTGCCAGGCGATCAGGATAGGAGGCTTGTGGATGAGCGGCCTGAAACTTGCGCGCATCCTGACGCAACGTGGTCAATGCCTCGGCCGCATTGTACTCATCATCGTCGACCCATTTCTCCAGGCCCAGCCCGAGCGCCAGGTCGTCATCGTTGAAACCGTGCCGACCGAGAAAATTCCGGTGACCGCCAAGCTCCAGCAGCAGCTGGAAGCACCACTTCAGGGAAAGCGGGCACGTATCGGCGGCACGCTGGTTGTCGGGGGCGAACGGAGTGAATGTGGAGCGCATAAAAGGTGTCCTGACACATGAGAAAGGACACGATGAATGCAGCCGTGGTCAGAATGCGTCGCGAGCCCGGCAAGGATGACTCACTCGTAAAGCCATGGCTTCAACTCATCCAGGTTCTTCACCACGATCTGCTGGGCCGCTGCCTTGGGGTCGTGTTTTTTCGGGTCGATCTGGAACCGTTGCAACACGTATTTGACCAAGGCCCGGCGTGTGGGAATGACCAGCACGCCCTCCGCCATCCCGAAGTCCGCTTCGATGATTGCTTTCTGGGCCGGCTTGAGACGTGAGTCGGGTTCGATGACCACAGCGATTTCCGTGTTCCAGTCCTCGTCTTCGTCGATGAGATTGTCGGTCTTGCGTTCGAACTCCGGTTGGCCACGCAGGCGACTCAACACAAAATCCCGGTACTCACGATTTTTCTCGCAATAGGCCCGGACATGCCAGCGCATGCCGGTGTAAATCAGGGTGTGAGGTGCAATCAGGCGAGTTTCCGGTTCCGGGTTGGCCAGGGACACGTATTCGACTGCAATCACCTCGCTGTCGCGGCAAGCCTTGAGCAATGGGCGCAACACTTCGGGACGAATCGTGCGGTCGGGCACCTCCAGGACCAGCGTGTGGGCATACGCCAGGGCGAGCCCTTCTATATGCGGCGCTCGGGAATGGGTCTGGTTCAGCAGATGCAGATAGGCATTGGCACTGTCGTCGATGAACCGCGGCTTGAACTGCTTGCTCGGTACGTAGCCCTTGAGGTGCTTGTCATATGTAAGGTTTTTGGGCGCATGTTCGGTGATGTAGGTATTGATGTCCTTCGATGCCTGCTGACGACTGATCCCGAAGCTCTGAATCAAGTGCCCCGTGGTCAGCCGGCCTTCCCACCAGGCAACCGTCTCGATCAAGCGATAGCGAAGTGCCAGGTCCCAGCGAACCTGCTTGATGTCTTGCATGCGTTTCATGGTCACCTCATCTGCTCGAATTGTTTACCTGTATAAGTCTACATTCTAGACCTGTCGCTCAACGCTACATATCGTGTTCCTGTCTTTGACGTTGATTGGACTCATGAAGGAAATGGATATGGACATGTTGGACATGTTTTCGCTGCTGGCTCTGGCGTTACTCGGGATGATCCTGTTGGCCTTGTCGCTACAGTATCTGAGACTGCGCGGCATCTGGAAGATGATGCTCGATTGCCGCAGTTCGATGCGCTGGGCGCGGATCCAGGAAATGGAAAACAAGGAGCTTCGCTCCGCCCTGCGCGCAGAAAAAGCGCACGTCGAGCAACTGACGCGAAAGCTGGTGCTGTTGCAGGCGCTGGTCCCGCAGACGTAAGGGCGCAGGCGTTGCCTGGGGATCATGGCGCTCGCTGCTGAGTCGAGCGCTGGAATGAAATGACTATTTGAGGGACAGAGGATGCCAATAAAGCCCAAGCCGTTCACTTTTGCATGCGGCAAATGCGGCTGGAAGAAAGTCACGGCGCCCCAGAGCGATTGCCTGGGGCCAGGTGATTGGTACGAGCGGTGCCCGAAATGCGGCAACCAAACATTGAGCGTGCGCAGGGCAGGGTGGCTGGAGGGGAAATGGGCGGAGCTGCGCCCGTGGCGTTAAAGAATCCCAGTGAAGTCGGGGGGGCAGGATACCGTTCAACAGGGATATTGAACGGTGCCCTGAAGGGGGCCATCGACGGGTGTGTGCGCTGCCTGATTTGCGATTCGCACTCTTCGTTCAGATATCTCTCACCGGGGTTGAGCCCGTACAACCGCCACTAGAGTCTGGCCTGATGTTCGGGTTTATTCACAAACTGAACTTCAACCCGGCGATTCTTCTCGTCTGAAGGATCGATGTTCGGCAAGGGCTGTGAGTCTCCGTAGCCTGCAACGATCACCCGTTTGGCCTGTTGCTCTCCCAGCATCTCGATCAACAACTTACGCGCCTCGCGTGCCCGAGCGGCGGAGAGGGTGAAGTTATCGTCATACACCGTGCAGTATTTCGCGAAGTCAGTCACTGGCCGACCCACCTGGATGTTGTCGGTATGGCCTTCGACCAAAATCTGGGCCTGACTGGAGGTGTCGATGAAAGCGGCGATTTTCGGGCTCAAGAGTTTGAGTTCACGATGAGCTTCATCGGTGACACAGGCGCTGCTGCGAGCGAACATCTTGTCACCCAGGGTGATCTTGCCGCCCGCCAGGTCGAATGAAACCAACCCGGCGTCCCCCTGGTCGGCAAGTGCCTTTTGCATCTCCTGCAAAAGACCGCTAAGCCGCTCCTGGTCGGTCACCAGGCTCTTGTTCTTTTCCTCCTGGCGCTTGAGTTCCGCAAATTGGTTCTGCAGTACCGACACCACCAGCAGCAGCATGACCACCGCCATCACTCCGGCCATCAGGTCAGAGATGGATACCCATTCGTTTGGTTTGTCCTTCATGCTTGCTCCAGGACCTCGGCTTCTTGCCTGGCGCAGAGTGCTTCACGAATGCTTGCGGCGGCATGGTTCAGCTGATCCAGGGAGACCTGGAGCGGTTTGAGATCCGGTACGGGACGCTCAGGGGCCGAGGCCAGCGTCTTCAGAGTGTCCGGGATTTGCTCCAGCATTTTGCTGACATTGGCATATCGGCTGTCCAGATCCGCCATGCGCTGACCGTTCTGCGAAACAGCCGTCAGACTCAACTTGATGTCCTTTGTCACCTTCTCGACCATCGAGGTCATGGTGATGACGCTGGCGTTGAGGCTGCCGCTGATTTCCTTGAACTCTTCGCTGCTCTCGATCTGAATGTTGGCGGTGGATTTCATGTTTTTCGCCACTTCATTCATGGCCGCGTTAACGGAGCCGGACATGTCAACGATGGACGTGGAGATGTTGTCGGTTGCCTTGTCGAGGTTAGTCGACATGTTCGACAGGTTGACCTTGAGGTCATTGCTCATGCTCCGGATGGTCGAGTCCAGACTTACGCTGACCTCATTCATGACCACCGACAATCCAGCTGTCGCGCCTTCAAGATCCGAACCCATTTTCTGCAGGTTTACGCTGAAGTCATCGTTCATCGTTTTCAGCGTGTCGTTGAGGCCGTCTTTGACACCGTTCAGAACCACGGTCATCTGATTGCTCAAGTCATTGACCACGACTTGCAGATCGCTTGCCGATGCGCCGACCTTCAGCGCGGCATCGCCCATGTTGGCGCCTGCTTGCTGCAGGGCGGCGAGGTTGTCCTGGCTGCTCTGCGTGAATTGACGCAGTGCTGCCTGGGATTGATCCGACGAGCGCGCAATTTCAGTGAGGTGAGTGAGACTTTCCCGAGCGGTTGCGTGGTGTTCTTCACCGCGCTGGAGGACTGCTGCAACCCCGGTGCCCAGATCGACGACGCCTTGACTGACCTGCTCGAAATTGTGCTGCCAACGAGCATTTTGCGTCTCATCCGCCTGCAGGCGCTGTTCGTTGATCCGCTGCGATTGATCTATCAGCGACGCTGTCTGGGCACTGAGGGCCGACACGGTTTGATCCGACGATTGGGCAATGCCTGCCAGGTGAACGAGGCTTTTCTCAGCGGTTGTGTGGTGCTCATTGCTGCGATTCAGCGTGGCCGTGGCCACCCTTGCCAGGTTGACGATACCGTCGTTCAACTGTTCGAAATGGGCCTGCCAGCGAGTGTTTTGCACTTGGTCCGCTTGCAGGCGCTGCTCGGCCATGCGCCGCCATTCGGCTTTCATGGATTCGGTCTGGACGGCCAGCGCCGAGACGATAACCTTGGCTGATCCCATCATCGAAGCTTGAAGGAATTCGGCTTGTCCGGCCTTGGCTTTTTCCTGTTGCTGGCGCGTGTTGTCCAACTCGCGTTTCATCTTGCCGATGCACCAGATCAGCCGGCGGTCTTCGAAGCCATTGATCGACTCCCAGACCTTGAGCAGGATAAACGCGATAATCCCCCAGGTAGAGGTTTTGAATTTGGTGCCCAGACCTTGCATCATCGAGGTCAGGTCCTGCATGGCACCGCCCATCGCGCCGACGGATGCGCCACCACTGTTCTGCAGAATCGTCGAGGCCTTGTCCAGCGCCAGACCCAATCCCAAAAAGGTCCCGAGAAGGCCCAGTATCAGCAGCATGCCGGGCATGATGTTGGCAATTTTCTCTGCGGTGGTTGCTACGGCCTGGCTGAGTTCATGAATCGAACCGTGTTCGACCTCGAGCGTCGTATCCTGCTGTTGGTCTTTTTTACCCTGCCATTTCATCTCCCAGGATTTCTCCCGGGCCTTGATCTTTACCCACACAATAGTGCTGAGTACGCCCACGACAATGATCGAGGAAAACGCAATCTGGATGGGTTCGTTGCTCGGTGTCAGAAAGTTGAGGACATCGACAATCATGCCGCGACCTCGACCAGGGTAAAGGCCTCGGTTCGTGCGCGGCAGTCTTCTTCGAATATGTTCGCAAAGTCGACGATCAGCGCTTGCTGGTCTTGCGTGAGCTCATCCCATTTCTTTTGATTTTGCGCGCAATCGATGATGAGTTTGCCCACCTCGTTGCTACGCTCGATCATATAGCCCTTGCCCTCTGCCGTGAGACCCTCTTCTCCTTTCTCGAGCAGTTGCAGAAAGCCTTCGGATGCATATACGTAATTGCACTTCTCACGAACGGAATTTTCCAGCGTTTGCAACTTGACGGCGTCGGTGTCGACCGATTTCAGCAGGTCATTGAGAACGACCTGTTCTTCCGGAGTAAGGGTTTCCAGACGTTTGGCCAGGGTCAGTCGTTTAGCCAGGATTTTGTCGCGGGCCAGAGTCTGGTTCAGCTCTTTCCAGTTTGCCTCGAGCTTCTCAAGGTCTACGTTCCAGGCCAGGATCATTTCTTCGAAGACGAACGGAATGACTGATTTACCGAAGTGTTGGGTGGTCAGTTGATCCAGCGTTCTGGCTTGCTCAATCGTCAAGCTTGGTGCGCTGGAGATCAGGCAGGCTGAAATGTCCATCAACGCAATCATGTCGTTATTGACGTCCGCCAGCGTTTCGATCGACGTCATGCTCTTTTCGTAGAACGCCAGCAATTTTTGTGCAGCTCTCACCCGCAGGTAATGGTTGAAGTCTTCAACTTCACCGGCGTTCACGGCTTTGAGGATTTTTGCGCGCACCAGCATGTAACTGTTGATCAGAGCAGCCACGCGTACGGCGGGTTGTTCAGCGGCAGGCACTTCTTGCATGGCTGCCTGAAAGGCTTCTGCTCGTGCTTCGGCTTCTTTGATTTCGATGTCGTTGAGGACTTTTTCCTTGATGTCCTTGGCATGCTTGATAACCCAGTCGATGGCCTTTTTCAGTTGGCCCATCAGCGGGTGGCTTTCAATGTTTTCGAGAAACGCCAGTGCGCGTTCCAGGCCTTGGGCCATCAATTTCACCACCGGCCATGGCGCAAGGTTCGCCAGCGTGGTCAAGGCGACGCGTGCCTTGCTGATGTGAGGTTTTACCGCCTGCCATATTTTCTGTACGTCGCCGACAAACGTTTCGGCTTCATCCGCCAGCCAACTGATGGTCTTGACCGCTACTTCCTTGACCTTGTTGATGACCGCCGGAACCACACTGGCCACGGTATCGACCACATCCGAGACGAAGCCGGAAATCGCACTGCCCAAACTACTGAAAAATCCCATGTTCTACTCCTTTAGCTGACGCCCAGCAGTTTTCTGGCAACGTCCAATTTTGAATTCGAGGCGTGATGGGTCGCGGTTGAGCCCAACTCTGCAACAGCTGTCCGAACTTGATCGATGGCTGCCTGGATATGGCTTGCCGACAGGCGGGGAGTGGTGGATTGAACCAGCGCCTTGGGCAAAGCCAAGCGCATGCAGGTGCGAATTTCTCGACCTGAAAGTGATTCGGATAATTGAGCGGCACTGTCGAGGATCATGTCGCGGTCATCAGCAAGCGGTATGCCTGGCACCAGCATTTTCGACCAGATGTTGCGCCGTTCATCATGACCCGGAAGTTCAAACATGATGTGTTGGGAAATGCGGCTGACGAAGGCTGAATCGTAATTCTTGGCAAAGTTTGTCGCGAAAATCACGATGCCTTCATGGCGCTCCAGTTCGATCAATAACGTCGAGCGCATCGCGTTGACTTCGTTGTCGATTCCCTGGGTAACAGAAGACAGTCGCTTGCCGAGCAGCGTATCGGCCTCGTCGAAAAACAACACAGCGTCTTCGGCTTTTGCCGCTTCGAAGACCTGGACAATGTTTTTTGAGGTATCGCCCATGAACTTGCTTTCAAGATCGGCAATGCTCACCAGCATGATTTTTTTGCCAAGACTCCCGGCGAAGGCTTCTGCGGTGAGTGTCTTGCCTGTGCCGGGCGGTCCATAGAAGTTCAGGATCAGGCTTTTCCCTGCCGGATCCACCGCGCCGAAACCCCATTCAACGTAAATTTTCTGATAGTGCTCGATTTTCAATAGCGCTTCGTCGAGTTGAGCGCGTACCGATTCTGATAGAACGACGTCTTCATTGAGCGTATAGCGTGGCGGGGTACATCTGAAGTCCGCAGACGGTGGCGGGGTCGGTTTTACAGCGTTGCCCGGCATATCCAGGCCTTCAGTGAACTGAGGCCGAAGGCGACTCAGAAGTGAATCTTTCGATGACATGGTATTCGGCCTTGAAATGATAAACATCCATAAACAATCAAGCGTCGCTTGACCCGCTGCGCTTTAGAGCGGGTCGTGGACCGCCAGTGTCTGTGTCGGCAGCCCTGAGCAGACCTTGATCATTCGGCCAATAAATTCAAACTCGGACAGACCAGGCGCACCATCTTGTCCGCCTTGCGTCGATAGTTCATGTTGTCGTCCGAGGTCCAGACGTAAGCCTTCAACCAGATCGTCATGTTCAGGTATTGAAACCGGATGCAGCTTTCACCATCCAGTTTTTTCAGCGTTCGCTTGACCTTCCGCTCACGCTCGAACACGGTGGCAACCAGGCCGACCCGATAGTCCAGTGCATCGTCCTGCAAGGCTTTGACGGACCGGAAATCCGCGTCGGAGAATCGGTAGTAGTGACCTCGTTCAAGTTCGAGTTCGGTTTTGATCTCGTCATTCTCGTGACTGTACGGATGACTGTGATAGTCCCCCAGATAGCAAACTTCCGGGAAAAACGTATCAATGAAGCCTTGTTTCAGGTCCTGAGCTTCATCGGTATAAATGACGGAGTTCTGATCTCTTTCAACGGCGGTGGAAGTGTCTGCCAGTACCACTCGATACATCGTCTGGGTGCCGATGGTTCGCTGACAGTACCCCCACAAATGCCCGAACGTTTCTACCTCCGCCGCCGAGTCGCCGTTGGTCAAGACATGTTCCAGTTTGTAGGCTTCCAGCGCGGACGTGACGATACTGAAAAACGCTTGTTCGGATATTGAAACTACTGAGTCGATCATGACGTTCCTTAGTCATTCAGAAGTAGGGGAGGCAGGTTCGAACCTGAAAATAGGCGGGAAAAGCGTAGCGATCTGCGCAGTGGCCAGTACTTGGAAAAACAGCGCCCGATGGGTCGTTGCCCGTGCTGTAGCCAATGCCGGTCCTCATGTGCGGTCCCTGCCTCGCAGGTGCAATGCGACAGGAATCTATAGAAAAATGAAGAGGTTGTCAGTTGAATAGTGGCGAAATGATTCCTCAGAGGTCAGGCGCCGGAGTGGCATGAGCTTCAACTGACATGGTCGGCATGTCCTTTAGCCGACATCCGCTGGCTTGTTAGCGTTAGTCGGTAATCCGTCAGCGGGTTAGAGTCGCCGATACCTTCCTGGCAAAACCGGATGATCCCGATGACGCGCCCGCGCTTTTTACCCGACAACTTCACCCTGACCCTGGTCGGCGTGGTTCTACTCGCCAGCTTGCTGCCTGCCAGTGGCCAGGTGGCGGTAGGCTTTGGCTGGCTGACCAACATCGCCATTGCCCTGCTGTTTTTTCTGCATGGCGCCAAATTGTCCCGCGAATCGATCATCGCCGGCGCCGGTCACTGGCGCTTGCATCTGCTGGTGTTCAGCCTGACCTTCGTGCTGTTTCCGCTGCTCGGCCTGGTGCTCAAGCCTGTGCTGTCGCCGTTGATCGGTGATGACCTGTACATGGGCATGCTCTACCTCTGCGCGCTGCCGGCTACGGTGCAGTCGGCGATTGCCTTCACTTCCCTGGCACGCGGCAACGTTCCGGCGGCGATTTGCAGCGCGGCGGCGTCCAGCCTGTTCGGGATTTTCCTGACGCCATTGCTGGTGACGCTGCTGTTGAACGTGCACGGCGACGGCGGCTCGACCGTTGATGCGATTGTGAAAATCAGCGTGCAACTGTTGCTGCCGTTCGTTGCCGGGCAGATCGCACGACGCTGGATCGGCGCCTGGGTCGGACGCAACAAGGGCTGGCTGAAGTTCGTCGATCAGGGCTCGATTCTGCTGGTGGTCTACGGGGCGTTCAGTGAAGCGGTGAACGAAGGCATCTGGCACCAGATTCCGTTGCGGGACCTGGCGGGGCTGGTGGTCGCCTGCTGCGTGGTACTGGGGCTGGTGCTGGCGGCGTCGACCGTGCTGGGCAAGGCCTTTGGCTTCAATCAGGAAGACCGCATCACCATTCTTTTCTGCGGCTCGAAGAAAAGCCTGGCCACCGGCGTGCCGATGGCGCAGGTGCTGTTCGCCGGCAGCACCATCGGCGTGTTGATCCTGCCGCTGATGTTGTTCCATCAGATTCAACTGATGGTCTGTGCGGTCCTGGCGCAGCGCTACGCCAATCGCCAGGAGTCGGTGGCCGAACTGATGGGGCAGGTCGATCCTTGATGGTCAAGGGCCGGGATCTGAATCCCGGCTCAGACACACGGCTTCGATACACCCGGTGTCCGCGCGGCACCGCTGCGCACTTCCCTGGCGGTGCAGCCGAAATGCTGGCGAAAGCTTCGGGTGAATTGCGCCTGGTCACTGAACCCCCAACGCATGGCCAGTTCGCCGATCGACAGGTGGCAATTGGGGTCGTGCAGGCCTCGGTGGACCGCTTCGAGGCGGCGCAGACGAATCCATTCCCCGAGGCTGTATGGTGTGCTGCTGAAGAGTTTGTGCAAATAGCGCACGGACAGACCGCACGCCTGTGCGATCACTTGGGGCGCCAGGTCCGGGTTGCCCAGTTGTTTGTCGACGTAATGTTCGATGCGTTGCAAATGCATGGCTGCCAGGTTCGAACTTTCACTGCTGAGCACTCGCTCATCGTCGCGCAAGGCCATTAACAAGGTTGAAAGTGCCTGCTCCAACAGCATGTGGCGGGCGGGTTCGTCACATTCGTCGAAGCGGGCGGCACACATCGCCAGTTGATCGACGAAAATCCGCCCGAGTGCGCGTTTGGCGTCGAAGCAGAAGCGGGTGTAGCGTTCGGCCCCGCGCAATTGGCCATGCAACGCGCGTTCGGGGAGCTTGAACACCCAGAGGTCGTTGTCGCTGGCATAGTGAAAGCGGTAGGGGGCATCGCCCCGTTCGAAGATGAATCCGCCGGGCTGGCAATGCAGGGCGCGGCCGTCCTGCTCGAAATGCACTTCGCTGCGACGCGGCACGGTGACCAGGTAGCAGGCTTCATGATCTTCACTGACCTGGGCCTTGCTGCGCGAATAGCCCAGCTGACTGGAGCGCAAGCGTGACAGGGTCAGCGGGGTGCTGCCGGTTTCCCAGATCTGCAGGCTGCCGCTGAAGGTGCTGCTGGGGGCGAACTCCAGGGACAAAGGGAAATAGGCGCTGCCGATGGCCTGGGCCCAGAGCGGCTGGCGTTGACTGTCGGGCCAGGAGCGGGTGGAAAGTTTGTACGCCATGGCGGCCCTCGTATCTTTTTATTATGAGGACGGTGCCGAGGTAGAGAACCCTCGGCACCGCTGGTTTGCCATCATTTGCCAATGCTTACGGGCGGTCAATCATCAGGCGTCAGCCGGTAGGTGGCCGAGGGCGCCAGCGTCGCCTGCCAGCCCGGAGGAACGACGATGTTGGTGGTCGACTCCTCGATCACACAAGGGCCTCGCACCCTTTGTCCGGATTGCAGCCGGTCACCGTTGTACACCGGGGTTTCCTGCCAGGACGACTGAGCGCTGAACAGCATCGAGCGGTAGCTGCTCGCCTGGGGTGCGGCGTCTTCGTCGGGCGCCGGCAGTTCCGGCATCGGTGGGCGTTGCAGACGGGCAATCACCGAACACTCAAGGTTGACCAGCTCGGCGGGACTTTCAGGCTCGCTGTAGGAAAACAGTGCCTTGTGCCGCGTGTGGAACGCCTCACGCAAGGCCACCAGACTCGACTGATCCAGTTGATCACAGGTCAGCTCGACGCTGCATTCGTGAATCTGGCCGAGGTAGCGGATTTCCAGGTTGTACAGGCACTCCACGTTGTTGTCGGCACCGAAGCCATCGTCGCGCAGGTTGTTCATGCCGCGCTCGCGCAAGTCGCGCAGGGTCTGATTGAGCAGGGGCAGGTTGACCAGATCGTCGTCCAGGCGCATGGGCAGGGTGGTCAACTGGTCGTATCGGATGTCCGAGAGAATCTGCCCGTAGGCGCACAGCCCGGAAGCCACTTTCGGAATCAGTACCACCTGGCTGCCGATTTCCTCGGCCAGACGCATGACGTGCATGCCCGCCGCACCGCCCGCACCGATCAGGGCGAAGTCCCGCGGGTCATAACCGCGCTCTACCGAGACCCGGCGAATGCCGCTGACCATGTTCAGGTTGACCAGGGTGATGATGCCGATGGCCGCACGTTCGACGCTGATGCCCAATGGCTCGGCGATTTTGCTGCGGATCGCGTCGATGGCCGCTTTGCGATTGAGGCGAATGCTGCCGCCCAGCAGCGCGCCGTCGGCCAGGTAGCCCAGGGCCAGGTTGGCGTCGGTCACGGTGGGCTCGGTGCCGCCCTTGCCATAGCACACCGGTCCGGGGTTGGCACCCGCGCTGCGCGGACCGACCTGGAGCATGCCGAAGTCATCAAGGTAGGCAATCGAGCCGCCACCGGCCCCGAGGGTTTCCACCTGGATCATCGGCACGCCGATGCGATAGCGCAGGAAATCGGTGTCCTTGCTGAAGTTGGTGCGCCCGGATTTGCTCAGGGTGATGTCGAACGAGGTGCCACCCATGTCCACGGTGATCACGTTATCGATGCCGAACGGCTGCGCGACGCACAACCCGGCTTGCGGCGCGGAGGCCGGGCCGGAGTTGATGGCATTCACCGCCCGCTCGCGCATCACCACGCCCGGCGCCAGGCCGCCGTTGGACTGGAAGTAGCGCGTCGGTTGCTGCGCGCCAAGCTCCTCGAACAGCGCGTCGATCCGTTCGATGTAGCGGCCCATGACCGGGCTCAGGTACGCGTTGACCACGGCGGTCGAGGTGCGGGTGTATTCGCGGATCTGCGGGAACACTTCGCTGCCGGTGCAGACGAACACCCCCGGCAATGCCGCGCGTACCATTGCGGCGGCGCGCAATTCATGGTCCGGGTTGCGCACCGACCAGACGAAGGAAATGGCCACGGCCTTGACGTCCTGCTCGCGGAAATACTCGATGGCCTGGCGAATCGCGTCTTCGTCGAGCGCGGCGTATTCGCTGCCGTCACTGAGCATTCGGCCACCGATGGGCCGGCGCAGGTGGCGGGGTACCAGCATGTAGGCCGGCGGGTAGCTGGCGTCATAGCGATGCCCGTCTTCCTTGTGGCCCAGGCGGATTTCCAGGCTGTCCTCATGGCCGTCGGTGCACAGCAGGCCAACCTTGACCCCGGTCTTTTCGATCAGGGCGTTGAGGGCCACGGTGGTGCCGTTGATGCACAGGTCACAGTCGCCAATGATCTCGGCCGGCGTGCGGCCAATGGCATCGGCAATTTGCGCCAGCCCGTTGCGGATCGCGATCGTGCCGTCCTGGGGTGTCGAGGGTGCCTTGAACAGCTGAACGTTGCCGCTGCGGTCGGCGAGGATGAAATCGGTGAAGGTGCCGCCGGCGTCGATGCCCAGACGATATTGTTGCTTGTTCATGATGAGGGATTCCAGATTGCTCAAAGGGGCCGGGCTCGATTAGTTCGCCGCACGGCAGGCGCGGGTCGCGGCGTCATCGACCTGGCCATTGCCATCGATCACCACGCCGTACTCCAGGCGCGCGCCTTCGCGGGATACAAGGCCGTTGCGCACATCGTTGACAACGCTGGCCACCGGGCGACGCAACGGATTGCCGTAGCCACCGCCGCCAGGGTTGACGTTGATCACCCGTTCGCCCGGTTGCGCGGTAAGTTGCGCGTTGTAGATGAAGGACTGTTCCTCACCATCGGCCTTGCGATGGATCAGCCGCCCCAGTTTCGGTTCGAGCAAGACGTTGTTCGCGCCCGCGGCACCCGATGTCGGCAGTTGCCGACCCTCGCCAAAACCCACCACCGTCATGGCGTGGTTCAGCGGTTCGATTTCGATGCGCGTACCCGAGCCACCGCGAAATTCGCCGGCACCACCGCTGTCGGTCATCAGGCTGTAGCGATGGATGAGGATCGGGTAGGAGTACTCCAGCAACTCGATGTCACCGGACATCAGCGCGCCGAAACAGCACAGCGGACCGCACGCCGGCCAACCGTCCATGGCCTTGTTCGCACCGGCACCGGAGATGATCGACGCAAGCACCATGGTCACGTACTCGTCGTTGCCATTGCGCGGGTCGTGGCCGGCAATGTTGATCCCGCTGGCGTGGCCCCAGGAGGCGGTCACACGGTCGGGAGCGGCTTGTTCCAGGGCTTGGCGCACCGCATCGGCCAGGGTTTCCATCGGCGTGGTGGTGCTGTTGACGTGGGGCGCCGGTTCCTGGGCGTTGCACAGGGTGCCCGGTGGGCCCAGATCGACAGACACGCAGCGGTACAGCCCTTCGTTATACGGTGGCGGCACCTGGGCGAACATCATCAGCCCCAGGTAAACCCCGGACACCGAGTTGCCGGCGTACGAGTTGATGAAATAGGGCACCTGGGGCGGGCTTTCGATGAGGATGTGCGCTTCATCACCCCGAATCTCCACCTGCGCGGTGATCGACAGTTCGCCCAGCCCATGGCCCGAGTCTTCCAGCACCGCGGTGCCGGTGTAAAAGCCGTCCGGCACCTCACGCAGCAGGGCACGCATGTGGCGGTCCGCCATGTCCTTCAACTCGGCGATGCACGCGCGCACCTGTTCCACGCCATAGCGATCGAGCAATTCGAGCAAATGCCGTTCGCCAACGTTGCAGGCGCCGTATTGAGCGTTGAGATCGCCTTCCTGATAGGCACGGGCACGCATGTTGGTCAGCAGCAGGTTGATCACGTCCTCGCGGCGCTTGCCCTGCGACCACAGTTTCACCGGCGGGATGCGCAAACCTTCGGCGTAGATTTCCTTGGCATCGGGGTTATAGCCGGCGGGCACCGGGCCGCCGATGTCGGTCAGGTGGCCTTTGCAAACGGCCCAGAACACCAGCTCGCCCTGGTAGAACACCGGTTTGTACATGCAGCAGTCGAGGATGTGGCTGCCCATGTAGGCCGGATCGTTGTGATAAATCACATCGCCTTCTTCGACGTCATCACCGAAGAAGCCGGCGACGCATTTCATCGCCGGAATCAGCGAGCCGAGGTGAATCGGGATGTCCTGGCCTTGCAGGATCATTTCCGGAAGGTGGTCAAACAGTGCATTCGAATAGTCGTGAGCCAGGTTGAAAACGCTCGAACGACCGGTTTTCTCAAGGGTGATGGTCATTTCACGTTGCGCGGTTTCCAGCGCGCCTCGCACGACGGCCAGGGTGATCGGATCTACTGTACTCATGGGTCACCAGAAATCTTGTTGTTATCCAGGTGAAGGTCAGGACGAACGTCTAACCCACGACACCAAACTACCTGCTCGAACCCTTGGCTGGCTTGGCGCAAAGCGCACTGGAAGTTGATTGCCCGTGCACTGAGGGTTGCGATGCGGTGGCCGGGTTTCAGCTGCAACTGGCGCGCACGAACCAGCTGCGCCTGGCGTTGTTCAGCAGCAGCCAATAGGCGCTGAAGGCACTGAGGAAGGTCACGGGTGCGGACCAGGTGGCCAGGGCCGCATGGCCACAGTTGAGCAGCGCAATGCCCAGGGCGGCGGCAAGGAACCACGCCCCCAGGCCACAGGGGTTGAAGGCGCTGACCCTGTCCACCTGGTATTCGATCCGGTCCTGGAACAGTTGGGGGTAGCGCGGCGAGAAAATGTGCGCCAGGGCAATCGCCACCCAGGCCACCACGAAGATGCTCTGGTACGACAGCGCCTGCAGGATGTAAGCGAAAACGTTCAGGCGCATCAGGGTGTAAACCAGCACGCCGACGGCGATGGCCCAGGCGATGTAAGGCACTTTCGCCAGTCCGATGCCGCCGAAAAAGGCCTGCATGTTGGTGGCCGCCAGGTAGAAGTTCGCCGAGTTGATGCGCGTCTGGCTGATCCAGACGAAGATCAGGCCCCAGATCCCCATCAGCTCGACGATCGCCATCACCACCGACACCTCGCTCAGGCCGCCGGGGGTAGGAATGGTCCCGGCCAGGAAAATCCCGACCAGGCCATTGATCAAAAAGGTGAAGGTGTAGAAGGGCAGGCCGAAGTTGAAGCGGGCGTGGTAGGTGGCGTCTTCCTTGCGGCCGAAACGAGCGTAGTCCCAGGTGTACATCATCAGGATCCACACGCCCATGAAGTAGCTGAAACAATCCCACCAGCCATTCGCCACCGGGCCGCTCGCCGGTCCCATCTGCAGCCAGGCCGCGCTGTAGCCGTATTGTTCGATGGTCACCGCGACCAGCGCGACCAGACCGATCAGGTAGAAGGGCAGCAACACGCCGTTGAGCTTGTCCATCCAGTTTTGCACGCTGCCGAAAATCAACGGCACGCTGTACAGCACCACCAACAGGTAGGCCTGATTGATCGACAAGGACGGCACGTACTGTTGAATTGCAATGGCAATCACCGAGCCTTCGAACACGCTGTAATAGGTCGCGGTGGCGAAGAAGATCAAGGTCGCGAGGACCGCGCCCTTGCGCCCGAACAGCACCCGCGAAAACAGCGCGACCGACAGTCCGGTCTTGATCGCATAGCGCGCAATCACGCCATTGATGGCGGCGTAGGTCACGACCGACAACAGCAGGCCGATGATCGCGTTTTGAGTGCCGAAGGTCATCGCCAGGGTGGCGGAAACGACAAGCCAGAACATCGCGCTGCAAATGCCCCACCAGGCCATCGTCAGCGAGGGTTTACTCATGCGGTGTGTGTCGGCGACGGCGGCGACCGAAAAATCGGTGCTGTCGCCCTGTTTCTGAAGGATGGCGGCCATGGTTCTTCTCTTGTTTTTGGATGAAGAACCAGGATGGTAAGAGGCCTTTGGCGCCGAATGATTGCTATTGGCGGCCCTGTCTTTTGTCGTGGAGTGAAGCGCATGGACAGTCACTACGGCCTGCCAACCCGGCCGGTGCCGGGACAGCAGAGCCGTGCAGCGACCCGTCAGTGCGAATGCCGAGGCTCGCCGCCACTGCGGGCGATGACTCGCAGGTGCAGGGTCGCCGGTTCCAGGCAGCCGCCGGTGGACAGTTGCCCGACCAGTTGGCGGTAAAGCTCCTGCCAGGGGGTTTGCGAGGCGGGGATGTTCGGCGTCCACTCGGCGCGGCGCCGGGCCATTTCGGCTTCATCGACCAGCAGGTTGACCGATCTGGCGTTGAGGTCGACGCGCAGGCGGTCGTTGGTTTTCAGCAACGCCAGGCCGCCACCGACCGCCGCTTCCGGCGACATGTTGAGGATCGACGGGCTGGCGGAAGTGCCGCTCTGGCGCCCGTCGCCCAGGCAGGGCAGGGAGTCGATGCCTTGCTTGATCAGTGCCGCCGGCGGGGCCATGTTCACCACTTCGGCACTGCCGGGATAGCCCACGGTGCCAGCGCCACGAATCACCAGGATGCAGCGTTCGTCGATATCCAGCGACGGGTCGTCGATCCGCGCGTGATAGTCCTCCGGCCCTTCGAACACGATGGCCCGTGCTTCGAAGCTGTTTTCCGCGCCGGGTTCGGACAGGTAGGTCTTGCGGAACGCCTCGCCGACCACCGACATCTTCATGATCGCGCTGTCGAAGAAGTTGCCGCTGAGCACGATGAAACCGGCGCGGTGCTTGAGCGGGGTCTCGAAGGGATAGATCACGTCGGCGTTGCTGGTCAGGGTGCCGCTGACGATTTCGCCGATGGTCTTGCCGCTGACCGTGGCGCAGTCTTCGTGCAGTCGCCCGGCTTTTTGCAGTTCATGCATGACCGCCGGCACACCGCCCGCGCGGTGGAAACCTTCGCCCAGGTACTTGCCGGCCGGCATGCAGTTGACCAGCAGCGGCACGTCTTCGCCAATGCGCTGCCAGTCATCCAGGCTCAATTCGACGCCCATGTGCCGGGCGATGGCGATCAGGTGCGGAGGGCAGTTGCTTGAGGCACCCAGTGCCGAGGCCACGGCAATGGCGTTCTCGAAGGCCTCGCGGGTCATGATCTGTGACGGGCGGACGTCCTGCATCACCAGTTCGCAGATGCGCTTGCCGGTGGCATAGGCCATTTGTCCGCGTTCCCGATAGGGCGCCGGAATGCTTGCGCAGCCGGGCAGCGACATGCCCAGGGCTTCGGCCAGTGCATTCATCGACAGGGCGGTGCCCATGGTGTTGCAGTGGCCCACCGAAGGCGATGCTGCGGTGGTCATTTCCATGAAGCCTTCGTAATCGATTTCCCCGGCCGCCATCAGATTGCGTGCGTGCCAGAGCACGGTGCCGGAGCCGATCAGTTCACCCTTGTGGTGACCGTCGAGCATCGGCCCGCCGGACAGGACGATGGAGGGCAGGTCGGTGGTCGCGGCGGCCATCAGGCAGGCGGGGGTGGTTTTGTCGCAACCGGTGGTGAGCACCACGCCGTCCAGCGGGTAGCCGTGGAGGATTTCCACCAGCCCCAGATAGGCCAGGTTACGGTCCAGCGCGGCGGTCGGTCGACGGGATTGCTCGGCGATCGGGTGCACCGGAAACTCCATGGGAATGCCCCCGGCGTCACGAATGCCGGCCTTGACCCGCTGGGCCAGTTCCAGGTGATGGCGGTTGCACGGCGTCAGGTCGCTGCCGGTCTGGGCGATACCGATGATCGGGCGGCCCGACTGCAACTCTTCACGGGTCATGCCGTAGTTCATGTAGCGTTCGACGTACAGGGCAGTCATGTCCGCGTGGGCAGGGTCGTTGAACCATTGCTCGCTGCGCAGGCGGCGTTTTGGAATGTCACTCATGATCGGGTCTCTCTTGTCATTGGATGAATCGACAATCTGTGGTCGCTTCAGCGAGCGAGCAGTCCTCGGGCAGCCAGGTTACGCAGCAGGGCGCTCACGCCAAAGGTCCAGGGCTCGGCGTCACAGCTGTGGGTGACGCGGTTGTGCAGACTGCCGAGCAACGGGCTGCTGATGCTGACCCGGTCGCCGAGTTTGTGGGTGAAGCCGCTTCCGGCATGATCGCGATCCTCGGTCGGGGCGAACAGAGTACCGAGAAACAGCAGGAAGCCGTCAGGGTATTGGTGATTGGCGTTGAGGGTCTGGCTGGCCAGGTCCTGCGGGTCGCGGCTGATCTGATTCATGGAGCTCGAGCCCTGCATCCGGTAACCGTCCTCGCCCTGCACCTCGAGGTCGACCACGCAGGCACGCACGTCGTCGAGGCTGAAGTGTTCATCGAACAGGCGAATCAACGGCCCGATGGAGCAGGAAGCGTTGTTGTCCTTGGCCTTGCTCAGCAACAGGGCGCTACGGCCTTCGAAATCCCGCAGGTTCACATCGTTGCCCAGGGTTGCGCCATGGATCTGGCCACGGCTGTTCACCGCCAGCACCACTTCCGGTTCCGGGTTGTTCCACTGCGAACCGGGGTGAATGCCGATGCGGCTGCCGCTGCCGACGGCGGCGAGTACCGGGGCCTTGGTGAAAATCTCCGCGTCCGGACCGATACCGACTTCAAGGTATTGCGACCACATGCCCTGTTCGATCAGCAAGGCTTTCAAACGCATGGCCTGCTCGGAGCCGGGCACGATCGAACGCAGGTTGTCACCGATGACCCCATGCACGGTGGCGCGAACGGCTTCGGCCTTTGCGGCGTCACCGCCGGCCTGCTCCTCGATCACCCGCTCGATCATGCTGGCGGCGAAGGTGACACCGGCCGCCTTGATCACCTGTAAATCCAGGGGCGGCAGCAGGTAAGGCCTGGTCGGATCAGCATCGGGGCCGGTGTTGGCCAGCAGGGCCTCGACACTGGCGATGAAGGTGCCGGGAGTCTGGCGTACGGCCGACAGCGGCGAGTCCGATTCCAACAAGTCACTCAAGGTCGCGAAACGGTCCGACAGATCGAACACACCGTCCGCGCGCAGGACAATCGGCGATGGCCCGGCGATCTGGCCGGGAACCCAGGCGCGGCCGATCAGAGTACCGGCCACACCGTCGACCGGCAGGGTGTTTTCAGGCGTAAGCAGTAGCGACATGAGGAATCTTCCTGGTTCGTAAAGCCTTCACGCTAGGGCGGCCAGTCGATAAACTCCAATGAGATATATTCAGTATTCGATAACTTCCGGTTATTGCTTCTTCGGGGAATGCCCATGTCAGAACTGTCCTTCTCCAGCGTCTGCGGCTGGCTCAAATTCCGCCATCTGTTGCTGATCGACACGCTGGGGCGCACGCGCAACATGCACCTGGCGGCGCAGCAGATGAACCTCAGCCAGCCGGCCATCAGCAAGATGCTCAAGGAAATCGAAAGCCTGCTCGGCTTTGCCCTGTTCGAACGCCAGCCGCGGAGCATGCCGCCCACGGCGCTGGGCGAGCATGTGCTGCGTTACGCGCAGATCGCACTGAACGATGCCCGCTCGTTCGTCGAGCAGATCGGCAGTCTGCGCGAGGGCGGTCATGGTCACCTCAAGGTCGGCGGGATTTTTGCCGCCACGGCGGTGGCGCTGCCGGAGGCGATCCTGCAGATCAAGCAACGCTGGCCCTTGCTGTCGATTGAAGTGGTGGAGCAAACCAGTAATCACCTGATGGAAATGCTCGAAGAGAAAAAGCTCGATCTGGCGGTTGCCCGCTTCACCGAACAAAGCCAGCAGCAGCGCTATGATTTCCAGCCACTGGCGCCCGAGCCGTTCTGCATCGTGGTCAACAGCCGTCATCCATTGGCCGGCGCTGGCCCGACCTCGTTGCAGCAATTGGTGGATTTGCCCTGGATTCTCTACCCGGTCGGCACGCCGATTCGCGCACGCATGGAGCTGGCCTTCGCCGAAGCCGGGGTAGGGATGCCGAAAAACACCGTCGATACCATTTCCATGCAGACCTTTCTCCAGGTCCTGCAACGCGGGGCGATGATCGGGATGCTGCCCAACGCCATGGTCAATCCGCTGCTCGACAGCGGACAGTTGAAAACCCTGGATACGCCGTTGCACCTGGTGCCACAGGACTACGGGATCCTCACGCGCAAGGGCGAGCATCTGCTCGGTGCGGCCCTGGAGTTCGCCGAGATCCTCAAGGAAAACGCGCGGCTGGCCAGCGATACGGCCAATTGAAACGTGCCGGCTCCTGCGGGGCTGGCCGCTGCCAAAAAAACGCGATTTTCGATAACGTTTCGTTATCGGTTAATCCAAAAATGCCATTGGGAAAGAATCGGTTCGCGACAGTAGAGTATCGACCAGCTTCCAATCAGGGTCAGGAGACTGTCATGCCCGAACTGTCCGGACACAATTTCATCGCCGGTGGCCGTAGCGCCGCCGGGTCGGTGGTGCTGCACAGCATTGATGCGACCACCGGGCAACCACTGCCCACGGCTTTCATTCAGGCTACGGTCGAGGAAGTGGACGCCGCTGCCTCGGCTGCCGCCCAGGCCAGCCCGATTTACCGCAATCTGTCCGCCGAGCGCCGGGCGCAATTTCTCGAAGCGATCGCCGCTGAACTGGATGCGCTGGGCGATGATTTCGTCGCCCTGGTCAGCCAGGAAACCGCGTTGCCAGCCGCCCGTATCCAGGGCGAACGAGCCCGTACCAGCGGTCAGATGCGTCTGTTTGCCCAGGCGTTGCGGCGCGGTGACTTCTACGGCGCCCGCATCGACCTGCCGCTTCCGGCACGCCAACCTTTGCCGCGAGTCGATCTGCGTCAATGCCGCCTGGGCATCGGCCCGGTGGCGGTGTTCGGCGCCAGTAATTTTCCCTTGGCCTTCTCCACCGCCGGTGGTGACACCGCCGCCGCGCTGGCTGCCGGCTGCCCGGTCGTGTTCAAGGCCCACAGCGGGCATATGGCGACGGCGCAACGGGTCGCCGAAGCGATCATTCGTGCCGCCGAGAAAACCGGGATGCCGGCGGGTGTGTTCAACATGATTTTCGGTGCTGGCGTCGGTGAAGCGCTGGTCAAGCATCCACAGATCCAGGCGGTCGGCTTCACCGGCTCGCTCAAGGGCGGCCGGGCGCTGTGTGACATGGCGGCTGCACGTGCGCAACCGATCCCGGTGTTCGCCGAGATGAGCAGCATCAACCCGGTGCTGGTCTTGCCCGAGGCCCTGCAAGTACGTGGCGAGCGTATCGCCAGCGAGCTGGCCGCGTCGGTGGTGATGGGCGCCGGGCAGTTCTGTACCAATCCCGGCCTGGTCATCGGCATACGCTCTGCGGCATTCACCCGCTTCGTACAGACACTCAGTGCCCTGATGGCCGATCAGCCGGCGCAAACCATGCTCAACGCCGGCGGCCTGCGCAGTTATGTGCACGGTTGCGAAACCTTGCTCGCGCATCCGCAGATCACCCATCTGGCCGGGCAGGCGCAGGCAGGCAATCAGGCCCGGGCGCAATTGTTCCAGGCGGATGTCAACCTGTTGCTGACGGGCAACGAATTGCTCCAGGAAGAAATCTTCGGCCCGGCCACCGTGGTGGTCGAGGTGGCTGACCGGACTGAGCTATTGGCGGCCCTGCAAGGGTTGCGCGGGCAACTGACCGCCACCCTGATCGGTGAACCGGCGGAGCTGGAGCAATCTGCCGACCTGGTGGCCGTACTCGAACAGAAGGTCGGCCGCGTGCTGGTCAACGGGTATCCCACCGGCGTGGAAGTCTGCGATGCCATGGTTCACGGCGGCCCCTGGCCGGCGACTTCCGATGCCCGTGGCACCTCGGTGGGCACCCTGGCCATCGACCGCTTCCAGCGCCCGGTGTGCTACCAGAACTTCCCCGACGCCTTGCTCCCCGAGGCGCTCAAAAACCGCAATCCACTGGGGCTGACGCGCCTGGTCAACGGAGAGAAAACCACCCAGGCGCTGTAGCCGGCATCACCGCCGAGTGAACCGCTCACTCGGCGTAACCCATTCGATAAAAACAATCAGGCATGTCCACATGCCCAGGGGTTACCTCCATGCAAACCATATCCGAGCATTTGCCCGCGCAGGCGCAAGCCAGCGAACAAGACTTTGAAGACCGGACCTACCGCAAAGTCATCTGGCGCATCCTTCCCGTCCTGCTCCTGTGCTACATGGCCGCGTATCTGGACCGGGTCAACATCGGCTTCGCCAAGCTCGACATGCTCAACGAGCTGCAATTCAGCAACACCGTCTACGCCTTGGGCGCCAGTATGTTCTTCTGGGGCTATTTCCTGTTTGAAGTACCGAGCAACCTGTTGCTGCATCGCTTCGGCGCACGCTTCTGGATCGCCCGGATCATGTTGACCTGGGCCGTGATCTCCATGGCCGTGGCATTCACCGTGCCGCTGGCGGGCGTGTTCCACATCGAATCGAGCACGATGTTCTACATGCTGCGCTTCCTGTTGGGCATTTGTGAAGCGGGCTTCTTCCCAGGGGTGATTCTGTACCTCAACTACTGGTTTCCGACTCACCGCCAGAGCCGCGTGATGTCCGGGTTCCTGATGGCCATGCCGATCAGCCTGACCCTGGGCGGAATACTGTCCGGTTGGTTGATGAACAGCATGCAAGGCGTGCACGGCATGTCCGGCTGGCAGTGGATGCTGATCATCGAGGGCATTCCTTCGATCATCATGGCGTTCGTCGTGATCGTCTGCCTGGCGAACAACATCGATTCCGCCAAATGGCTGTCCGCGGCAGAAAAGGCCATGCTCAAGGCCAATCTGCAAACCGATAACCAGGGCAAGGCTTCACGCCTGAGCGAAGTGTTCTTCAATCCGCGGGTGTGGTTGCTGGTCCTGATCCTGCTGACCTTCAACACCGGCTTTTACGGCCTGGCGTTCTGGATGCCTTCGATCATCAAGAGCACCGGTATCACCAACAGCCTGCACATCGGTTTGCTGACCGCCATTCCTTACGCGGTGGCCGTGGTCGCGATGCTGCTCAATGCGCGGCACTCCAACCGTACCGGAGAGCGACGCATGCATGCGGCGATTCCGGCGTTCATCGGTGGCCTGGGGCTGATGCTCAGCGCCTATTTCGCCGACAACCTGGTGCTGTCCGTGCTGTTTCTTAGCGTATCCGCCTCGGGGATTCTCAGCCTGATGCCGATTTACTGGACCCTGCCGGGGACAGTCTTGTCCGGCGTCGCCGCAGCGGCCGGTATCGGCATGATCAACGCCTTCGGCAACCTGTCCGGCTTCACCGGTTCGATGATCACCGCCGTGGCGGAAAACCTCACCGGTAATATCAACAATGGCACTTACGTATTGGCGCTGTGCCTGTTCGTCAGCGGTGGGCTGATCCTGGCCATTCCCGCCTCGATGCTCGGCCGGTCCCCGAAAGTCGCCATCGCCACTGCCAAACTGGAAACAGCATGAACATGCAACACAAGCGGGTGCTGGTCACGGCGGCCGGGCAGGGCATCGGCATGGCCAGCGCCATCGCCTTTGCCCGGGCCGGTGCCGAGGTGTTTGCCAGTGATATCGATATCCGCGCGCTGGAAGGTGTCGAAGGCATCACCGCCCTCACGCTGGACGTGACGTCGGCGAGCGCCATCAGCCAGGCCTGTGAACGTATCGGTGGCCTGGATGTGCTGTTCAACTGCGCTGGCTACGTGCACAGCGGCAACATCCTAGAGTGCGACGAAGCGGCCTGGGCGCGTTCGATGGACATCAATGTCACCGCCATGTACCGGATGATCCGCGCGTTTCTGCCGGGCATGCTGGCGCGTGGCGGCGGCTCGATCATCAACATGTCGTCGGTGGTGTCCAGCATCAAGGGCGTACCCAACCGGTTCGCCTATGCTGCCAGCAAGGCGGCGGTGGTGGGGCTGACCAAGGCCGTCGCGGCGGACTTCATCGGCCAGGGCATTCGCTGCAACGCGATCTGCCCCGGCACCGTGGAGTCTCCGTCGTTGCGCCAGCGTATCTCGGCCCAGGCGGCACAACAGGGCGTCGACGAAACCCGGGTCTACCAGCAATTCCTCGACCGCCAGCCGATGGGGCGTATCGGTAGCCCCGAGGAAATTGCCCGATTGGCCTTGTACCTGGGCAGCGACGCGTCCAGCTACACCACCGGTGGTGTGCATGTCATCGATGGCGGCATGAGCATCTGAAACCGGTCAGTATTTTTCGATCAAGCAGGAGAACCCCATGAAACTGTTGCGTTATGGCGAAAAAGGTTCGGAGAAGCCCGGCCTGCTGGATGCCGACAATCGGCTCCGCGATCTCTCGGGTCATGTGCCGGATATCGCCGGACAGGTCCTGTACCCGGACAGCCTGGCGGCGCTTGCGGCCATCGACCCGCTGAGCTTGCCCCTCGTTGAAGGGCTGCCACGGATCGGTGCCTGTGTCGGGCAGGTCGGTAAATTTATCTGCATCGGTTTGAACTACGCCGACCATGCGGCCGAGTCGAACATGGAAGTGCCGAAAGAGCCGATCATCTTCAGCAAATGGACCAGTGCCATCGGCGGCCCCAATGACAACATCGAGATCCCGCGCGGCTCGCTCAAGACCGATTGGGAAGTCGAACTCGGGGTGGTCATCGGCAAAGGCGGGCGCTACATCGACGAGGCGAACGCCATGGAGCACGTCGCCGGTTATTGCGTCATCAACGACGTGTCGGAGCGCGAGTGGCAACTGGAGCGCGGCGGCACCTGGGACAAGGGCAAAGGCTTCGACACCTTCGGCCCGCTCGGCCCGTGGCTGGTGACCCGCGATGAAGTCGCCGATCCCCATGTGCTGGACCTGTGGCTGGAGGTCGACGGCCACCGCTACCAGCAAGGCAATACGCGGACATTGATCTTCACTGTGCCACAGCTGATTGCCTACCTCAGTCGATGCATGAGCCTGCAACCTGGCGATGTGATTTCCACCGGCACACCGCCTGGCGTGGGCCTGGGGATCAAGCCTGCCCCTGTCTTCCTGCGCCCCGGCCAGACCATTCGCCTGGGCATTACCGGCCTGGGTGAGCAGCATCAGGTCACCGTGCAGGCGGATTGATCGGGACGCTGGCCCTGATTCCGGAACGACCGCCTCTTCCGTGGCGTAATGGTCATGTCGTTGGCAAGCGTCCCAGTCGACCTTGCCGCCGACTGGGACGCTGCTGCTTGAGGCGGTGGCTAGCGGGCGCGGTTAATTCAGATCTTCGGCCTGATGCCGTTCAGGCACCTGGCTCGCCTCATCCCCCCACGTCCGGTTGACACGCTGACCCCGAATGACCGCCGGCCGGTTGGCAATCTCCTCGGCCCAGCGTTGCACATGGGTGTACTCATGCGCAGACAAAAACTCGGCAGCCGAGTACACCTTGTCCCGCACCAACTGGCCGTACCAGGGCCAGACCGCGATATCGGCGATGGTGTAGCGGTCACCGGCCAGGTACGGGCTTTGGGCAAGACGGCGGTCGAGGACGTCCAGCTGACGCTTGGCTTCCATGGCGAAACGGTTGATCGGGTACTCGAACTTCTCCGGCGCATAGGCGTAAAAGTGCCCGAACCCGCCACCCAGGTAGGGCGCCGCACCCATCTGCCAGAACAGCCAGTTCAGGGTTTCGGTGCGCCCTGCGGGATCGGTGGGCAGGAAGGCGCCGAACTTTTCCGCCAGGTAAAGCAGGATCGAACCGGACTCGAAGACACGGATCGGCGGCTCGACGCTGCGGTCCAGCAGCGCCGGAATCTTCGAGTTCGGATTGATCTCGACGAAGCCGCTGGAGAACTGATCTCCCTCGCCGATGCGGATCAGCCAGGCGTCGTACTCGGCGCCGGTTTTGCCCAGCGCCAGCAGTTCCTCAAGCAGGATGGTCACCTTCACGCCATTGGGTGTGGCCAGTGAATAAAGCTGCAGGGGATGCTTGCCGATCGGCAACGCCTTGTCATGGGTCGGGCCCGCAGTTGGGCGGTTGATGCTGGCGAACTGGCCGCCGGACGGGGCGTCGTTTATCCAGACCTTGGGTGGGACGTAGGGCTTATTGCTCACGAGATGGACCCCCATAGTGTGTTTGCTGTGATCACGTGGTTCGTGGACTCAATACCACCCGGGTGGGGCGGTCAAGCCGATACTGCGCGCGTCCTGGTAGACAGGGCTGTTGTACCACGCGCGTGCGGCGGCCATGGCGTGAAAGCAGCTGAATGTCGAATAGGGACGACCCTCAGCGCGCATGATTGACGCGTCAGGTATCCAGCTCAATCACACAGGCATCATCAAAGTCCGGGTTTTCATTGATGCCATTTTTTGCGTAGCCCCGGGCATTGCAAATGACGCGGGTGTTGCCCACTCGATAATCAAAGCTCCCGTGGGTGTGGCCATGCAACCAAAGCGCCGGCTGCCAGTCCTTGATCCGCTGTTCGAGGTCTGAAACAAAACTCGAATTGATCGGTGAATTCGCGAAGGCCGGGCTGATGCTCGAGCGTGTCGGCGCGAAATGGGAAACCACCACCGTGGGAAGGGCGCTGTCGCGGCTGAAGCATTCATCCAGCCAGGCGACGGTCTGCAGGAACATCAACTGGGAGATGGCCGGCGTGAACAGGTCGGGAAAATCGGGGGAGATTTTGATGTGGCTGAAGTCGCGGATGAGCGCCGTCGCCAGGTCTACGCCCTGGGCCCGGTCCTGTGCGTCATCGAACAAACGATAGTCAGACCACAAGGTGCAGCCCAAAAACCGTACGCCGTCGTGGACATACTCCGAGCGCTCCAATACGTGAATCGCTGTGCCTTGGGACAACCGTTTCAACTGCTCGCAGGTGGAGGTCAGGTCGCTGCCATAAAACTCATGATTGCCGGCGACGTACACGATCGGAGCAGGACAGGCTTTGGCCCACTCGATGGCGGCAGCCGGCCGGGCGATGTCTCCGGCGAGCACGACAATATCGGCATCCACGACGGGAAAAGGGATCGCGTTGACGGACAAGTGGACATCGGACAGCAAAGCAATGCGCATTGATCAACTCCGTCGTGTATTGAAGGGCGTTTCATCTTAACCCTTCACGACGAGTGTGGGAGCGAGACTGTTCGCAACGGCGGCCTGGCGGTCGACAGTTTTGTGGGCGGTGCCGACGTCATCGCGGGCAAGCCAGCGCCCACAGGGACCGTGAGCAACCTCGGTTTTTGAGGTCGTTGAAGATCACATTGTGGAAGCAAGCCTGCTCGCGAAGCGGTCGGTCTGTTTACTTCAAATACCAGCCCCAGGGTTGCTCGCTGACGTACTCGGTGACCTGCTTGACCTCCAGATAATTGTGCAGGCCCCATTCCCCCAGCTCACGGCCGATCCCGCTGTGTTTCATGCCGCCCCACGGCGCTTCGACGAAGGTCGGTTGCGAGCAGTTGACCCAGACAATCCCGGCGCGCAACTGGTTGGCCACCCGTGCGCTGCGTTGCAGGTCGGCGCTCATCACCGCAGCGGCGAGGCCGAAGCGGCTGGCGTTGGCCATTTGCACGGCTTGTTCTTCGGTGTTGAAGCGCTTGATGCACAGCACCGGGCCGAAGACTTCTTCGCGCCAGAGAATGCTGCTGTGTCCCGGTTCGTCGAAGATCGCCGGCTCGATGAAGTAACCCTCTGGCAAATGTGCTGGCCGGCGGCCGCCGGTGAGCAGGCGCGCACCGCTGGCCAGGCCCTGATCGATAAAACCGAGCACCTTGTCGTACTGGCCCTGACTGACCAGAGGCCCCAGCAGCACGCCCGGCTCCAGGCCCGGGCCGATGGTGATCTTGCGGGTTTCTTCCACCAGTCGTTCAATCAAACGCGGGGCGATGCTGTCCTGCACCAACAGGCGCGAGGTGGCGCTGCACACCTGGCCCTGGTTCCAGAAGATTCCGAACAGAATCCACTCCACGGCAGCTTCGACATCCGCGTCGTCGAACACGATGAACGCCGACTTGCCGCCCAGTTCGAGGCTGATGTTCTTAATGTCACGGGCCGCGGCCGACATGATTTTCGCGCCCGTGGGCACGCTGCCGGTGAAGGCCAGTTTGTCCACGCCGGGGTGCTCGGTCAGCGGGCTGCCAGCCTCGGCGCCGAGCCCGGTGACCACGTTGAGCACGCCCGCCGGCAGGCCGATACGGTCAGCGGCGGCGGCCAGCTCCAGCGCTGTCAATGGCGTCAGCTCGGACGGCTTCAACACCACCGTGGCGCCCGCCGCCAGGGCTGGAGCCACTTTCCAGGCGGCCATCAGCAGCGGGTAGTTCCACGGGATGATCTGCCCGGCCACGCCAATCGGCTCGTGGCGGATACGGCAGCGGAAACGGGCGTCCGGCAATGCCAGGGGCTGGTCCTGCTGTTCGTCGAGTTCACGGGCCAGGCCGGCGTAATAGCGAAAACAGCCGATCGCATCGCCGATGTCCCACTGCGCTTCGGGCAAGGGTTTGCCGTTGTCGCGCACCTCCAGTTCCGCCAGCGCGGACTGGCCACTTTCCAGTTCATCGGCCAGGGCCTCCAGCCACTGCGCGCGCTCGGCGCCGGTGGTTTGGCTCCAGCCATTGTCGAAGGCGCGCCTGGCGGCGCGCACGGCATGGTCGACGTCCTCTTCGGTGCCGGCCGCCACCCGGTGGAATACGTGTTCGGTGGCCGGGTCGACGACCTCCAGATAGCCGCCCAGGTCCGGGCTGACCCACTCGCCGTTGATGTATAGCTGATCACGCATGGTGCGACTCCTGAACGCCGGTCTGGCGGTTTTGCAGAGAGCGGGAAGTGAATAACAGTGCCAGCGACACGCAGATGATGACCGTCGAGATCGCGTTGATCTCTGGCGTCACGCCGCGGCGGATGGAAGAGAAAATGTAGATCGGCAACGTCGTCTCGGAACCGGCGACGAAGAAGGCGATGATGAAGTCGTCGAAGCTGAAGGTGAACGCCAGCAGGAACCCGGCCATGATCGCAGGGCTGATCTGCGGCAGGGTCACCCGCCAGAAGGTTTGCATGGGCGGGGCGTACAGGTCGGCGGAGGCTTCCAGCAGCGCCTTGTCCAGCGAGTCGACACGGCTGCGCACGATCACCATGACCAGCGCCATGGTGAACAGCGAGTGCGCGGCGATCACGGTGAAGAACCCCATGTTCAACCGTGGCACGCTGGGCATCCAGCTCGCCAGCAGCGGGTTGATCAGGTCGAACAGGCTGATGAAGGCAATCAGGGTCGAGATGCCGATGACGATGCCCGGGACAATGATCGCGCAATAGGTCAGGGCATCGAACAGCAGGCGAACCTTGCGTCCGGCGCGCTGCAGACCGAACACCGCGAGGGTGCCGAACAGCGTCGCCAGCACCGCCGAACAGAAGGCAATGAAGGCGCTGTGACCGAGGGCTTCCATGATGAACGGGTTGTCGAAGGCACGGCCAAACCATTGCACCGAGCAGCACTCGAAGGCCAGGCCACTACGCCCGGCGTTGAAGCTGAACAGGATGATCAGGGCGATCGGCGCGTAGAGAAACAGGTACAGCGAAGTCGAATAGCTGCGCAGCCACATGTCACAGGCCTCCGTCGGCAGGGCGGCCGCCGTAGCGCGCCACGAGCTTCAAATACAGGCCGATGATCAGCAACATCATCGCCACCAGGGTCATCGCCAGCGCACTGCCGAAGGGCCAGTTGCGCGATTGCAGGAACAGGTCGACCAGCGCGTTGCCGACAAAGAACACCTTGCCGCCACCGAGAATGGCCGGGATCAGGAACTCGCCCATCAGCAGGATAAACACCAGCATCACCCCGGTGATGATCCCCGGTGCCGAGAGGGGCAGGGTGATCCTGCGAAAGCTCTCGAAGGCACTGGCACCCAGGTCCGCCGAGGCTTCGAGCAGGCGCTTGTCGAGTTTTTCCAGGCTGACGTAGATCGGGAACACCATCAGCGGCAAGTAGCCGTAGACGATGCCGATCAGCACGGCCCAGGGCGTGTTGATCAGCCGCACATCTTCCAGGCCAAGGCTGGCCAGCAGCGCCGGAATGCCCTTGCCGCTGAGGATGAAAATCCACGCGTAGGTGCGGATCAGGAAACTGGTCCAGAACGGCACGATCACCAGCGTCAGCAACAGCGAACGGTTTTTGCTGACCTTGACGGCGAGGAAGTACGCCAGCGGGTAGGCCGCCACCAGGCACACCAGGGTGCCCAGTGGCGCCAACACCAGCGTGTTGCCGAACGCCGCCGCCCGCGAACCGAGGTTCAGGTAGTTGGCCAGCGTGAAGCCCCCGGCATACCCGCCCACGGCGCTGCGCTCGCCGAAACTGAAGACCAGGATGATCACCAGCGGCATCAGTAACAGCAGCAGGAACCACAGGGTCGAAGGCAAGAGCATCAGCAGGGTGATCCGCCGGCCGAGACTGCGCCGTGGGCGCACCTCGACTGACAGGGCACTGCCCGGCTGCACCGTTTGCGGGTGGGCGGCGGCATTCATGGGCGACTCCTCGTTGGCCATGGCAAGTGATCAGGCGGATTTGAAACGGGCCATCAGTTCGGCGCGGGCCGGGCTGGTGAGCGTCGCTGCCGCACCGAATTCCAGTGGGCTGAGGGCTTCGGCGGCCGGGTACATGATCGGATCGCTGAGCATGGCCGTCGGCAGCAGGGCATCGACTCGCTTGTCACCGCTCGGGTAGCCGTGGCTCAGCACTTCGAGCTTGTTGTGCTGCGGGTCGAGCAGGTAGTTGATGAAGGCGTAGGCGGCGTCCTTGTGCTCCGAGTTTTTCGGAATGGCGAAGAAGTCGCTCCACAGCTCGCCGCCTTCCTTGCCCAGCTCGAACTGCATCTGCGCGTTGTCGCGATGCAGCTGCGAGGCGTCACCGGTCCACGACATGGCCAGCCAGGCGTCGCCACTGCGCATCGACGGCTGGATGTCGGAGTTGATGGCGAACAGGTGTGGCTTGACTTCGATCAGCAGTTTTTCGGCATCGGCCAGTTCTTTCGGGTCCAGGGAGTTGAAGCTGTAGCCGAAGCTTTTCAGGGCGTTGCCGATGGCGGTGAGTTGATAGTCGTGGACCATGGTGCGGCCACTGGCAGGCCCCTGGGCGGCGGCCCAGAATTCTTTCCAGCTGGTCGGGCCGTTCTTCAGCTTGCCGGTGTCGTAGAGCATGCCGGTGGTGCCCCAGTTCTTCGGCACCGCGTAGACCTTGCCGTCGACCGTGCCCTGGGCCATGAACTTCTGCTGGAACGCCGAGGCATCGAAATTGGGAATGCGCGACAGGTCCAGGGGCTCGATCAAGCCCAGGCCGACGTAGGTGCTGATGGTGTAGTTGGTCGGCACCAGCACGTCCCAGCCACTGCCGCCGGCCTGCAACTTGGCGAGCATTTCTTCGTTGGAGCCGAACACGCTCATCGATACGCGCGCACCTGTGGTCTTGGCGAACGCGTCGAGGTTTTCCTGACTGTGGTAGTTCGGCCAGGTCGCCAGCGACAGGCGATCCCCCAGTTTGCCCTGCTCGGCGGCCTCGGCCGTTGAGGTCAGCAGGCCGGGCATATGGGTGGCGACCACCGCCGCGGCGATTCCGAGGCCGGTACGGCCAAGAAAGTCGCGGCGACTGATCGAGCCGTTCTGCCAGCTGCGCAGGGTTTTGATAAAGGTCTTCTGGTCCATAGCACGCTCCCCATCCGGTTGATGAAACGAATCGACGACTTACAACGCCATGGCCAGGCCATTGGCGTGATCCCAGCCGACGCGTACAGCCGCGCCGTGTTCGAATGCATTGGCGCCGTGGTCCTGCTGGCGCGGCACGCGCACGCAGACCACGCCGAAGGCCTGGGTGCGCACGCGGTATTCGGTGGTGTTGCCCAGGTAAATGCGGTCCTCGACGCAGCCTTGCAGGGTCACCTCCCGCGCCATGTCGGCGCTGGCACCGGCAATGCTGATCAGTTCAGGGCGCACGGCGATGCAGCCGTCGGCGTTCGCGCTCAGGGCCTTGCCGGTGGGCGTCAGCGGGCTGGTGAGTTCCAGTCCCTGCTCGGTGCGCAGGACCACCGAGCTGCCGTTCAGATGGCGGACGGTGCCGTTGAACAGGTTGGACTCACCGATAAAGTCGGCCACGTAGCGGCTGGCCGGAGCTTCGTACAGTTGTTCCGGGGTGGCGGTCTGGATGATCGAGCCGTTGTGCATCACGCTGATGCTGTCGCTCATGGACAGCGCTTCTTCCTGGTCGTGAGTGACCAGCACGAAGGTGATGCCGACCTCACGTTGCAAGCGCAGCAATTCCGACTGCATCTCCTTGCGCAACTTGCGGTCCAGTGCCGCCAGCGGTTCATCGAGCAGCAGCACGGTGGGCTTGTTGACCAGTGCCCGGGCCAGGGCCACGCGCTGTTGTTGGCCGCCGGAAAGCTCACTCGGTTTGCGCTGGCCGAAGCCGCTCAGGCGCACCATTTCCAGGGCTTCATCGGCCATGCGTAGCTGTTGTTTTTTGTCGGGGCGCGGGGTGCGATAGCGCAGGCCATAGGCGATGTTCTGTGCCACGGTCAGGTGCGGGAACAGCGCGTAATGCTGGAACACCATGTTCACCGGCCGCTCGAAGGCCGGAACGCCGGCCACACTCTTGCCCGCCAGGCGCACTTCACCGCTGGTGGGCTGTTCGAACCCGGCGATCATGCGCAGGGTGGTGGTTTTGCCACAGCCCGAGCCGCCGAGGAAAGAATGGAACGAACCGCGCCGCACGGCGAAATTCAAACCACTGACAGCCTGTACCTGGCCGTAGCGTTTGACCACGTTGCAGAATTCGATATCGCTTGGCTGGTTGTCGTTCACGAGGCGGGCTCCCTTGCAGTGATGAATCAGTGCGTCGGGGGCCAAACTAACAATGAGGGTTTTGCGGCGTATATATCCCTTGGGGGGTAGGAGAGGGTATGCGGAGCCTGGGCGAGGCTATAAAAGGGCATGTAATTGAATGGACTCGCCCAAGCCGAGGCGTCTGTGCGCCACGGTGGCATTCTTATAGAAGCCAACGACAGCGAG